>CAYYXJ010000125.1:0-8883 GCA_964475455.1 uncultured Clostridiaceae bacterium | reverse complement strand
GAAAAAAACGTGAAGAGTGGTATCGATCTGACAGAGGGATAAACAATGAAATTGCATCAGGGGGAAGTGACGGGGACAGTACCCTGGACAGCGGTCAGTTCAATTACTGCCCGTATTGCGGATATAAGTTGGATTCGGCATATATGTATTGCCCGAAATGCGGAAAATCCGTGGATAGCTGAGGATATATGTTTAGAGAAATGAGAAGGTCAAATAAAGAAACATCACCGGAAGAGGTTTTGGCAATCCTTGAATCAGGTGAATACGGTGTATTGTCAGTCCATGGTGAAAATGGTTACCCATATGGAATTCCGGTAAATTATATTTATTTTGATGATGGAATTTATATACATTGCGCCCATGAAGGTCACAAGATTGAGGCAATAACCAAAGATGAGAAAGTTTCCTTTTGTACTGTATCTCAAACAGAACTTGTTCCGGAAAAGTTTACAACAAAATATAAAAGTGTTGTTGTATTTGGCCGTGCATCAATAATTGAGGGTCAGGAAAAAGTCAGAGCCCTTGGTGGTTTGATAAAAAAATATTCCCCGGATTATATTGATAAAGGTAAAAAATATATTGAGGCTGAGAAAACGGGTACAACAGTCATCAAGATATCAATGGAACACACTACCGGAAAGTCGGGATACTAAACCAAGGTAAACAATATCGAGAAATCCTGTCATTTTGGAGATTTGGAGGAGCTTATGAAGGTTGAAGCCAGCAATATTGAGGAATTATTCAGGAATTCGGGTGAGCTCGAAGGCTTGTTCAGGGATATCGACAAACTGATAAGTGAAACGGTGCCAACCCTTGAACGAACCTTTTATGCAGGTACAAGTATCAATATGATAGCCTATGGGCTTGTTCCTTATAAGACGACCAGGGAGCAATATATGTGGCCGGTAATAGGTCTTGCTCCTCAAAAGGGAAGCGTCAATGTTTATGTATCCGGCGTGACCTATGAGAAGCCTATAGGCGAATATTACAGCAATAAGCTGGGTGAGGTTTCAGCAGGCAAGAGTTGTATCAGAATTAAAAAAATTGAAAAACTGAACATTGAGGAATTCAAGAATCTATTAAATGATGCAAAAAAGTGGTTTATTGAAAATCCACTTGGAAACACGGTTTAAAATGTATGATATTGTTGTAATCGGTGCGGGTCCTGCAGGTTCAACTTTTGTAAGACTTGCTCCCCGGAATTTAAAAATAGCTGTAATTGATAAACGCAATCTAGATGAAGGTGCTGATTTCATTAGAAGCAAATGCTGCGGAGGATTACTTGCACCTGCAGCACAAAAGGAGCTTGCAGAACAAGGGCTGGGCGTGCCTGAGGATGTACTGGCAGGACCACAGACATTCAGTGTTAAATCAATTGACCTTGATAACAATCTGGTAAGATTTTACCAAAGGCATTATATCAATATATACAGGGAAAAGTTTGACAGATGGTTGGTATCCTTAATTCCGCAGGGGGTTACGAGTTTTTTCAGCTGTATCTTTAAATCATGTTCATTGGAGGATGATATTTATAAAATTAAACTCAGGAGCGGTGACGGGGATTTTGAGATAAGGGCGAAATATATAGTTGCAGCTGACGGGGCAGCTTCAATTGTCAGAAATTGTATTGCACCAGGCAGCAAAGTTCCGGATAAATATGTTTCAATACAGGATATCTATAAAAGAGGACAGACGCTGCCATATTATTATTCAATCTTTGATAAAAAGACAACAGACTTTTATTCGTGGCTGATACAAAAAGATGACAGGGTTTTGTTTGGCAGTGCAATACCCTGGGGGGATGATATTATTGAAAAACACAACAAACTCTCAGCAAAGTTGGTGCAGGACGGGTATATTGAAGGCGATGTTTTAAAAAGAAACGGAGCTATTATTTACAGACCAATGAATGGCGGAAGTATATTGTTGAATAAAGGAAATGTGTTTTTCATTGGAGAAGCTTCAGGCATGATAAGTCCGAGTTCAGCAGAGGGTATCAGCTATGCCATGAAGAGCGCGCGCTTACTGGCAGAGTCCTTTGGACAAGGCAATGATATAAAAAAAAGGTTCAGGACTTCCATGAAATCCATGAAGTTCAATATCTTTTATAAGAACATCAAATCTTTTATAATGTACAACCGTATTTCGAGAAAAATGATTATGAAATCAGGTATAATGAGCATTGATGTGAAAGATGACTGATGGAATTTCTGTGTTTAGCGGGGTGGATATGAGGCATACAGGAACATTGAATATTGAAACCAAAAGACTTCTTCTTCGCAGATTCATGAAAACAGATGCACCATACATTTTCCGGAATTGGGCCGGGGATCCAGAAGTATCAAGGCATCTTACATGGTCTGCCCACGATAGTGTCAATGATACCGGGAAAATTCTTGAGTTGTGGCTTGATTCCTATGACAGACCGGAAATATATAATTGGGCAATAGTTTACAGGGAGTCAGGACAACCCATCGGTTCCATTTCGGTTGTGGCAATATATGAAGAGGCACTGAAATGTGAAGTGGGTTATTGTCTGGGTAAAAAATACTGGGGAAAAGGCATCATGACCGAAGCATTGAAGGCGGTCACGGAGTTTTTGTTTTTTAAGGTTGGCTTCAATAGAATCCAGGCATATCATCATATAGACAATACAGCATCGGGAAAAGTAATGGTAAAATCCGGAATGCGACTTGAAGGGCGAATGAGGGAGTTTGCTGTGAATAATAAAGGTGAGTTCGTGGATGTTGATTTTTATGGTATTGTAAAAAATGACTTTCAGAGTGATAAAACAGGAGATTGAATGTTTGCATATTTAATAAAAGCATATATGAGTATAGCGGAATTTGTCGGACGTGTTCTTTTCATAAACAGAAAATTTCCCAAGGGTATTACAGTTCTTGAAGACCTGCATTATTCAAAGAAAGGTAT
Organism: uncultured Clostridiaceae bacterium; assembly: GCA_964475455.1. Lineage (GTDB taxonomy): Bacteria > Bacillota > Clostridia > DUPQ01 > DUPQ01 > JAFGQE01. Next base: position 5,952 of record CAYYXJ010000125.1, on the reverse strand, counting down.
TCTGGATTTATTCATTCCTGATAAATCAAAAGGTTCTCTTCCTGTTTTGATATATATCCACGGAGGCGGATGGGTTTCCGGAAGTAAACGCACCTGCAGAAGAATTTGTGCGGTATTTTCAAGGGAAGGATATGTAGTACTGAATCTCAAATACAGACTTAGTCCGAAATTCAGACATCCTGCTGCTTTGATGGATATTTCTGATGCTATAAACTGGCTTAATAATAACGCAGATAGATTCAAAGCTGATACCTCCAGGGTATTCTTCGGCGGAAGTTCAGCAGGGGCCCATCTTGCAGCTATGACGGCATGTATTGTTACCAATGAAAATATAGAAAGACTCACCAGAGTCAATCTTAAAATGGACAAAAGCCAGCTGAAGGGGGTTGTGCTTGTATATGGCGGTTATAATATGAAGTCCATTGTTGATTCGGGCTTTTTCATGATTAAAACTATGGTCAGGGCTTATACAGGCAAGGTGAAAAAGGATGATGAACTGTTTGATCAGATATCTCCTATTAATCACATAACCAGTGAATTTCCCCCTGCATTTATTACTGCAGGCGAAAGAGATCATCTTTACTGGCAATCTTGGAGTATACAATGAAAAATTGTTATTCAGCTATGATATCAAGGAAGCCAAACATGGGTTTTTGCAATTTTACAATAGAAATTGCACACAAATGGTTTACAAAGGGATTATAGAATTCATGAATAAATGGTCTGGAGTAAATAATGACATTTCTTCCAATAAATAAAAAAGACATGGCTGCTAGAAATTGGAAGGAACTGGATTTTCTTCTAATAAGCGGTGACGCATATGTGGATCATCCATCCTTCGGACATGCAGTAATTTCCAGGGTCCTGGAGAATGCAGGTTATAGGGTAGGTCTTGTCTGCCAACCTGATTGGAAAAACGCTGATTCAATCAAAATAATGGGAAGACCGGCACTGGGGGTTCTTATTACATCAGGTGTCGTTGATTCAATGGTCAATAATTACACAGCTAATAAAAAGAAAAGAAGAACTGACAGTTATTCCCCGGGGGAAAAAGCCGGTAATCGGCCGGACAGGGCTTTGATTGCATACACTTCACTTGCAAAGCAGGCATTCAAGGGAATCAAGGTAATTATCGGTGGGACTGAAGCTACTTTACGGAGGTTTGCACATTATGATTATTGGAGTGACAAAGTCAGAAGGTCAATCCTGTTGGACAGCAAGGCAGATTTTTTGGTGCATGGCCCCGGAGAAAAAGCAATATTGGAAGTTGCAGCTGCACTGAAAAAAGAAGAATTTCCATATTATATAAAAGGACTGGCATATATAACAAATGAAATTGAAGACGGATTCAGGGGCATCCCTTCATATGAAGAGGTTGTTGCTGACCGTGAAACATTTGCGAAGGCATTTGGCATTGAATACTTTGAACAGGACCCTCATGCCGGAAAAACTTTATACCAGGCACATGGTGACAGATTTCTTATAAGTACTCCACCGCAGCCACCTTTGTCAATGAAGGAAATGGATGAAATCTATTCCCTTCCATATGAAAGGGATTACCACCCCGCATATAGCAAGGACGGTGGAGTCAAGGCCATAGACGAAGTCAGGTTTTCCATTATCAGTCACAGGGGATGTCCAGGTAGCTGCAGTTTCTGTTCCATTGTATTCAACCAGGGAAGAATCATACAAAAAAGAAGCAAGGAATCCATTTTGGAAGAGGTAAGGATGCTTGCAGCAAAACCTGATTTCAAAGGATATATCACTGATATCGGTGGACCTACAGCCAATTTCAGAAACACATATTGTAAGGTCAGGAACGGAAAAGGGGTGTGCCGGGACAGGCAGTGTCTGTATCCGGAGATATGTGAAAATCTGAATGTTGACCATATGGAATATCTTGAAATTCTGACAGCTGCAAGGAAAATTCCCGGTGTAAAAAAGGTATTTGTAAAATCAGGTATAAGATATGACTATCTGATGGCAGACAGCAATGGTAAATTTCTTGAAGAACTTTGTAAAAATCATATCAGCGGACAGTTGAAAGTGGCCCCTGAGCATGCAAGTAGAAAAGTGCTGGGTTATATGGGCAAAGAGGACATTTCAATATATCAGAATTTCAGAAAGAGATTTCTTGAAACAAACAATCGCATTGGCAAGAAGCAGTATTTGATTCCTTATCTTATTACAGGACATCCAGGGGAAACCATGGAAGATGTAATAGAGCTTGTGGAATTTCTAATGGACAGTGGATTTGTTCCGGACCAGATACAGGATTTCTATCCAACACCGGGAACGGTATCCACATGTATGTACTATTCAGGGTTTGATCCCGTGACTATGAAAAAAGTTATAACTGAAAAAGATCCGGATGAAAGAAGAAAAAGAAGGGTTCTGGTACAATTCAGTAAACAAGGCAATAAAAAAGCAGCAGCTGAAATACTCAGGGAGATGGGTAGAAATGATCTTGCAGACAGAATATTCAGGAGGAGTAAATGAAGTTTAATAGCTATGAAGGGAATCCGGTGATTCCAAGGAAAAACGGTACATTTCACAGTGTACATGCAGCTAATCCGGATTTACTTGAATTCAGGGGAATGACTTTCCTGTATTTCAGGGGGCAGGGAACAGAATTGCATGACCAAATTGGAATAGCCTGTGTAAAATCTGAAAAATTCAATGGTTTTGACTGGGATTTCCATGAAGGTAATCCCGTGATTAAAGTATCTGACAAAAGGGATGACCATGACAGCCGGCATATCCTTGATCCGGGAACAGTTGTATTCGATGATAAGGTATACCTTTACTATTCAGGGCATTCATATGACAAGCCTGCTGCCATATGTCTTGCTGTTTCGGACGACGGCTTCAACTTTGAAAAGTATGCAGGCAATCCCATTGTAACGGGAGCTATAGCACCTGAGGTTGTTATTTTCAATGGACTCATTCATTTATTTTATCAGAAGAAGAACAATGAAGGATATTTTGAATTTTATTGCGCAACAAGCAATGACGGTCTTTCTTTCGTCAATGAAAGAAAAGTTTTCGGGCCCGGGATCAATTCCGAAGAATTTGATTCATTCAGTGTTTCAACTTGTAGAATTTGGAAAGAGGATGAATGGTTTTATATGATATACGGAGGGTCTGATGTCTTTGATGATTATCCTTCTGCCTTTGGTTTGGCAAAATCCAATGATTTGATTACCTGGGAGAGATATTCCGGTAATCCGGTATTCAATCGTGGAGAAGCAGGTTCATGGGATGAGGGAGGTGTCTGGTTCGGTACGGTTTACAAACATGGTGATACAAGATATATGTGGTATGAAGGTTGTGGAACAGACATGGGGCTTGAAGACGAAGAATCAAGGAAGTTATCTAATATCTGCAGGACTGAGGATTATGGTGGGTACGGCAGATTCAATTTTTCTCAGATCGGAATGGCTGTCAGCAAGGACCGGATGGACTTCTGAAATAACATTGGAATATTATATGGAAAAAAGCAGCTTGACAGGCTGTTTTTTTCTGGTAATATATAGATAGACGATATAACGAGTAACGATATATAGATAGACGGTATATAGAGTCACAAAATGACAGGAATAATTATGAAAAACTCACCTTTGACAGAAGCAACCTACTATATTTTAATTTCATTGACGGAACCTCTTCATGGATACGGAATCATGAAAAAGGTCGGGGAAATGAGCCAGGGGAGGATAAAACTTGCGGCAGGAACCCTGTACGGTGCTTTGAATACATTGCAATCCAACAAACTTATAAAACCAGTCGGTGAAGAAGAGTCCAACAGAAGAAGAAAACTATATATAAGGACACAAAGAGGGACTGAACTTGTAAAATTCGAAATCGGCAGGCTGAAGGAAATGGTGGATAACGGATTGCAGCAAACTGCGGAGGTATAAAAATGATTAAAACAGTTAAAAAATGGTTCTGGGCTTGGAATGATGACAAGGAGGAAAAATTCCTTGAAAATATGGCAGCTGAAGGATATAAATTGATAAATGTTCAGTTAGGCAGATATTTCTTTGAAAAAACCGAAAAAAGTAAATTCAGGTACCAGCTTGATTTCAAAAGCATCACCGGAATAAAAGAAGACGAGTATCTGCAGATATATGAAGATGCGGGGTGGGAATATGTTGACAGACTTGGATCGTGGTACTATTTCAGGAAGGAATATGACGGTGAGTCCCCGGATACATCAATTTTCAGTGATAATAAATCAAGGTTGGATAAGTATAGAAGAATAATCTTTATACTGCTGTTAACAGGCTTTCCGGTATATTATCAGGCACTTATACTATTTCCATCACTTGAAGCAACTGAGTTTAATTTCCCGGGTTTTTACTATTTCTTTCGCATCATCATAATTATATTGATAATAATACACGCAATTGCTTTGCTGTTATTGATTAGGAAAATCATCAGGGAACGAAGAAATATAAGTGAATGAGGTTGAAGAATGGATAATATAAGATGTGAATGGGTTAGGAATCAGCCGGAAATTTATATAAAATATCATGATGAACAGTGGGGGGTTCCTGTCCATGATGACAGGCTTCTCTTTCAAAAACTGGTACTTGATGGTGCTCAAGCCGGTCTTTCATGGCTTACTATACTAAAAAAAAGGGAGTCGTATATTGAAGCCTTCGATGGTTTTGATTTAGAAAAGGTAGCATCCTATGATGATAAAAAAATAGAACAGCTCATGGGGAACGCAGGAATAGTACGGAACAGGCTTAAAATAAATTCTGCCGTAAAAAATGCCAGGGTAATCCTATCAATACAAGATGAATTCGGTAGTTTTGACAGATTCATTTGGGGTTTCACCAATGGAAAGACCTTAAATGGAAATTACAGTCAACTAAAAGATGTACCGACAAAAAGCAACCTATCCGATTCTGTTTCAAAGGAAATGAAAAGAAGAGGTATGAGTTTTGTCGGCACAACAATCATCTATGCTTATCTTCAGGCAATCGGAGTTTTAAACGATCATACCGTTGACTGTTTCAGATACTACCAATTGCAAAAAGAACAAAGCAGTGTCAGGATTCCATAAGCTTTTGAGTCAAAGCGAGAAGGTTTCCCATTGATTCATGAAGCTTCTTGATTTCTTCATCGTCGAGTTGAGAAAATTTGTGTTCAAGGAAATCAATGTGAGCCTTTTCATACTCATCAGCAGCGGCAAGACCTTTTTCGGTCAATAGAAGAATACTTTTTCTTCTGTCCTTGTCAGTCTTGTTCTTGGTAATATAACCAAGTTCCAGCAATTTCTGGGCTACAGGTGTAAATGAGCCCTTTTCCAGTCCCATTCTGCTGCTAATCAAAGACATCTTGGGATTCTTTTCAAACTTAATATACAGTAATGTCTTGAGATGTGTCTTGTTCAAGCTTCCCGGAAGATCATAATTATCTTCAAAATCTTTGATCAATGCGTCTCTGTAAGTGTGGGACAATTCATAAACCAATAGTAGGTCAGAATTAAATTTTTTCATATTAGCACTCCTTAATTATTTATCTAATTGTTTGTTTTATACCCAAGCTCAGGTATATTAAACAATACTAACCTAAGTTTTTTAAAATTTAAATACATATATAGTATAATACTGTTCAAAAGATATTAAAAACAGATATTGTTTGCTGTTAGGGGAAGAATCAAATTTCGGGAGATTACAATGAACTATGATGAAATATTAAGACAACCTGATTACATGGACAGATTTACAGGGTTGAAATCTAATGCATATTCAGATTTAAATATTGTTTACAAGCTTACGTTTACAGATACTAACGGTAATAAATATGAAAAAAATGATTTCAAGGTGCCTGCCGCTACGAGAGGAACCTTTGAAATTTCAATCCACAACCAAGGTAAGGCCATGGGAACCGGTGAGTATTTGAGTGTCTATATTTATAATGGCAGCCTGGCTCATGAAA
>CAYYXJ010000124.1:0-8892 GCA_964475455.1 uncultured Clostridiaceae bacterium | reverse complement strand
CATGGTTCCGCTAATTACTGCATCAATCTCAAGTCCGGCTGCTATAAAATCGTCAAGGTTTTTGAATCGGAACTCTGAAGGAACACTGAACATATCACCCGTCATGTTAAGTCGGTATTCATTGGGTTCAACAACTGCTGTTATTTTCATTTCCTCAGGATTTTCAAGGGAATATTTGGCATAAACTCTTCCCCGGCTTCCGCAACCAACTATTGCGGTTCTTACTGTAGACGGCATATTCAAGCTCCTTTTATAGTAAACATGTAGTAATTATACAACAAATCAGCTGATATTCTTTCTTTACTTGCGCATAACATATAAATATAATCAATGAAGCGGAGGTATGACATGACTGATAAATTAAACAGAATATTTGTAGATAATACGATTGATAAACTTGAAAGAAGCCGTGGAAATAAAACAGAACGCGAAGAATGGTTCCTGGACCAGGGACTTGGCCTTTTCATACACTGGAGCCTCGACTCAATCATCGGCTCTGTTATTTCCCACTGGATGATCGGAGCCGGTGAAGAACCGCTTAGAAAGATGTACGAGGAATTGCCGGCATTATTCAATCCTCACAGATTCAATCCGGATGACTGGGCCAGGCTCGCCAAAACAGCCGGGGTGCGTTATTCACTTTTCACGACAAAACATCACAGTGGCTTTTGCATGTTTGAAACCGGGACAACTGATTTCAATGTAATGAATACACCCTTGGGGAGAAATGTTACAAAGGAAGTAATGGCCGCTTTCAGGGCAGCCGGTATAAGCACAGGTGTTTATTTTTCTCCATTGGATTTCACATGGTGCCTTAATGCCGGAAAAGAGCTTCATTTCATGACACCTGAAGTAATACCGGACAATAACCCCGGTTTAATGGAATACAATGAATTGCAGCTGCGGGAAGTATTTGCATCATGTGAAAAAGTTGACACTGTATTCTTTGACGGTCCTCCGGCAAATCTGAAGAAAGTTGTCTGGGAGCTGAATCCTGATGCAGTGATTTCCAGAAGTGAAATGCCTACCCCTGAAATTATACTTCCTGATGAAATTATTGATGAGCCGTGGGAAGCCTGCTACTACATGGGAAATTCATGGAATTACAAGGCTACCAATGAAAAATACAGAACAGGCTATGAGCTGCTGGCACTCTTGATTGAAACAAGAGCCAAGGGTGGTAACCTGGTTATAAATGTATCTCCCAATCATTATGGTGAAATTCCCCATGAACAGGAAAGACTTCTGCAGGAAATCGGGCTGTTCATGTTTTTCAATGAAGAAGCAATTTATGAGGTCAGGCCATGGCATGTTCCCAGCGAAGGCAGGTATTTCTTCACCAGAAAGAAAAATACAGATACTGTTTATGTTTTTTGCATGGATAATCCCTGGAGACATGGTGAACGGCAGCAGCATACTATAAAAAGTGTCAGGGCAACGGAAAATACAGAGATTGAAATTGTAGGACAATCAGGTAAAGTAATGGAACACCATCCGGAAGCTGATACCAAAACCCGTTTCACCCAGGATGAAGATGGATTGCACATTGATGCCATGAGAACATATCGTCCGTATTCCTCCAAAGACTGGCCGAACCCCATAGTATTTAGAATAACAAATGCTGAAAAGGCATAATTTAATACCAAGTCATATAATGTACTGTTAAAACCTGTTGACATGTGATACACTAGCTCCATGGATGCGTTGTTTTGCCAATAATTCTTATGGAGGTGTTTTATGCGCAAAGGATTTGACCCTATTTATACAGGGGCAAGGGAGATTACTGATATAAGGGACATGCTCTACAGTGGGCTTGGGTTATTTGCTGAAAATCCGCTGTTTCTTGAAAAAAACAAGGAAACAAAGGAATATGAAACAGTAACTTACAAGGAATTTGTCAAGGAAGTGGAATATATGGGAACTGCCTTGATGAAGCTGGGTCTCCACGGAGCAAACCTGTCAGTCATCGGCGAAAATCGATATAGATGGGCTGTAGGTTATATGGCTATGGTGACCGGTGTAGGTACCGTTGTCCCGATAGATAAATTGCTGCCAATCCACGAAATAATGAATATAGTAAATCGTGTTGAGCCACAGGCAATTGTGTTCTCAGGTAAAAAATCTGAAGAAATGAAAGAGGTTGCTGAAAAAACCGATGCAGTGAAATATTTCATCGGCATGGACCTTGAGCCATCTGAAGCTGAAGGGAAATTTCTTTCATATGATGCAGTAATTGCAATGGGTAAGGAAGAAGTGGAAAAAGGAAACAGGGATTTCCTCGATGCAACAGTTGACCCCGAGGCCATTACAATCCTTCTATTTACTTCTGCAACAACTTCAAAGTCCAAGGCTGCCAAATTATCACAGAGAAACCTTGTTTCCAATATAATGTCAGCCACAACGGTCATATATATGGATTCCAGCGACAGATTCCTGTCACTTCTTCCTTTACATCATACTTTTGAAAGCACATGCGGATTTTTGATTCCAATTTATATGGGTGCTTCAATAGCTTACTGCGAAGGACTTAAAACAATAGTTGAAGATTTGAAGGCTTCTGGTTCCACAATTATGCTGGGAGTACCCCTCCTGTTTGAAGGAATGTACAAAAAGTTATGGAAAAAGGCAGAACTGAGCGGTTCTGCCAAGAAACTCAGAACTGCATTGAAAATATCCAATCTTCTTATGAAAGTTGGAATAGATGTCAGAAAAAAACTGTTTCATTCAATTTACGAAGGTTTGGGAGGCACAATCAGAATGTTCATCAGCGGTGCTGCTGCAATGACTCCTGAAATCGCCGAATTTTATAGAAATATAGGACTTAATTTCTTCCAGGGTTACGGTCTTACTGAAACATCACCTATTCTTTCCGTAAACAGTGATACTGATTTCATTGACGCTTCTGCCGGAAAAGCTATTCCCGGAGTGGAAATTCAGATATGGCAGCCAAATGAAGAAGGCATAGGAGAAATTGTTGCAAAGGGTCCCAATGTATTTACGGGATATCTTGACGAACCCGAACTAAACGAAGAAATCTTTGAAGGCGGTTATTTCCATACAGGTGATATGGGTTATATGGATGATAATGGTTTTGTATTTATAACAGGAAGGAAAAAAAGCGTTATAGTCACTCAAAACGGAAAGAATATATATCCTGAGGAAATTGAACTTCTGATCAATGCATACCCTTATGTAATCGAATCCATGGTCTACGGTAAAATTCTTGAAGGATCGAAGGAAGAGTATATCACTGCGGCGGTATATCCTGATGTAGAGGCAATATCAGCAGAATTCGGTAAATCAGACCCGGAATTTGTTGAAGCCAAGATCCGAGAAATGATAAAGGAAGTAAATTCAAAGCTTGTGGATTACAAGAAAATCAAAGATGTAAAACTCCGTAATGAAGAGTTTGTTAAAACCACTACCAGTAAAATAAAGAGATATGTTGATGATAACAAGGAATAAAGCGATTGACCTCGCTTGGGAGTGCCGCAAAGGCACTCTCTTTTTTTAGTCGCATAATCCGGTAATAATGGCTGATTCTGCGTGAATTGGGCTTTAAAACATACCAAGGGGTGATAACTATAATCATGTTTTATGATACAATATTTTCATTACAGAAAAATATTTATAATATACGGAGGAAAAATATGAGAATAGGTTTTGATCCAATCCATGAAAACAGACCAATTACAGACTTGAAAGACCTGCTTTACAGTGGTCTTGAACTATATGGCGATAACCCGCTTTTCCTTGAAAAAGGAAAAGAATCAGGGAAATACGAAACTGTCATTTACAGGGATTATGTAAAAGAGGTTGAATATCTGGGTACTGCCCTTGTTAATCTCGGTCTTACCGATGAATTCATAGGTGTCATGGGTGAAAACAGATATAAGTGGGTTACATCATACCTCGCCGTAGTCAACGGGGTTGGGACCGTAGTACCGATTGACAAGGAACTCCCTGTCAATGAAATCCTGAACATAATTGAAAGATGCTCCCCTGCAGCAATAATTTTTTCCGGTAAAAAAAAGGATCAGATTGAAGAAGCTGCAAAATCCGCCCCTGGAGTTAAATACTTCATTGGCATGGATATTACCAAGGAAGATGAAGAAGGTAAATTCATATCCTATGATGCCTTGGTTGAAAAGGGAAAATCCCTGCTTGAGGGTGGCGATTCAAGGTATACAGAAGCAGTAATTGATCCCATGGCAATAAAAATCCTGCTCTTCACTTCAGCAACAACATCTACATCAAAGGCTGCGAAATTATCACATCATAATATCGCATCAAATTTAATGTCAATGGTAACACTGATAAAACTGCATGAATCCGACACATTCCTCTCTGTTCTTCCTCTGCATCACACATATGAGTGCACCTGTGGTTTCCTGTGCCCCATGTATATGGGATGTTCGATTGCATTCTGTGAGGGACTAAAATACATTGTTGACAATATGAAGGATTCCGGCACTACCATAATGCTTGGTGTCCCCCTTCTTTTTGAGAACATGTACAAGAAATTATGGAAAAAGGCTGAGGCTGCCGGTTCTGCAAATAAAATGAGAACAGCCTTGAAAATATCAAATTTACTGATGAAACTCGGTATTGATGTAAGAAGAAAGTTGTTTAAAAGCATATATGACGGACTTGGCGGTTCTATCAGGATGTTTATTAGCGGAGCTGCTGCAATTTCCCCTGAAGTTGCTGAATTTTTCAGAAACATCGGCCTTGATTTCTTCCAGGGTTACGGACTTACAGAATGCTCCCCCATCATTGCTCTGAACAGCGATACTGATTTTGTGGATTCTGCAGCAGGTAAAGCAATTCCCGGGGTGGAAATACAGATATGGGAACCAAATGATGAAGGAATCGGTGAAATTGTAGCAATCGGTCCAAATATCTTCGTTGGATATCTTGATGAACCCGAATTAAACAAAGAAATCTTTGAAGGCGGTTATTTCCACACCGGTGATATGGGTTATATGGACAAGGAAGGATTTATCTATATCACCGGCAGAAAAAAATGTGTTATTGTAACTCAGAACGGCAAAAACATATATCCTGAGGAAATAGAATTATTAATAAACACTTCCCCTTATGTTGCTGAATCAATGGTATTCGGAAGAACAGAAGAAAATTCCAGGGAAGAAATCATAACTCTATCTGTGTTTCCTGATTTAGAAGCCTTCGATGCCGAATTCAAGGAAAGAACTCCTGAACTCGTTGAGGCTAAATTAAAGGAACTGGTCAAGGAAGTAAACTCAAGACTCATTGACTACAAAAAAATCAAGGACCTTATCATACGAAGTGAACCTTTTGTAAAAACCACAACCAGTAAAATCAAGCGCTATGTAGAAGAAAACAAGCAATAAAACCTAAAAAAAAGAGCTACCCTGACCGGTGGCTCTTTTCTCTAAAACGAACATCCCTGGGATAACGTGTCAAATCTGACACGTTATCCCAGGGATGTTCGTTTTTAACAAGGATACTTAGTACTTTCCATATTCTATGGTAGCGTCGATCATCTCCATATAATTTCTTTTTGTTTTTTCTGCAAGTGGAATATTAATCGGAGCTGCTGTTGACATCATTATATAACCCGTGGTGCCCTTTGCCATGTCCATTGATTGTTTGACTATTTCCCGCACCCTTTGTGGTGATGAATTTTCAAGTTCATGAAGTTCCATACCTCCCATTAAACAAAACCTGTCTCCACATTTTTCTGTTAAGTAAGCAAGGTCTGCATCCCCGTCCGGAGGTGGTTCACAAGGGTCCAGTGCCATAGCATCAGTCATTAGAAAATCATCAATTACTTCCTTGATTTTACCATGGCTGTGAATTCTTGGTATTCCACCTGCATCACGGATTTCCCTGCACATTACAATCAGATATTTTGTTACAATCTCATAGAACATACCGGGTGAAAGATAAGGCGGTGTTGCATATTCGGGACCGCATATCCTGAACATAACATCTTTGACATCGCTTTTGAGAACCTGCCTGAGGTTATACATCTGAACTTCAAATATTGCATCCAGGAAGCGCATTATTGTATCAGTTTCAGTTATGCAATTCACCAAGAATTCACCCATTTCCATGATATGGGCGCCTTCTCCAATTGGATCTGCAGGTGACAGCATGATTATCCCGGTGTCCCCAATTTCTTTTTTTTCCTGCATGACCCTGGTCATATCAACGGTGGTTGCTTTATATGGGAGAATCTTGATATATGCCTCTATGTCATCAAGATCCTTGCAAAAATGTTCCAGACACCACCATGTATTGACATTGTTAAGTTTTTTCTGAACCATTTTCAAATCCCTGCCCGGAGCATGAATGATGGATTCTGAATACATACAGCCTTCTTCTTCCCACTGTCTGTTTTCCTGAAGGTGAAAACTACCCCGGTTTTCACTGGTCATGTACATCCTGTCTGCATGAACAGCAAGATAATCCATGAGTTCCTTATATGACGGTTCTGTGTTATAGAATTCATCCTTCCGCCACCTGTCCAGCTCATATCCGGAAAAAGGTACTCTGTCCACCGGTTTCAAATTGGCTGCCGCAAGCAGCCTTTCCCTTGAATTCATCATACTGACATCCTGTTCTTTTTAAGTCTGTCAACCAATATGTATGCCAGTGTAAAAACTACCCCGAAGACAGCCAAAACTATTAAGTTCGTTGTTATAGCAGACAATGAGCCCTCATTCATAAGCTTGACAATTCCCGATGTGAACCAATATTGAGTTGTTCCCCTTGCCATCTTCTGCATGACATCAGGCATCAGGGTTACATCCCAGTAGCAGCCTCCGAGCATGCATGTCAGTGTCAGAACCAGAACATTTACAGCAAGAACTGCAGCATAGCTCTTTCCCAATGACATAAGGAAAAGTCCCAGAGGAATTACCGACAAATAGAAAACTGTTATCAATACAATAAACTGCCAAAGGTCAATCAATTCCCCGATTCCAAAGATATTGTAAATGAGTGTAAGGGATATAATGCTGTGGAGTCCGGCAAAAAACATACATGCCATTGTGTTACCTATTGAATACTGCCATGGCGCTACCGGTCCACTCATTATCCTTTGGTAGGTTTTATTAACTTTTTCCCTGAATGTAAGGGCACATATGGAGAAAATCCCAAATAATGAAGCAAAAGTATACATTCCAAACCCTGCACTTGTGCCCTCCATTTTGCTGGCCTGGTCAAGAACCTCCACTGTTTCAACCTGTATATATTTATTGCTGTATCCGGCAATGATTTCATTATATTTTCCGGTTCCCTGCAACATTTTTCCAGCAAGATACATGGTTGAAATCTTTTGCTCCATGAACCCTTTCAACCAAGCTGTAACAGCGGCTCCTTCAATTGACATAACTTCTACCGGCCTTGTTTCTCCTGCGTTTGAAAGGAAATCGCCAAATCCATCAGGGATATCAATACCCGCCCGGACAACCTTGCCTGCAACCGCTTCATCAAGATCCTGCTTTTCATACATGATGATCTGATATTTGTCATTTTCTTCAATATACCTTATGAGTTCAGCCGATGATACGGTTTTGTCATTGTCTGAAATCCCAATGGTTATCCGGGAACTCTGGCCTGATGAAATCATCATCATGAAGACAACTGCAAGTATCGGAGGAAGCAGGACATAAACCAGTATATTTGAGGGTTTCTTAAGCAACTGTCTTATGCTGTTGCCTGCTATTCTAAATGCATTAGGCATTTGCAGCCCCCTTTCTTCCATTTACAAGCATAACGGCTGCTGTACTTAATACCGCTATCCCCATACATATTGAAAATGATATATAGGCTTTTGAATAATCACCCAGATATATGGCATCAAAAATTCCGTGATTGACCCAGTACATTGGTGAAATTTTCTTGATTGCCATGATTGTCCTGCCTCCGCCGATGTTTACATATCCGTCACCCAGAAACACAATTACCGGAATAACAATCTGCGATAGACCTGCAATCAGATTTTCATTCTTAATGGTCAGGCCAAGCACAGTACCAAGCGCTGACACCATAATTATTTCTCCAAAAATAACCAACGCCCCTATGTGGAGAGCACCACCCCAGTAAACCTTGAATATTATGATGCCAATCAAAGTTACCAATGTGGATTGAAGGGCAAGCAGCACAACACTTCCTGCAGCAGTTCCCCACTGATAACTGAGCATACTGACCGGAGAAGCTTTAATTCTGTCTGCTGTTCTTATCTTTTTATTTTCAGAAAGATAAGTACCAAGGAAAATCATTCCATAGAACAGGAACATGGTTGAGATGGTCACACCGTAATAGTCCATTGATCCCGGTGTTCTTTCCCTATCGAATGACACTTCACGAGTAAAACCATCCTGAACCTGGCCACCTGCAGTCGGGTCTATCGATATACCAAGTGCCGTCACCTCATAAACCAAATTGAAATTGTCTGCAAATGATTTCAGAATCAATTCACCCAGGGATGAATTGAAATTATAATTGCTGTTCTTGTAAACTGTTATCTTATCCACAGATATCTCAACAAATGCATCATAATTATTTCTTACTATGCTTTCTATTGCTTGTTCTCTGTTTTCAGTTTCAATAAAATTGAAATACTCATTTTCATCATTGACCATGAAATTCTCAAAGGAATCTGATAATTCTGACTGTTCACTGACAAAATAAAGCATATGGGCTTTATTCAAGCCCTCTGTATCCTGATCCCCCATTATACCCGCAAAAGCACTTCCCAGAAGCCAGATAAGAATTACAGGAAACAGCAGCATAATCATAAAGAACATTCTGTCCCGCACTGTTCTCTTGCCATAAACCAGGAAAAAATTCCATGTTTTCATAATCAGTCCCTCAGTGTTATTCAGGTCATTGAAAGGA
>CAYYXJ010000123.1:0-8957 GCA_964475455.1 uncultured Clostridiaceae bacterium | reverse complement strand
TACGGGTAAAGACAGCTGAAATCACTTTCCCATATTGTTCTTCTTCAACTGCATTTTTTAGCCAGACATATTCCGGCCAGAATCTTACGCAATGACCAACCATGACCTTTCCATTGGTTGCCCGTTGTGTTTTTAACAATAATTCTCCTTCTTCAGGAAGAAGGCAAACCGGTTTTTCAATGAAAACTGCCCTTCCTTTATTCATGGCTTTTACTGCATGTTCTGCATGCAGATAAGTAGGGAGACATATATCAATGATATCAACATCAGCCTTATCTATCAATTCATCTCCGGTATAGAATATTTCAGCACCTGTTGACCCTGCAATTTTCTCTGCAAAATCACTTCTGACATCAGCCACTGCTGTAATTTTCACATCTTCCCCCAATGCCTTATAGCATGCAGCGTGCATGTTTCCCATGAATCCGGCACCGATCAAACCAACTTTAAGCATTCCCTTCTCCTCCTAAAATCCTTTCCATTGACTGTGCTGTATTATAAATAATCT
This sequence comes from uncultured Clostridiaceae bacterium, assembly GCA_964475455.1. Lineage (GTDB taxonomy): Bacteria > Bacillota > Clostridia > DUPQ01 > DUPQ01 > JAFGQE01. The sequence goes on along the minus strand of CAYYXJ010000123.1, from coordinate 8,449 downwards.
GGTCAGGATAACATTTGTAAGGCGGAAGCATTTCTGCTGTCACCCATGAGTCATATCCAATATAATTGAATGCCTCCATAACCCCAGGCCAATTTACATCACCGGAAAGCAGATCAACAAATCCTCCCAATCCTCCCGGATCAATCCGATAATCCTTGAAATGAACTTTTTTTATACGACTGCCTAGAATCTTTATCCAATGCTCCGGAAGTCCGTTTACAACTACATTCCCGTCATCAAAATATTCTCCGACGAAGGGACTGTCTATATCATCTATTATATTTCTCATTTCCAACGGGGAAAGAAGAAAATTATTCCCTACATTCTCCAAACCAATACTTATTTCGTTTTTTTCTGCAATTGGTTTCAATTTTTTCATTCCTTCAAGTGCTCTCTCATATGCGATATCATATGGAATCACTCCAAGTCGAGGTGCAAATAAAACGCTCACATGACCCGGAATTACCAAAACACTGTCAGCACCGAGTACTTTAGCTGTTTCAATCTGCCTGCTGGCAATCTCATAAGCTTTGTTCCGTTGTACCTTGTCATCCGATGAAAAAGAATATGACCAGAACAATCCTGTTGCTATACTGTGTATTTTTATTCCAATCTCCTGCGAATAGTTTTTGATCTCCATCAAATCCCTATGGCTTGTATCCATGGAGATTTCACCGGATTCATCCAAAGCCAGCTCAATCCCTTCAAATCCTGCACTTTTTGCAAGCACCATACTTTCTCTTATCGTCTGACCTGCAAAAGACCAAATACTGATAGATTTTTTCATTTCATACCCCCTTAATGCTACGATTATATCACCGGAAATCTTAACATTTAATCCCCTTTTCTTCCATAATGACAATTACCTGTGCAATTTCAAAAAAAACTCACTAAAGGATATTCCCCACAACCTTCTGTGATAATATAATTTCAACATACTTGAAAAAGTCAGGAGAAATTTATCCAAACAGGTGAACTCCAGGCCATTTCACCATCAACTTGAACAACCTTCACATAATAATAGGTACTGCCTTCAAGAGCATCTTCATCAACAAAAAAAACTTCAATATCCGGTGACCGAGGTGTCCTCCTGGTCAAGGTTTTTCCGTTTTTGATTATATCCATGGTATCAATGACACCGGTTCCAGATGCAACAATTTTGATATTCCTTGGTTCTTTCGCTGAATTGACTGAAATTTCCTGCCCCATGGGGATACCGTTAATTTCAAAATATAAAAGGATTCTTTCGCCTGTTGTTGCATAAACCGAACGGTTTTTTATAGCATTGAACAGGTTTTTTCTATTCAATTTCTTAATATAAACAGCCGTCAACCCATGTCTGAACTGCATATGCTCATTATTAATTGTCCTGGGCATCTTATCAACCCTGAAGTTAGAACCTAAAAGACTTTCATGATTGTCACTGCCACCAATAAAACCCCATTTGAAGCCCTTTTCAAGTGCAGTCATCACGGAGCTTTCAGGATTAACACCCAGAACCGATTTGTCACAACCGACAGTTTCGGAACAACCGTGGGTACTGTAAATTTCAACAACCGGCATAATATCCGATGAAAATTCAGATGGCTCCATTAAATCCAGCCTTAAGCCCATCTGACCGAAAAACTGTCCTCCATACATTGTATGATGCGGTATGGCAATTGCTCCATGGGTTTTACACAAATTCGGAATTTCGCACAGATTAGGTCTCGGTATCATTTTTCCCGTACTTCCCGGATAATATAAATTCATATGACCTGCTGTTTCTCCTTCGATGTAAGTAAGGGCCTCATAACCAAGGAGGGTTACAAAATCATTTTCGTCATTATATCTTTCAGCATTTTCAACTGTTTTCTGCCAAAGTGAATCGTCTTTTTCCAAAAGTGTGTCATGGTCTGATAAAGCACCGAAATCCAATCCCGCATTAATGGCAGAGGTGTAATTGTCTTTGTCTGTACCAAGCCCGTCACTGATGCTGCTATGACTGTGAATTTCTCCGAAAGCGACCTTATAAGCATTTGAAACAGGATTGCTGATTCCATATAATCCCAGTTCCCCGCATTCACATCTGAACCTTTCAATACCACTGGCAACTATGCTAACCTCTGCTTTTCCATAACCCTTTGATACTGATATGTTGTATTTTTCATTAACAATGGCTTTTGTATCTATCCCCTTGCATATATTACCAAAGCTATCAAGTATACTGACAGAAAATTTTATAGCCTTGTCTTTTGCGGTGGCGATGAGTTTAATTTTTGACGCTTCTCCTTCTTTAACAAATACCTCCGGACAGAAGGAAGCTTTTTCCTTAACCAGGTCATAACTGACATTCTGATTAAACGCAAACAAATCATCAAATGGAACAGATTTTTCTTCCAAGAACAATTTGCTTCCTTGGACATGTCTCATTGAAATAAAAACCGGAAAGAAATAACTTTTTGCAAGAGGCGGGGTTTTCACACCGACACTCCCACCTCCTTTGTATCCATATATAATTTCGATTTTCCCTTCATTTTCCAGCGGAGTTTCTCCAATTGTAATTTGGATTGCATGAAAAGTGCTTCCATGCCTGAAATAAACCGCCGGTACTCTCTTTATAGAAACATCAACAAATCCACCGTCACTTCTTTTGGCTTTCACATAGCCTGGTGCTGTAGGGTCAAAAACCTGTGGCAAAGACCACTGATTTGAAAAAAATCTGGTAAATTGAATAAACTCAAGACTGGTTCTGGGAACCATTTCAAAACCGGATGACGGGCTAAAAGTCATCCGGAATTCTACATAGTTCCCAGCTGCCGGTTCTTTATCAAATTCAATTGTAAGTTTGCCGAATACATTTGAGTATTCCATGGCAAGCTCCCTTCATATCATAGGTCTATGAACAGCTTTCCTCTTCCCAGTTTATTTTTTCATTTAGCTCTTTCATATACTCAAAATTCGTCCTGTTTATCTGTATTGGTGTAAGTGAGATGTATCCGTTTTCAAAAGCAAAGACATCTGTGTCCGGGCCATTGGTAATCTTTTCCCAGGTTCCCCTCGCCCAGTAGACATCCCCTTCAAGTTCGAATTCATGAAGAAACGGCCTCAGTCCCTGTTCTGTTATTCGGATTCCCTTTGATTCAGTGAATTTCGATGATGGGAAGTTGACATTAATAACATTCTCAGTATTCAGTACATCAAGATGCAGCAGCTTACCCAGGATACAATCCAGTTCATCTTCAACTATCTTGTAATATGAAAAATCCGTTGAAAATGCTATCGCCGGAACACCCAGGATAATAGCTTCAGATGCACCGGCCAATGTACCGGAATAAATTATGTCCGTTCCCATATTGGGACCATTATTGACCCCTGATAAAACCACATCTATTTTCAAGTTCAAACCGTATAAGGCAAATTTCACACAATCTGCAGGTTTGCCCTCAAGGCTCCACGCCTTTACATCATCCATGAAATCATTTTGCTCATGAAGCTTCATGGGATCATGTATTGTAATTCCGTGTCCTATTGCGCTTTGTTCAGTATGCGGAGCAACCACAAAAACATTTCCAAATCTTTTTGCCCTATCCGCTAGCAGACGTATTCCATATGAGTTAATACTGTCATCATTGACTATAAGTATATTCATTAAACCAACTTCTTTCTAATCCTACCGGATATCTGGTCAATTATGGTTACTGTTACTACAAGCACGATTATTATGACGGCCGCTCTTTCCCAGGATCTTGTTCTGATTGCAAAAATCAGCGGCGCACCGATGCCGCCGGCTCCAACCAATCCCAGAGTGGAAGCTGCTCTCATATTTATTTCAAACCTATATAATGTATAACTTATGAGCTCCGGGCTGACCTGAGGTAAAACCGCTCTGAACAGAACTTCAAAATAATTTCCACCACAGGATTCCAGTGCCTCCTTGACACCCATATCCATGCTTTCAATTGCTTCTGAGAAAAGCTTTGCAAGCATACCGATTGAGTGAATACCAAGTGCAAGAATCCCCGCCGGAGCACCCGGTCCTACAACGCTTATGAAAATCAATGCAAGAATCAGCTCAGGAAATGTTCTTATCATGGTTACAATAAGTTTACCGATTTTAGAGACTTTTTGCCCTACTATATTCTGACTTGCCAAAAGTGCAAAAGGAATTGATATTATCGCCGATACAAATGTACCGCTTATAGCTATGGCAATCGTTTCCAGGATTGCATAAGGAAGACCATCCACGGTTCCGTTGGTTGCATAGGCAAGGTCAGGATTGATAAATCCATCGAGTAATGCATTGATTGAAGAAGCTGCAGTCTGCATGATTCCTTTATACTCTATGCCGCTGAATCCCCAGAATATCAAAGCAAAAACAATAAGATAATAAACAGTATGAAGTGTGGTTTTCAACGGATTATGTGCTTTTTTTATAAGTATTTTATCCATTACACCAACCTCTTTCTGATAGCCGAACTTATCAAGTCAATTATAAGAACTATAGCGAATGAAAATATGATGATTGTTCCAACCTTGTCAAAATTTCTCCAGGCCAGATTGTATTCAAGTGTCTGGCCGATACCCCCTGCACCTACCCATCCCAGAACAGCTGCGGCCCTTATATTAACTTCAAAACCATAAATCGTATACGAAGTAAACTGTGGAAGTATCTGAGGCATAATGGCATATCTCAGTACATTCATTTTATTGGCACCCAGTGACATAAGTGCTTCAACCTGCCCGTAATCAATTGCTTCTATGGATTCAAATGTCAGTTTGGAAATCAATCCGAATGTAAATATGGCAAGGGCCATGACACCTGAAAATGCACCAAGGCCGAAAACAGCAACAAACAATGAGGCCAGCACCATGGCAGGTATCGTTCTGAAGATATTTAAAATAAATCTAAGCGGCACATGAAGCCATTTTGTTTTAATAAAATTATTTGCTGCCAGGACCGCCGTCGGCAATGCTACAACAGCCCCTACAAATGTTCCGACCAAAGCCATCTGTATTGTTTCCAGCATGGGTGAGATTATTCTTGGGATATATGATAAATCAGGCGGGAAGAACATTCTCCCAAGCAACCGACTACCTTTATACAGGTTTCCCATTACTTCAAAGATATTGAAACCAGCAAACCAAGCGCTTCCCAATATTAACAGTGTAACTGTCAGGACTATTATATTTCTTCGCAGATTTCTGGGTTTAGGTACAATGATTTTCTCCATTATTCGTCACCGAGTATCTCATCGTTTGTAATGGGCCTTCCATACACTTTTTCCAGGTCTGCAAAGAATCTGGATTTCTTCATATCCTTCATTTGCACATCATATACAATCTTGCCTTCCCTTACGCCTACCACCCTTGTGGAATAATTCCAGGCAAGATCCACATGATGAAGATTGGCAACAGTTGTTATTCCATCTTCCTCGTTTATCTTTTTCAAATAATCCATGACCTGTACCGTGGTAATAGGATCCAGTGAGGCCACTGGTTCATCAGCAAGCATAAGCTTGGGTTCCTGGGCTAATGCCCTGGCAATTGCAACCCTCTGCTGCTGCCCACCCGACAAATCACTGGCTCTGTTGTGAACTTTTTCAAGTATGTCCACTCTTTTCAATGCTCTGTATGCAATCTGTTTGTCATCCTCGGGGAATATCCCGAGTATGGTCTTCCAGGTAGGATGATACGCCACCCTTCCTGATAGGACATTGGAAAGCACGGACATTCTCTTTACTATGTTGAAACCTTGAAAAATCATTCCGATCTGGCGACGGATGTTAATCAGTTCCTTGCCCTTGGCTTTGGTTACTGATTCCCCATCGAAGAAAACTTCTCCACCTGTTGATTCTATGAGTTTGTTAATAAGTCTCAGAAGAGTTGATTTTCCCGCTCCGGATAAGCCTATTATTGCAACAAACTCTCCTTCTTCGATTTCAAGATTGATGTTTTTCAATGCTTCGACCCCATTGGGGTATGTTTTACTGACATTTACAAATTTAATCACAACTAACTCCTGTCAAAAAAATATGACTGCTTTGTATACATGATACAAAACAGCCATATAAAGTGCAAACTAGAAATTTTCAGACTTATTCAAAGTCGCCCCAGCTGTTCTTTCTTTCCAAATAAGTTCTGACTTCATCATAATCTGAATCCTTTGCTTCTTCATAACCTTCATGGTTGTAAATTGCCCTGATAATTTCAAGACCTTCTTCAGATTCTGCGATTGCAAGGAAAGCTGCCTTGACATCTTCTTTTAGCTTCTTGTCAAGATTTGGGATAACCGATATGGTGTCATTAGGAATTATACTTGTGTTCATTATGAATACACATGTGTCCTTGATGGCCTGATAGTTATCTTCATCTTCAAACAATGTCCTTGCATCCTTAAATGTAAATGCTGCATCAGCTTCTCCGTTATAAACTGCGAGAACTGCGTTGTCATGACCACCTGCATTAATCCATTCAACACCGTTTTCAGGGTCAATGCCATAGTCAGCAAGAAGGTTCGCCGGCCATACAAATCCTGATGTTGATGTAAATGAAGAAATAGCAATTCTCTTTCCTGCAAGATCTTCAACACTGGTTATTCCGCTGTCCTTGTGGGCAATCAGCTGTGAATAATAACCGCTGACCTTTGGTTTGTCAGTCAGTTGGTTTCCTTCATCGTCCACATCATATCTGAGTGACTTCAGGATTGCTTCCGCGGATCCTTCGTCTGCTGCCAGAACATATGCAGTTGTTGCGAGCAATCCTACATGCACCTGTTCAGAAGCCATGGCTTCGATAAGTGCATTGTAGTCAGTTGCAACAGTTACATTAACCGGCATTCCAAGTTCTGCTTCAAGAAGATCCTCCAAAGGTTTTCTCTGTGCATCAAGAACAGATGCATCCCTTGATGGAATCAGCTGAACTTCCAAAGTGTCCGGTTTAACCGTGTCACCACTTTGGCATCCTGCAAACATCGCTGCAAAAAGAACGAGTGCAAGAATGATTGACAATACTTTTTTCATTATTTTCCCCCCTTGAATAAAATTGATTTGGTTCTATCTCTGAACACTCATTAATTATATCAAAGCAGATGAATTTTGTTAACACGATTTAACGTTAATTGAAAATTAATTTTTCTATTGTTTCAATTAAATGAAATCATCCGGATAACCAAGGCCTTCAAAGGCAAATAGAAGTTTTTCTTTTATTCTGGCTAGTTTCTCTTGGTCATATATATAGCTATTGGGTGAATATTTCTTTTCTCCCTCTATATGAGCAATAAAACTATCCTCAGCATCTTCATAACCCGATAACCCCAGATTCTTATAGATCAACTGGATATGTTCGAGGGGATTTTTGATAAAGTGCTCATATTTAATTTCAACCAAATTCCCTTCTGGAATCAACGATTTCTGTTCAAAATACTTTCTGTATAATGCTTCATAAACCTTGAACTGCGTTTCTTCAAGTTCATCATCATCTGCAATGTACTGAAGGTCATATAAAGGAAAGAAATTCTTGTACATCTTTTGCGTGGAAAGACATGTTTTATATGGATTCCTGCTGATATGAATAAATTTTGCATTGGGGAATATTTCCAGAATTTGTTTTATTCTACCGGTATTTATAGGGGTCTTAATTACAAGTTGCCTTCCATCGGCAACATATGTAGCCTTCTTTATTTCACTTATGTATATTCTTCGCCAGCTTTTATACTGATTCCTACCAATACCATCAAATAAACCGAATTTATAGTAATACTTATTGAAATTTCTCGGGAATGCAATGAAATGAACCATAGAATAAAGGGATCTGTTCGCTATCGCATAGTCCTCTTCCTGAGGTAAATCAAGGGATATTTTAATATTATCCATAGGTCTTTGTTTCGGTATAACTTTCTTGCCAAAAAAATGGAGTAGAGGCTTCAGGATTATATAGGTTGAAGGTTGATATGTCTGAAGAATATTAAAGAATCCGAACTGCTGGTCCCTGGTGATCAGGTTTGAAAGAAATGTTGTACCGCTTCGCCAGTGCCCCAGTATGAAAATTGGGTCTTTTTCAATTTTCACTTTCTTTATCTTACCGAAAAAGAATATTTTCTGAAGTAATATAAATGGAAGATTAAGTAAATTTGAAATAAATAATACAAAGACTTTAGGTATCTGTTTCACATTTATAACAAACTTATTGTCAATTAAAAGCCTCACTAGTATGAGAAGATTCCCACCATGAAGATAGTGCAACTGCATTTTTCTGAAATAATTCATTATGCCTCCCTGTCCGAAAGATATTATCACAAACAACAATCACTGGCACAAAAAAATTCCAAATCACCCAAAAGAATTATTCAAATGTATCTCCAAAATCAACAACCACATCAGATCAATGCCCAAAATCGAGTAAATACCTCAAGGGTATTTACCTGAAAATCGAGTAAACACCTCAAGGGTATTTGCCTGAAAATCGAGTA
>CAYYXJ010000122.1:7890-9044 GCA_964475455.1 uncultured Clostridiaceae bacterium | reverse complement strand
ATTATCGGAGGTTTTCCCAAATAATGAAAAAAGGCTGGGCAATTGCCATATCAATAATTTTTTCTGTTTTGATGGGTATTCACATACTCCTGTCATTTGTCCTAACCGTGGGTCTGGATGAGGATATATACCAAAAGGCTCAGATCAAGGATGAAATTTACAGCTATGCAGGACTGACACAGGAGAGCCTGGATGTTGCAACAAAGACTTTGATAGATTACATGCGGGACAACAGGGACGATCTCGACGAATTGAATATAGACAACAGTAATTTTGAATACTTCAATGCCAGGGAAAAAGCCCATATGGTGGATGTTAAAAAACTTTTCATCCTTGCAAAGGGCATTAATTTTGCTTTGTTTTTAATTTTGATCATTATCCTGGTCTTTTATCTGGTTTTCGATAAAAAAGGTATGTTCAAGTATTTTTTCAATTATTCTTTCATGACACTTCTGATTACAATTGGAATCATGATACTGGCATCTATATTCATTATGATTGACTTTGGCCGTTTCTGGACATTTTTCCATGAGGTGTTCTTCCGAAATGATTTGTGGTTATTGAATCCAAAGACCGATCTATTGATAAGAATGATGACTGAAAGGTTTTTTCAGGATGGTCCTGCAGATTATCATCAGATTTGGAATAGCTTACATTGTTACAATGGCGGTGCTTTTTTCTACACATAAGCTCCTGAATTCCGGAAAAAACGCTGAAGGTGAATCAAGGGGTAGAAAATGAAAAAAGTTTGTGTAATGGGATGTGGATATGTAGGGCTTGTTTCAGGCTCCGGCCTGGCTCAATTCGGTAATAGTGTAACCTGTTTTGATATAGACAATGACATGATTGAAAAGTTAAAGAATGGCATTATGCCTATTTATGAACCTGGTCTTCAGGAATTGATTGATTCAAACAGACAGGAAGGAAGATTGGATTTTACGAATGATCTGGAGGAAGCCATCAGGGACTGTGACGCTGTTTTCATCGCAGTTCAAACACCTCAGGATGTTGATGGGAATGCCAATCTTCAATATTTGTATACAGCTGCTGAAGAAATTGCAGAAAAGGCACAGAACAATTTAGTAGTTGTGATAAAATCCACTGTTCCGGTAGGGACTTCTGCTGAAGTAAAAAAACGAATAAATGAAATTTTT
>CAYYXJ010000122.1:0-7856 GCA_964475455.1 uncultured Clostridiaceae bacterium | reverse complement strand
GGATTATCTGACTGAGGTTGTTTCAAATCCGGAATTTCTTATAGAGGGTAAGGCAGTAAAGACTTTTCTGGAACCTGACAGGATTGTAATAGGTTGCAGACAAACCGGAATTGCATGTCGGCTCATGAAAGAATTGTATGCTGTGCCGGCAGGTGAAGGCAGGGAAATTATAATATGCTCCAACCAGACTGCTGAAACAATTAAATATGCTGCCAATTCATTTCTGGCCATGAAGATTTCATTCATCAATCAAATGGCCCTTTTATGTGAAGAAACAGGTGCTGATATTGACACGGTGGCCAAAGCCCTTGGAAGTGATTCCAGGATAAACCCGAGATTTTTAAATCCGGGACCCGGCTATGGTGGAAGCTGTTTTCCCAAGGATACCAAAGCCCTTGTAAGAACTGCACAAAAATATGGAGTCGATATGTCACTGGTCAGGGAAGCTGATGATTCCAATGAAAGACACAAAGAGATATTGGCAGGCAAGGTTTTGTCAGCCATGAATAGGGGTGGACTTGATAAACTTGCCGTCTGGGGACTGGCATTCAAGGCAGGCACCGGGGACCTTCGAAATTCTCCTGCCATTACAATGGTGGAAACACTGCTGGCAGGCGGTTTGAAAATAAAGGCTTATGATCCTGAGGCAATGTCTGAAGCCAGCCGGTGGATAAGTGAAAATAACCTTGATGTCGAGTTGGCAGATGAAATGTATCTTGCATTGGAAAATACTGATGCACTTCTGATTGCAACCGAATGGGATTGTTTCAAAGATTCCGATGTTTCCGTTATGGCAGAAATGCTCAATGGCAGACTGGTATTTGACTATCGCAATATACTCGACCCTCAAAAAGTCACATCAGCCGGATTAAAGTATTATGGAGTAGGCAGACGTTATGAGACTGATTGAATATGCTGAAAAATATAATTCAAATACTGCCGGCGATATAATCGCCGCAAAAGTGAATAACCGGATTGTAGGCCTGACGGAGGAAATACCGGATGGTTCCGAATATGAGTTCATTGATACTGCATCACTGGAAGGAATAAGAATCTACAGGAATACCTTGAAGTTCGTGCTGGTAAAAGCCATTGCGGATCTGTTTCCTGCAAACAGGCTGAGAATTCATTATTCTGTAAACAAAGGTGGATATTGCCAGCTTGAAGGAAGAAGTATCGGGATTGAAGATGTAAATAAGATAAGAAAACGCATGAAACAGATAGTTTCAAAGAATATCCCCATTGAAAGACATGAATTTGAACTGGCCAGAGCCAGGCTGGTTCTTGAGAATATCAATAGAACTGATCTTTTGGATATTCTAGAAGGTGCAGGTAAAACCAATGTAACTCTTTATTCCCTTGAAGGAGTATTTGATTATTTCTATGGAATAATGGCACCTGCTACGGGATATGTGGATATTTTTGAAATAAAGCATTTCCATGATGGATTCCTTTTGTTTTATCCAACCAGGTTTCATCCGGGAAAACTCCCTGAGTATAATGAACAACACAAATTGACAGAGGCCTTTGAAGAATTCAGATTGTGGGGAAATGCAATAGGTGTTGATAATATCCATGACTTGAATCAATTGGTCGAGAAAGGTGAGATGGGGGATATCATAAGGATATCCGAAGCACTTCAGGAGAAAAAAATAGGTTATATAGCTGACAGAATAAGGGATGATAAAAAAAGGTTCGTATTTATATCCGGCCCGTCTTCTTCAGGTAAAACAACATTTGCAAAACGTCTTGCAATACATTTAAGAGCTGTTGGGCTAAGTGCACACCCTATATCACTTGATGACTATTATAAGGGCAGTGAAATTCCAACGGATATATTCGGCAAGAAGGATTATGAAAGACCTGAAGCCTTCGATATAGAAAAGTTCAGGGAAGATATGGTTTCTCTCCAGGATACAGGCCGGGCAATGATTCCTGTTTATAATTTTGCAGCTGAATCAAGGACGGAATACAGGGAATTAAAGATTGATGATTCAGGAGTTATAATCGTAGAGGGTATCCATGGAATCAATCCGCATTTTACAAATGAGGTGCAGGAAAAGAATGCTTATAAAATTTACATCAGTGCACTGACTTCTATAAATATAGATGATCATAACCGCCTTTCTACAACGGAAGCAAGATTGATCAGAAGACTTGTAAGGGATTTTAAATACAGGGGAGCAACGGCAGAAAGAACCCTCGGGATGTGGCCGGATGTAAGGAAAGGTGAGGATAAGTATATATTTCCTTATCAGGAAGAAGCAGATGAAATATTCAATTCAACACTAATTTATGAGCACAGTGTCCTGAAAAATTATGCAGAACCAATTCTAAGGGAGGTTGGGCAGGATAGTATTTATTATTCATCAGCCCAAAGGCTTTTGACAATTCTCTCATATTTCAAGGGAGCTGATGATTCTGAAATACCAAATACATCACTGATCCGTGAGTTCATAGGGGGCTCCGTACTAAAATATTAATGGAGGCCAAAATGAATTATTTACTGGGAATTGATATAGGAACATCGGGAACAAAAACTGTTTTGTTTGATGTGGAGGGTAAAAGCATTGCCAGTGCAACTGAAGAGTATCCGATGTACCAACCGGAAATAGGCTGGGCCGAACAACAGCCCGAGGACTGGTGGAATGCAGTTTGTGTTACTTCGAGGAAGGTTATTTCCAAGTCAGGGGTCAATCCTGCTGATATTAAAGGTGTTGGACTTTCAGGCCAGATGCACGGGCTGGTAATTCTTGATGATAAAAATAATGTATTGAGAAAATCGATAATATGGTGTGACCAAAGGACGAAGGCCGAATGTAATGAAATTACTGAAAAAGTAGGTGCAAAAAGGCTTATAGAAATCACTGCCAACCCTGCCCTGACTGGATTTACGGCATCAAAGATTCTTTGGGTTAGGAACAATGAACCGGAAATTTATTCCAAGATCAATAAAATTCTTCTTCCCAAGGATTATATCCGATTTATGCTTACCGGAAAGTTTGCTACTGAAGTTTCAGATGCCAGTGGTATGCAGCTTCTTGATATCAAAAACAGATGCTGGAGTGAGGAAGTGCTGGGAAAACTTGATATACCGATTGAATGGCTTGGTGAAATGTATGAATCCTGTGAAAATACCGGTTCGGTTACAGCAGAGGCATCTAAATTAACAGGCATGGCAATTGGAACAATTGTTGCCGGGGGAGCCGGTGACCAGGCGGCCGGAGCAGTTGGAAACGGCATAGTTAAAAAGGGCATTATTTCGTCAACAATCGGAACCAGCGGTGTGGTTTTTGCACATATGGACGATATTCAAATAGATAAAAAGGGGAGAGTCCATACATTCTGTCATGCTGTACCAGGCTGCTGGCATGTCATGGGAGTTACTCAGGGAGCGGGACTGTCTTTGAAATGGTTCCGGGATAACTTCTGCATAGAAGAAATCAGAACAGCCGAACTAATGGATAAAGACCCTTATATACTTATGGATGAGGAAGCTTCCAATGTAGATGCAGGTTCCGAAGGAGTTATTTATCTTCCTTATTTAATGGGAGAGCGAACACCTCATCTTGACCCTGATGCAAAAGGAGTTTTCTTTGGTATTAGTGCAGCCCATGGCAAACAGCATCTGCTAAGGGCAGTTCTAGAGGGGGTTGTATACAGTTTAAGGGATTGCATGGAAATAATAAGGGAAATGGGTATAGAGGCATCCCAGGTCCGTGCTTCAGGTGGTGGAGGAAAAAGCCCGTTATGGAGACAGATGCAGGCAGATATGTTTAATGCAGAAATTTGTACCATTAATTCAAGTGAAGGTCCTGCTCTTGGAGTTGCTATACTTGCAGGAGTAGCTTCAGGCGTTTATGAGGATGTTGTAGGAGCCTGTGATAAAATCATCAGTGTAAAAACAACACAGAAGCCTGATTCCAGGAATAATGCAGTTTACGATAAATTCTATAAAATATATAAGAACCTATATGTTAAACTTGAAGCAGAATATAAAGAAACTGCAAAAGTTTTGGGGGAATTGATGTGAAAATTTCAGCATTCAGCAGCGAAGGTAAGTTTTATAAGGGTAATATACACACCCACACCGAACGTTCCGACGGTCAGCTTCCCGTAGCTGACGTTGTGGGGATATATAAGGACCTGGGTTATGATTTTCTTGCAATAACCGATCATAACAGGGTTTTTAAAAATGATGAATTCAATAATCAGATTTATGTGATTCCTGGATTGGAGATACACAGTATAAAACCAAGTTCATTCAAAACACACCATATGGTAGCTCTGACCTCGTATGATAATGAAATGGTTGAAAATGAACAGTTCATTGAAAACATTCCCTGGGGAAATCCTCCCGAAACAGCCATCGCTTTGGTTGATAAGATGAAGAGCCTGGGATTTGACCTTGTTTACTGTCATCCCATATGGTCGAGGATGGATATTGAGGATTACAAGGATGCCGATTACATAGCAATGGAAGTTTACAACGGAATATGTGAGCTGAAATATAACCATGGGAATGCAGAACAACACTGGGATTATTTGTTGAGGCGAGGAAGGAAAGTCATGGGAGTTGCTGCTGATGACTGCCATGGAGGAGAAGGGCATAACGGCAGAGGATTCCTAATGGTAAAAACAGCAATCCTTGATGATAAAAGCCTTCTTTCTGCTATCCGCAGCGGTAATTTTTATTCAAGCAGAGGACCGCTGATATATGATTTTTATATTGAAGACGGAGTAGCAACAGTAAAATGTTCTCCTGCCTCGAGGATAACGTTTATATCCTATGAATTCCTGGGAGGTTCCAGTATATTTGAAGAGCCTGTTGAGGAATTCAGTATGAAATTCAATCCGGACATAGATTATATTAGAGTTGAGATTGAGGATGCCAAGGGTTTGAAGGCCTGGTCCAATCCGATATTCCTGAAATAATATTATCCTGCACAATTATTGCAACTTAAAACATCGACCTATCAGGTTTATTAATCATATTTTGCCGCAAAATTTAATTTTATCAAATGCCTGTCGACAATGATATGTATATTATATAGAATGTATACAAACAATTTTACATGGGGGATGACTGATGAGAAAGAGCAAAGTACTCGAAAAACTAAGGGCCGGTGAAGTGGCAAAATGTTTCAAGACCAATTTTACTGAAGCAAGGATAGTTGAGATGGTAGGTTTGGCAGGGTTCGACTGCGTCTGGACATGCTATGAGCATTGCGGAAATGATCTTGCAGCTATAGAAAGGCAGATTTATGCTGCCAAGGCAACTGACATGGATATCGTTGTCAGGGTATCAAAGGGTTCTTACAGTGATTTCATCAGACCCCTTGAAATGGATGCCACCGGTATTATGGTGCCTCATCTTATGAGTGCAGACGAAGCCAGGGATATTGCATGGAAGACTAAATTTCATCCAATTGGCAGACGACCTGCTGACGGTGGTAATGCTGATGCCGGTTTCTTATTCCAAAAAGACAATTATATGGAAAACTCAAACAGGGAAAAATTTGTAATATGTCAGATAGAAGACCCTGAAACAATGGATCAACTTGATGAAATTGCACAGGTGGAAGGAATCGACATGTTGTTCTTCGGCCCCGGAGACTTTTCTCATGCCCTTGGAATCCCCGGTCAGATAACAAATGAAAAAGTCATGGAAAACTGGAAAAAAACAGCAGATGCATGTAAGAAATATGGCAAACTTGCCGGAACGGTAGCTAATCCTGATACCATAGTCCAGCTTTATGAATGGGGATACAGATTTCTTAATATGTCCAGTGATGTAGGTGCTCTATATACATATCTACCTCAGATGCTGGAAGTATTTGATAAAATTAAGAAATAATCCGGCAATAACGAAGATATGCAAATAAAAGTTTCATTTATGTCAAGTTGAAGCAACTGCATATGCTATATAATCAAGTTAATAAATTAAGGAGACGTGAAATGTCTGAGCTAGCATTATTTGGAGGACCAAAGGCAATAACAAAGGATCCTGGAAATCTTTTCAAGTGGCCTATCATAACTAAAGAAGATGAAGAGGCTGTATTGGATGTGCTAAGAAACGGAGCGATGTCAGGTACCGATGTCACCAAAGAATTTGAAAAGGAATTTGCTGCATGGCAGGGTCTTGACCTGGCACTTGGATTTTCTACGGGAACTGCTGCAATTCAAAGCGCAATGTTCGGATGTAAGGTTGGTGTGGGAGATGAAATTATCTGTCCCACTATTACCTACTGGGCATCGGGACTCCAGGCCTTTACTCTCGGAGCTACTGTGGTCTTTGCGAATGTAGACAGAAATACATTGTGTCTGGACCCGGCAGATATAGAACATCGTATAGGACCAAGGACCAAGGCAATAGTTGTGGTTCATTACACCGGACATCCAGCAGACATGGATCCCATAATGGCAATAGCCAAAAAGCATGGATTAAAGGTTATAGAAGATGTTTCCCATGCCCACGGTGGAATGTACAAAGGGAAAATGGTAGGAACTTTCGGCGATGTTGCAGCAATGAGCCTTATGAGCGGTAAATCTCTTGCAATTGGAGAAGCCGGAATACTGGCAACAAATGACAGAGAAATATATGAAAGAGCCATCGCATTCGGCCATTACAGCAGATACAGGGCTGAAGATATGGAAACAGAGGAATTGAAGGCTCATGCCGGACTTCCGATGGGTGGTTATAAATATAGAATGCACCAGATGTCGTCAGCTGTGGGACGGGTTCAGTTAAGGCATTATAATGACAGGATGCTTGAAATTAGAAAAGGCATGAATTATTTCTGGGACCTTCTAAAAGGTGTTCCTGGAATAAAGGAACATAGGGTTGATGAAAGCAGCGGCAGTACAATGGGCGGATGGTATGCACCTAAAGGTCTTTATAAGAGCGAAGAATTAGGTGGACTTTCTGTTACAAGATTCTGTGAAGCAATCAGAGCGGAAGGGTTTGAGGGATGCAGTCCGGGATGCAATCTGGCACTACACACACACTCACTTTTCCAGACCCTTGATGTTTACGGACATGGAAAACCAACAAGAATTGCCCATGCAGAACGTGATGTCAGGGAGCTTGATTCAGATCTTGCACCCAGTGAAGAAATCGGTGCCATGTCATACAGCATTCCCTGGTTCAAACATTATGAACCGGATAAAATTGAAGAGTATGCAAACGCATTCAGGAAAGTAGCAATGAACTACAAGGAGCTCCTGAAGGACGATCCGGGAAATCCTGAAGAAATAGGCGGCTGGCACTTCTTCCAACACTCTCCCAAAAAATAACTAAACTTAAAAGGGGCCTTCACACCAAAGGCCCCTTTTCATTTCCAATAATCATTCCCGACCTGAATATTCAGGTCGGGAATGATTATTGGAAATGGGTCAGTTAATATTCAGGTCGGGAATGATTATTGGAAGGTTGCTACAAAATTTGCAGGATGTTAATATAACATTACTTATTTGGAAGGATATTGTATGAAGAAACCAGTTATTGGAATACCTATGGGAGACCCGGCGGGAATCGGGCCTGAAATTGTTATTAAGGCACTGATGGAGCGGGTCGTTTATGATATTTGCACGCCTGTGGTAATAGGTGATGTTTCTGTTCTTGAAAGAATAAATAAAATACTCAAGGCAGACATTGGCTTCAGGAGCATTGACAGAGCCGGCGATGCTCAGGGCATAGCGGGAACAATTGATGTAATTGATTTGGATAATATTGATGCCAACAGTCTTGTTTTTGGTATCGTGGATGCAACTGCAGGAAAAGCGGCTTATGAATATATAGAAGAATCTGCAAAAATGGCCATGGATGGCGATATTGATGCAATAGCAACAACACC
>CAYYXJ010000121.1:3918-9047 GCA_964475455.1 uncultured Clostridiaceae bacterium | reverse complement strand
AAAGAAACATGGTCATGAGCAGGTGATTTTTGGAGGTGGTACTCCGAATCTGATGAGTGATGAAGCTGATTCCAGGGAACGGGACCTTGAGTATTGTGAAAACTTCTATCCCAAGGCATATGAAATGTTTGGATTTGAGGTCGGTAATCTGTTGGTCGGAACTGTCATGAATCCCTCAGAAGAAATTGCTTATTCTGATTTTACAAAGCATGGATCATTTATTGCCGAAGATAAGCATTGGAAACAAGGAGCAGATGGGTTAAGACGGATTGCTTCAATAGCTGAAAAAAATGGATTCAAACTTGGTCTTGAAACCCATCCCAATTTTCTGCATGATTCTGTTTCCTCCGCCTTGAAGCTGGCTGAACTTTCAGGGTCAGAAAACATAGGCGTTAACCTTGATTATATAAATGCAAATGTTCTTCCGGGAAACATTACGATAGAGGATGCAATAGCAAGAACCGGAGACAGACTTTTTTATGTACATCTTAAGAATGTAATAAAAACAGAAACCGGAAGGATCCGAATAGGGCTTGCAGACGGTGAGTATAACAATCGCCATATATTAAGAAAATTAATGGAAGCAGGATACAAGGGTCCTATATGTATCGAAGCACCCCGCTCAGGAGACCGGGAATGGTTCGCAGTACAGGACCTTGAGTATGTAAAAACTGTTATGAAGGAACTTTAATGAAAGACAAACTTAGGATAGGAATAGTCGGATTGGGTGTAATAAGCGATGTTCATATTGCAGCATTGAAGCGGATTGATAATGCAAAGATTACTGCGGTTTGTACCAGAAATGAGGAAAAGGCTGTTAAAACCGCTGCAGTACTCTGTTGCAGCTGGTATACCGATTATCAAAAACTTGCCGATGATCCGATGGTTGATGCAGTGGTGCTTTGTACCCCCAGCGGTTCCAGGCTTCCCATGGTGCAATATATTGCAGCAGCCGGCAAGCACATAATAAGTGAAAAACCTCTGGAAGTTACTCCGGAAAGAATAGATGGGATGCTTGAAGCATGCCGGGAAAACAATGTTTATATAGCTTCCATTTTTCATAAAAGATATCACCCGGTATATAAATGGATAAAAGAATCAATTGATGATGGTCTTTTCGGTGAGATTGTGACAACGGACATTATGATGAAATGGTACAGAAATCCCGTGTACTACAGTAATTCCCCATGGAGAGGGACAATGGCAATGGACGGGGGTGGGGCACTAATGAACCAATGCGTGCATTTCATTGATATGGTCCAATGGTTCAATGGCGGGGTTAAATCTGTCTTTGCCAGAACTGCCAGAAAGATGCATAAAAACATCGAAGTTGAAGACACTGCGGTAGCAGTCGTAGAATACAATAATAATGCATATGGGATAATTGAAGCTACGACCAGTGCTTATCCCGGGTTTTCAACCATGATAACTGTAAACGGTACCAGGGGCGGTGTAATTTGCGAAAATGAACATATAAAGGAAATCAAACTCATCGACGGCATGGAAAAAGGAATCAATATCCCTGAAAAAGAAGAAGCGGGAGAGCATGGCGGGGATGCAAGGACAAACATTAAGAAAGATTTCAGTCTTCATCAATATCAACTCAAGGAAATTGTTGATTCAATATTGGCAGGCAAACAACCGCCGGTTGCCGGCAACGAAGCCAGGAATGCTGTTGAGATAATAACTTCAATGTACAAGTCAGCCGAGATAAATCTGCCGGTAAATATAGGTGGTGGCCGAGTATGAAAATATATTTCGGAGACCTTCACAATCACTGTAATATCAGCTATGGTTTCGGTGATCTGGAAAATGCCCTTAAAGAAGCAAAACAACATCTGGACTTTTGTGCAGTAACCGGTCATGCACACTGGCCGGATATATTCAAAAGAAATGATGATACGGGTTTTATAATTGATTTTCATCAGGATGGATTCAGTAAGTTGGCAAAAAACTGGAAGCGGGTTTTAAGAACTGTTGCAGATGCTGATTCCCCGGGTGAGTTTGTAACTTTCCAAAGCTATGAGATGCACTCATCAAGATTTGGTGACTACCACTTTTTGTCACCGGATGAAAATATGACCCTTGTTGAAAAAGCCACACCAACCGAGGTAATTGAACAGTTGAAAGTCGATGCTGTTGCAATCCCGCATCATATTGCATATACACCTGGTTACAGGGGGATTTCATGGGAAGATTTTAATGAAGATATCAGTCCTGTGGTGGAAGTTTTCTCAAAACATGGCTGCGGGGTTTCTGATGAATCATCCAATGAGTATCTGCATACAATGGGTCCGCGTGATGGCAGGAATACTGCCTATGCCGGCTTGAAAAAGGGAAAGAGATTTGGCTTTGTGGCTTCAACTGACCACCATGCAGGTTATCCTGGTTCCCACGGGGATGGTATAGCAGCAGTTCTGGCGGATAATCTTGATGGGAAATCTATCTGGGAAGCAATCAAGGAAAGAAGAACTTATGCCTTGACCGGAGACAGAATAAGATGTAGTTTTTTAGTTAATGATAATCTCATGGGTTCAATTATTGAGCCTGTTGATAAAGTTTTTTATAGACTGGATGTCAATGGGACAGACTATTTGGAAAAAGCTGTTATATTTAAAAATCTCAAGCCTGTCAGTGTAATGAACCGGGAGGATTGCAAAGATTCCGGCAGTCTGCAAACAACATATAAAGTTCGGCTTGAAGTAGGTTGGGGGAGAAAAAGCAATCCTTATAGGTGGGATACTAGAATTTCTGTTAGTGATGGAGAAATCATATCACTGGACAAGTGTTTCAAAGGACAGAGCATTCTTTCCCCTAAGGAGGGGGTATCTCACCCTGACAATGTGAATCAGCTGAACAACAATGCTGAAATAATCAGCAAGTCCCTTGCGAGATTTGCATGCACCACATATAAAAACATTACGACCAGGCATTCGTCTACAAATGCAGTGATACTTGAAATCAAAGGAAGTACATCAACTATCATGAAATTTGAATTCAATGGAAGAAAAGCTGAGACGTCAATAAAGGAACTGCTTGAAAACAGTATCAGCGGGCATATGAACGATTATAATTCTGAAGCCTGGCTTATCCACAGGGCAGTTCCTATGAATTTTTATAAATTTATAATTGAAGGTGAAACCCAGGTTGAGCCAGGTGATTTTATTCATGCAGAAGTACATCAGACAAACGGCCAATCAGCATGGATAAGCCCGGTTTTCATTGACAGGAAATGAGGTTTATATGACTGGCAGGGAGAGAGTTAGAAATTCAATTCACAGGCAACCATCCGACAGAATGCCCACGTCTCTGAGATGTACAGCCGAGGCACAGCAGGCACTTTTAGACATAACCGGGACGGGCAGCAAGCAGGAGCTGTACGATTATCTTGG
Source organism: uncultured Clostridiaceae bacterium (assembly GCA_964475455.1). Lineage (GTDB taxonomy): Bacteria > Bacillota > Clostridia > DUPQ01 > DUPQ01 > JAFGQE01. Next base: position 5,655 of record CAYYXJ010000121.1, on the reverse strand, counting down.
AATTGATTTCAGGTGGATTGGATTACCGTTCATTGGTCCGGAAAACAGAAAACAGTCACCTTTGGGCGGAGAGGGCTATGATTTCTGGGGATGTTATAACAAAGCCATTACGAATAATTTCAATACATATTATGAAATTACATACCATCCCCTGGGAGAAATGACTACAGTTGAAGAGATAGAAAACTATGACTGGCCGGACCTTGATTGGTGGGATTACTCAGCTATTCCGGGAATTATAAAAAATGAAAAGCAGACAGATGATACTTCTATAATGTATTTTGCCGGCGGAGCATTCGAAAGTCCATGGTATATGAGAGGCCTCGAACAATTTTTGATTGATATTTATGACCAGCCTGAAATTGCCGAGGCAATAAGCCGGAGAGTTTCCGAATTCTATTATCAGCGCGCAATGAGGGTTATAGAAGCATCAAATGGATTGATTGATGTAATTGGTTCAGGCGGAGACATAGGCGGACAGACGGCAATGATGCTGAGTCCGGAAAAATGGAGAAAGCATATTAAACCCTACAGTGCTAAATTGATTACACCTTTCAAGGAAATGGGATTTGGAACCTTTTATCATTCAGATGGAGCAATCACACCGGTAATAGATGATTTTATTGACATGGGGCTTGATATTTTGGATCCAATTCAGGTTGGTGCTGCAGGAATGACGCCTGAGGAACTTTTCCCGAGGTTCGGTGACAGGCTTAGTTTTCATGGCGCAATTGATGAAGTTGAACTGCTGCCAAATGCAGACAGTGATGAAGTTTATGAAGAAACCAAAAGAATTATGGGTATATTAGGAGCAAACAATGGTTATATTGTATCTCCTACCCATCAAGTGCAAGGAGATACTGATCCGGACAATATACTTGCCATATACAAAGCGGTAAGGGATAATAAAAAGGTGTAATTGTTTGTGAAATGAGTGTGCGATGAAAAAAAGACAGATGGCAATTATAATATATGCCCTTATGATATTTCTTATTGTTTCCTGCAGCAATAGAAAATTTGATATGACTGTTGAATCACCACTTGAGTTTTATACGCCGGCCATCTCTTCAGTACCGGGATTTCCTTTGAGGGTTATACTGCCCGATGAGACTTATTATGGTGAATATGTGTTCAAATGGATGACTGATACCGGTAAATTCATAGACTGGGGTTCAGATGGCAGAATTGCACCATTGGGCAGGCAGGCTGTCATAAACACTAATGAAATTTTCTGGTCTCCTCTTGAAGAAGCCGGTGAGTGGGGGAAAATTGCAAAAATCGAAGTGCATGCAATAAGACTTGACATTGGCTCAATAGATTCAAAAAAGAAATTCAATATAATTCAGCAGGATGATGGACTATACATTCTGGAAGCCGGTGACTGAGGTCTGTTTTATGACATTTTACAGGTTAAACAGTATAATCCGCAGGTTATTAGTTACATGAGTCTAACAGGTGTTATATATTTGGTATATAACTAAAGGGGGAAGAATTATGAGCGGTTATGATAACAGGAATAAAAGTGACCTTAACAATGCAGGCAATGTGCTGGGCTCATTATATAATACAAATCAATATAGTTCCGGTTACAAGGAAAAGAAGGGAATGAAATCCCCATTATTCAATTCGCTCTTCTCAGCAGATTCCCCCCTTTCTACCGGATTTCCACACGTTCGCCTTTCTCCATGAAATAAACCTTCTCAGCCATAATGCAGGCGTGATCAGCAGTTCGTTCCA
>CAYYXJ010000121.1:0-3908 GCA_964475455.1 uncultured Clostridiaceae bacterium | reverse complement strand
GGACATGGATTCTGGTTCTGAGCTTACAGATCTGGAAAAGAAGGGAATGAAATTCTTTTGGATTGCCGTGGCAATTATTTTCGTCACTGCAACTATAATAGTATCAATCAGACCATATCCAAATCTTGGCATAATCCAGGCAGGTGATGAGGGAGTTGCATACTACTCTGTGGACATCAATGTATTCGGCGCTTACAATATCCTTGATGAAAAGTTTTTTCCATATTCCCGGGAACCTGTCCAATATCTGGGTCTGGAAGGTAAATATGCTTATATAGCTTTGACCGCAAATTCATTGGATGTTGATATGATTGTTTCAAATCCGGAAATACTTGGTGTTCTTTCAGATAATCTGACTTTCAAAAGTTCTTCTGAATTCTTGAATACTGAAAAGGCTGACTTGGAAAGAATGCTGCAAAATACAAAAAACGGGTTTTATGGGCTTCCTGTTTCAACAAATTTTGATAAGATTTCATTCAATTCAGATGATTATATTGTAATTATGCCCAAGTATTTGCTATTTACCGACGGACAGCTGAATAAAATTATAAAAAAACTTACAACAGTATATGATTAATACTATTTGCAACTTTGTGCAGGTGGTATAATGATTATATAAGGTAGGTGATTGATTTGAAGAAAAAGCATAAACCCGGTGTGTTCTTCGTAGATCCTTCCGATGAAAATGTTTCCGGTGAAACTAAGAAGACAGTTAAGACAGTCCTTGAACTCGAAGAAGAACCTGTTGATACTGATAATCTGTCGGGGGATTTTAAAAGAATCATCGACGTAGACTATGAGCAGGAAATAAAAGAAGACAAATAAGGGATTCAATATAAACAGAGTCCGCAGGTGGACTTTTTTTGTTTAAAATTTATTAATTGCCATAATATACCAATTACATTATAAACACCTTTAAGGTGTTTGCTTGAAATGGGATTTCTTCCCGTAATTTATGGTATTATAGTTAGGAAATATATGTGGATTCAGGGGGATATAATGGGATCTAAAGATATTATTCGCAGGATTTTTCCATTGCCGAGACAAATAAAGGTTAAAAGTGGTATCGAGTATCCCGGAAACAGGATTGTCCTTGAGTTACCTGAAGGTGATGATCCCGTTTTTAAAACAATAAGCGGTATAATAAGTGATTTCACAGCACCTGCGCAGCTTGCGCCTGATTTCTATATCAGATTTTTTCTATCAGAAAATTACAATAATAAAAAGAAGATAAATACTCTTAAAAAGAAAAAGAACAAGCAACAGTCATATGCCATAATTTCCAATATAAAAAAGGGCGTGTTTGAGTCCATTGACGTAGTAGCCTTTTCGTCAGTTGGACTTCTCTACGGAGCTCTCACTTTAAAACAAGCGATTTCGGTAAAGGATGGAATGGTTTTATTACCTGTGATCAATGTCATTGACTGGCCTGAAATTCCATTCAGGGGGCAATGGGGTGGAAATTCAAACTGTGATATACCCTGGACCTATCAGTTCAAATTAAATGCACTGGATGGTAAAGTCTTTGTTTCAGCTGATGAAGAAGGAAATCCAACTGTTACTCACAATAACAGACTTTATAGGGAAGCAAGGGCACATGGAGTAGATGTCAGGGCAACTATTCCCCATCTTGAACAGATATCCAGAAGAGGGTTTCTTGAAAAAAGAAGCGATGTACTGAATGTTCCTTCCGAAGAAAGGAAAAACAGAAGTGACTATTTTCCTGGCCTTTGCATGAGTAAAAAGGCTACGGAAGACATGATTTATGAATGGTTTTGTGGAATTGCACAAAATGAAATGGTTAAAAAAATACTTGTTTGGCTGTCGGAGGAGTCTACTCCATGTCATTGTGATGACTGTAAGGGAGATGAACCATTTCAACTTGAGGCAGCATGTCTTTTGAAGGCTTATAAGCGACTTAAGAAAGAGTTCCCATATATAAAGCTGGGCATAATGCTTTCCCAGGGCAGTTATGATGTTACTGATAAAATTGCCTCGATGCTTCCAAAGGATGTAAGCCTTACATATTATGACGGAGGCAGAACGTATGATTCGGGAAAATATCCAATGATTATGCCCTGCCTTGAAAAATTTACAAAAGATGGCGGAAGTCTGGGAGTTTATCCACAGGTTACACATTCATGGAGGATGGTATTTCCATGGACAGCTCCCGGATTCATCAAATACAGGTGTAATGAATTTGTCTCGAAGAACCTTGAAACAGTCATAGGATATGCAGTTCCATCCAACAGATATCATGAATTCAATCTTATGGCCATGGCGGAATGGCTTTGGAATCCTACCGGTAGAAATAAAGAGGATTTTGCAGGTGATTTTGCTGTTTTAAATAAAATACAGCCTAATACTTTTATTGATTTTATAAAGGTAATTGAAGCACCTGCATGGAAACTGGCAGAAAGTAAACTGATGCTGAGGCTGTCATATAATTATCCCTTGATCCTTAGGGGAAGGGTTACAATGAATGACCATAGATTTGAAATGTCTGAACTTATCCCAATCAAGAATATAAAAAAACAGATTTCAGGAGCCCAAAAAGCTCTTGGCATAGCTGTAGAAATGGGCAGGAAAGAGTATATCTACGAAGCACGCAGTGTACTTGCGGGGCTTGAGGCTTATGATTATATAACAACCTTTATAAGTGAAATTGCAAAAACCTCAATTGATTCAGATAAAATAACCCATTGCTTTGAAGGACTGGAAAAAGCAGCCCGTTCAATGAGAAAATCCATTAAAAAGTGGTCAAAAACAGTACTTCCACCAAAGCAGATCCCTCATAGGAGGGTTATAGACACCGAAATGATTCTGTTCCGTGCCTTGGACGGTATAAAACGATACATGGAAGAAACTGGCATATCCTCAGGGGAATACGGTTGTACTGTTATCCCGTTGGGTGAGTGGGATGAATCAGTTTTTTCTGATAGTAAAGCTGTTTTAAAATTGGAAATCACGGATATCCTGAAAAAATATGGATGCGGGAACTATTATATTTCCCTGGATTTCATTGAGGGGGAATCAGGAACGGATTTCAATACATTGGCAATCAGAGAGCAGGGCCCCGCTGGTGGTGAAAAATGTGTTTCAAGTGTTACGGCTGACTTGAGAAGAATGTCTGTCTGGGCTCCATGGACAGAATACCCGATTAAAATTGCCAAAATCAATGAAAATTGCAGATATTATCTCAGGATGGATTTAAGTGCCATGGAAAAAGGAGAAAAAACCTGCAGGGGATTGATTGGATTAAGAAAGGTTTAATAAATGGGTAAATTCAGTGAAGTAGCAGTATTGGATAATTTTTATCAGACATCATCATTTTATCCAATGCCGGTGGTATTGGTTTCGACCGTTTCTGAAAACGGACTTACAAACATTGGTTCATATTCACTTTGTTTTCCTTTTGGGATAGCCGGTGAACATTATATGATGTTGATTTCCCGGGGAGACAGCAATACCTCTTTGAATTTACTGAATATTAACAAGCATTGTGCATTGAATTTTATACCTTATAATAAAAAGTTTCTTAAAAATGCTGTGTGTCTTGGTTACCCCGGAGAATCCACTGAGCAAAAATTAAAGGACTGTTTGTTCACACTGGTATCTTCAATGCGAAAAGACAAGGTGGAAAATGAGATTTATCCGGAAGTGATTTCTGAATCCATACAGATATTTGAGTGCACATACATCGATGATCCTGAGCTGTTCCATTATGGCAATGATGGTGGAGAAAGACATTTTCTTCTGAAAATAAACCACATCTTCATGCAGGAAAAATGGCACAAGGCGCTAAAGAAAGGCGGCAGATTCCCGGGGCTTCCAATTGATTACGGTTATCGGGACAGCAAACATTTCTGGTTTGCTCCTCACAGCCGTCCCTATGCAGAACCTATACC
>CAYYXJ010000120.1:0-9058 GCA_964475455.1 uncultured Clostridiaceae bacterium | reverse complement strand
AATTGAAGCTTTTCCAAGCAAATCGGATTTTGCACTGTCAATCTCTGTCTGTGAAACTTTTTCCATCATATTGACAATTGTGTAAGAATCAGTCTGCAGAACTTCCGGGCCAATCTTTTTTCTAAGCATCGGAGCGTCAAACATTCCGGTATAGATTCCCATGGAACTATAGCCAACAAGACCAATCAAACTTCTTTTCAATCTATATGAAGCCTTTGCAGCTCTGGTAAAAACACTTACTTTAACTATAGTATCATTGTCATCCGGATTACCGGTAATTACTTCGTGGGTAAAATTCATTTTTTTAAAAGCGCCGGTTAGCATCGCCAGTGATACAAATGAACCCGTGGACTCTTTGGCTCCATCGAACTCAAACATACCCATTCCCCAAAGAGCAAATGGTATATGCTCTATTTCAGTCACTGCCGCCATGACAACCGGGCATTCCACCCATGTTGAAGGAAATATTATGACACTGCTTGTTTTTTCTTTCAAAAGATATTCTGCAGCCAATCCCGCTTCTTTTATTTGAGTATGAATTTTTCCATCATATAACACATCAATTCCTGATTCAATCAAAGCTCTGACCGCTTCATTTGTTTTCACCCGAGCCATTTCACCCACATAATCACTATGTCCAACTGCTATAAATCCGGTCTTCATCACTCACCGCCAAAAATTTTATTTTCAAGTTCTTTATACTCTGAATATTTTTTTTCATATACCAAGACTTTTCCCATATCAGGAACAATACGATGGACTGATTCGGTTTTTAACGGCTTGGAATACCCCATTGACTGTGCACACAACATCGCTGCGCCCAGACATGCACTTTCTTCAAGATATGGTTTTGTGACTTCCCTGCCTGTAACATCGGCTATTATCCTCAACCATATTTCACTGTTTGCACCACCACCGAACACTGATATTTCTCTAAAATCTTTTCCCAGCGTCTCCATTTTTTCTATATTGCTTTTAATATTGAATGCAATGCTTTCAAGAACAGCCGCAGCCATCCGGTCATTTGATGTATCAAGGGAAATACCTAAAAACCCTCCGCCTTTTGCATGATACCATTCCGGTGAACCAGTACCTCCGAGATAAGGAAAAAACACAACATTGTCCGGAAGTTCATTTGAATCATATAAGGCTCCAATGCCAGCATCTATTTCACTGTAAGACCTTTTGTTCCCCATATTATCCCTGAACCATTTTATTGCGCCGCCCGCCGTAGAGGAAAACCCTTCGAGCACCCAGCTTTTTCCATCAATATATGGGAAGCATGGAAGGCTCATATCTTCCATAAAAACGGGAGCATCAAAAAGCGCTGTAATTGCACATGAGGTTCCAAGTGAAACTGTAATACAATCATAAGATAACCCCGAACCCAGTGCTGCACATTTCTGATCCTGTCCACCAATTGAGATTATAGTGTTTTCAGGAATTGCCAGGTTTATTGAATTTTCTTCAGTCAGATACCCGGCAACTGAACCGGCTTTGTATATTTCAGGGAATTTATTCAAAACGACTTGTGCAAATTCCAGAATTCCGGCGTCCCACTTTTTGTTGGTAATATCGTAGGCCATGGTACCTGCAGCCAGACTGTCCTCAGTAATAAATTCACCGCACAAACGGTTGACTATATAATCATGTGCACTCAGAAACTTATATGTATTTTTATAAATTTCCGGTTTGTTTTCTTTTAACCACATTATTTTGGGCAATGTATAGGCAGGATTGATTCTTTTTCCGGTTGTTTCATATATAAATCTGTCACCAAAGAATTTCTTTAATTCTTCACACTGGCGACCGGCCCTCATATCAAGCCATGTCAATGCGTTCATTAAATGATGACCTTTAGAATCAACCGGAACAAACGAAATTCCCTGGGAGCTGACCCCAATACCTTTTACTGTACCGGATTTCCCGGCTAAATCTGCCGCTTCTTTAATGGTTTCCTGTGCTGCCGTCCACCAGACTTCAGGATTCTGCTCAACACCTCCATTGGTTGAATGTATCAGCGGATATTCCCTTGATGCTTCTGAAAGCACCCTGAAACCGGAATCAAAGGCCGTACATTTACAGCATGTGGTTCCTATATCGACTCCAAGAATTATAGATGAATCCTGTAATTTATCGATAACTTACACCTTGTCCCTGTCATGTTTGTAAAACTCCAGCATGAATTCCCTGTAGTTTCTTTTTATTTCATCAACAATTATTTTACCAAGCTCTGCAGTGGCAGTCGTTGGGTCTCCGTAAACCCCTGATTCACTTTTCTGGATACCCCAGGTAGACCAGACAACCCGCTGGCTTCCCCTGGTTGCATCACCGGCAACATTATTTGAATGATATCTAAGTGCATCCCCCGATACAACTTTATCCATATGAACCATGCGTTTAAAATGAAGAAGTATAGATGTTTCCCATTCACCGGCATGACATGAACCACCCTGTTCGGTTTTTCTGTGCTCTTCATAAGCCTTTTTGGAAAAAACAGCCGGTGAGGTAATTGTCATATAAACACCGGTATCATCAGCAACTTCCTTGCAAACCATATTAAGCAGAGGTTTGTGCTGCCCGTGGCAGTCAACCATCATTATTTTTTTGAATCCCATGCTTATAAGTGAACGGCAGATATCACTGATCATATCAGCAAAAGTCCTTGTCTTAACTATTATTGTTCCCGGCCATTTCATAAGTTCTGCAGCAGTATAACCGCTCCATACTGCAGGCATAACAACAAGAGGAATCTCTTCCTTCATCATTTCGCCAATTTCTCGGGAAATATCTTCTGCAATTGCTACATCTGCATCAACCGTTAGATGAGGACCGTGCTCCTCTATTGTTCCCACAGGAAGAATGACAAGGGCATTCTTTTTTACAAGTTCACCGATTTCCGGTGAGGTTTTTTCTCTGAAATAAATGGACATACATCCCCCTATAGCTGTATAACTTCCAGTCCTGCCTCTTTAAGCGCATTGATATGCTCCTTGGCTGCATTTCTGTCTGTTATCAGTAAATCAATATCAAAAACCGGACAAATAGCTGCAAATCCGGTTCTGCCTACCTTCGAACCATCAGCAACAACTATTGTAAAGGAAGCCCTTCCCATCATTGCTTTTGTGGTTTCAACCTCGCTGTAATGATGGGTGGTAACACCTCCCGTTGCACTGATTCCATCGACGGACATTATAAGCTTGTCCGCCATGTATTTATTTACATGGTTAATTGTATCATCACCGTATGTGAATTGGTATTCCCCATCGAGCATTCCACCAAGCAGAATAACTCTCTCGACTTTATTCATGCGAGCTTCGCCTGCTATTACAATAGAATTAGTTACAATTGATATACCGGGTTTTAAAAAACATCTGCGAGCACATACAAGACTTGTTGAACCAGCATTGAAAATCAATGTATTTCCGGGTGAAATCATTTCATCCAATCCAACTGCAATTCTTTCCTTTGCATCAATATTGACATTCATCCTGTCATTGAATGAAAGCGAAAGATATGATTTGTAAGTACCGACGGCTCCGCCGTGGACTCTTTCCAGTAGACCGTCCTTCTCGAGTTGCGCAAGATCATTACGAATAGTTACAACTGATGTGTCAAAACGTTTGCTTAAATCTATGACCTTGGCTTTTCCGTCAATTGAAATAATTTCCAGTATTTCTTTTCTTCGGACTGCAGTTTCCATAAGATTAGACCTCAATCCAAATTCCTGATTTAGCGGACAAAACAACTTTTTCCATTATATGCTGTACATATGCGCCATCGTTGAAATCCGGGGATGCCGGAGTTCCTTTATAAACACTTTCAGTAAATTTATAAAGACTGTGCACATGGCCTCTCAGCCATCCAATCGAATTCTTGGCACTCGGAAAACCACCTCCCGGAGCTTCATACCTTTGAACGCAGGCTATTCGCTTAAATCCACTATCTCCCCCATACGGCATTTCCGGATTATCTGCAGAAAAGTATTCAAGGTAGTTCGGTTGCATTAGATTGAACTTCAGGGCACCCTTGTCTCCATGAATTTCAAATCTAAGCTCATCATCAGAACCTGTTGCAATTTTGGAAGCTTCGATAACACCTTTGCTGCCATTTTTCATTTTTACCATCATCATAAAAGAATCTTCAACATCAATGGTTACCATATTACCTGATTTATCCATTCTACTTGAATGCAGTATTGTCGAATCAGCAACAAGAGACTGATATTCGCCCAGAAGATAATACATAAGGTCTATAACATGAGACCCCAGGTCCACTATTACTCCCCCTCCGAACTTGCCCAGTTGCTTCCACCCTGCAGGTTTATCAGGATTCAATGAACCGGAGTGAAGATATTCTGTTCTAAAGGATAAAGGTTTTCCAATTTTGCCTTCATCAATAAGTTGCTTTGCCCTTAACATCGGCGGCAGGAATCTATAATTGAATGCAACTTGAGCAACTATACCTTTTTTATCCGCAGCCCTGGCAATGTCCCCGGCTTCTTTGGCTGTTACTGTCAGTGGTTTATCGCAGTAAATATTTTTTTTATTTTCAACAGCTTTTTTTAATTGTTCATAGTGCAGATGATTGGGTGTGCATATGTTAACTATGTCGATGGACGGGTCATTTAATATTTCTTCAGCATTTTTAACCGCTTTTTCAAACCCAAAGTCTTCTTTTGCCCTGAGGGCATTTTCGTAAGTTCCCGAACATATTGATGCAAGATTTATTCTATAAGGAAGATCCTTATAGTACAACGGAATTGTCCTGTAAGCATAAATATGTGTTTTCCCCATAAATCCATAGCCTATTACAGCCGCATTCAGTGTTTTCATAAATCACCTATAAAAGTTCTCTTTCTACTTCACCAATGGCTTCATCAATAATATCAAGTCCCTTGAGTGCCATCTCATCTTCCATAATCAAAGGTGGTGACAATCTTAGGGTTGATTTGGATGGGACCCATGCCAAACCTCTTTCAAATGCTTTTTGGTAAACCAGTTTACCGGCCTCTTCAAAGGCTTCTTTCGTCCCTTTATCTTTGACCAACTCAATAGCCAGCAGGCACCCTTTGCCACGCACATCTCCTACTATCGGATGATCAGCCTTGATTTTCTTCATCCTTTCAAGCATTATATTGCCCAGATGTTCTGAACGCTCACAGAGATTTTCATCTTCAATAACTTCCAATGACGCCAAAGCCGCAGCACATGCCATGGGATTTCCCCCGTAACTTGATGAGGCACTGATATTTTCAACAACACCTTTGTATTTATCGCTTATGCACATTGCAGTTACAGGGAATCCATTGCCGAATCCCTTTCCAATCGTAGTAATGTCTGGTACTGTATCCCAGTGTTCCATGCAGAACATTTTTCCTGTACGGGCCATACCCGTCAGAACTTCATCAGCGAATAATAGTATTCCATATTTATCACACAGAGCCCGAAGCCTGGGCATAAATTCATCAGGAGGAATTACTGAGCCGTTCCATCCTTGAATCGGTTCGAGTACTATTGCAGCAAGTTGCTGTGAAGTTTCATTCGCTATTACGTTTTCAATGAAATCAACGCAGTGACAATTACATTCAGGATAATTTAATTTAAACGGACATCTGTAACAGTTGGGTCTTGGTGCCTGGTAAAAGCCCGGCGCTCTCATTCCCTGGGTTTGATCAACCATTGCAAGGCTTACAGAGCCCATAGTCTTTCCATGGAAATCCCTCCAGAAGGAAATAAACTCAAATTTGCCTGTAGCAGCCCGGGCACAGCGCAATCCCGCCTCCACTGCTGTAGTTCCCGAATCATATAACTGAATTCCATTCAAGTCACCCTGGGTCACTTCGGCAAGCTTTTCAAGTAATTCCATTTTTATTTTTGTTGTAAAATCATGGCAGTTCATCAGTTTACCGGCATACAGTGCTACAGCCTCACTGATCTTTGGATGACAATGCCCCAGACCGGTTACATATATACCAGAGGAAAAATCAATATAGTCATTCCCGTCTACATCACTCAGAATACATCCCTTACCGCTTTCAAAGGCTACAGGAAAAAGCCTTACCTGGCTTGAATATCCTTTCATATATTGGGAAGCTCTGTCATGATACTCTTTTGACTTTGGTCCCGGAACTTCAGTAACTATTTTAGGCACATTATTTATATTAACTTTTGCCCAGTCTTTATTGTACATATCTTTACCCCTTTTTTATGATATTCTCAATTTATCATCTTTCGCATTTCTTGTCAAAACCTTTCTTATAGCTTTCCTTTACAGACAAAAAAAGACCACCGGATACCCAGTGGCCTGCTTGTTGATTTTACTTAAAGGCTGCAGAATTTATCTATATCTTCCTTTATGATTTCCAGGGATTTTCTCCAAAAATCAATATCTCCGGAATCTACTCCAATGGTTGCAAGTACTCCTCTGATGTCATTCCGGCCTGTTTCGTAGAGAAGGTTGTCATATTTTTCAATAAAAGAGTCACCTTCTTCCACGTACATTGCATAAAGACCTTTTGCAAACAACAATCCGAATGCATATGGAAAGTTGTAGAAATTCCTTTGTGCACTATAATAATGGGTTTTACATGCCCACATATATGGATGCAGGGCATTTTCGTCAAGTCCGTCCCCATATGCTTCCTTTTGAGCCCTGACCATGGCATCCTTCATTTCATGGGTGGATAACGAACCTTCTTTTCTTTTTTCAAAAAGTTCAGTTTCAAAAATATATCTGCTCAGTATATCAACAATTACCTGAGTAGCTTCAAGAAGGCTGTGCTCCAGAATTGCAATGGACTCTTCGTGGTTTGCATCCTTAAGTGCTGCATTCATTACAATGCTTTCACAGAAAATTGAGGCTGTTTCAGCAAGTGGCATAGGGTAATCACTGTTTGTACTTGTAGCATCTTTAAGACAGTGACCATGATATCCATGGCCAAGTTCATGGGCAAGAGTAGTAACATCGGAAAAAACTCCTGTAAAATTACTCATAATCCTGCTTTCCTTGATACCGTGTACATTGGCACAGAAAGCTCCGCCTACTTTTCCCTCTCTTATTTTTGCATCAATCCAGTTGCTGTCAAAGGCATTGGCTGCATAATTACCCAGCACACTGCTAAAAGAACTGAAATTTTTAACAATGAAATTTCTGGCATCTTCAAAAGAATATTCTTTATCAACCCCGCCGATAGGTGCAAATAAGTCATAAAATGGCAGTCCGCCTTCATATCCAAGCATCCGGGCTTTTTTCCTGAGATACCTTCTAAAATCAGGCAGAAACTCTTTCATGGCCTTTATCATTACATCCAGTGTTTCCCTGTCCATTCTTGATGTAAATAGTGTCATCTCAAGAGGTGATTCATATCCTCGCAGTCTTGTCATCTCTATGACCTCACCCTTGATGGCATTTAAACTTGCAGCAGAGCTTTTTTCAATTGCCGGATATGCTGCCAGTTCAGCTTCATATGCTTTTTTCCTTACCTCCGGAGATTTATCATAAGCCATGTTCCTCACTGCCGGCAGGGGAAGTTTTTTGCCATCAAATTCAACTGAAAGGGATGAAACCATTGTGTCCTGTAACTTTTCCCATGCACCTGAGCCCGTGTTTCTTAAAGTGGCAATCAGCATTTCGCTTTTATCATCCAGCATGTGCTTTGCCTGTTTCAGTCTTTCTTCAATACTGAACCTGTGGTCTTCAATTACACCAACATACTCAATTTTCTCAAGGCTTTTTAGCCATTTCGTGAATTTGACATCAAGTACTGCCAATGAGGGCAAATATTTTTCCACTCTTTCCATAACTTTCAGTGCCTTCATATTATTAGTATCCACTGAATAATTAAGGTTCGCATAGATATAAACATTACTTATTAAATCACCCAGTTCATTGCTCTTATCAATGAACCATTCAAGCACTTTCATGCTGTGGTCATTGCTTTCAATGGCTGAGGTGATCTTTTCATCCAATTCCTTTAAACGCCGCCCGGTTTCCACTATGTCCTTTTCGAGTTTTTCATCTTCAAATGACTTGTAAAGTTTGTCCAGGTTCCATAACATTTCCATAATATCCTCCCGTTTATTTTTCTATCTCATCACGAACAATTTGTGTAAATCGTATCAACCTGCCGTAATCATTCTGAACTGTCTGTACATCTTTAAGACAAATGTCAAACAGACAGTTGTTCTCCTCAAAATCCTTTTTGGCACTACGGATTATCTTTCTGATATTGTCTTCATCAAAGCCAAGACATACAGTAGCTGCAGGGGCAGGCCGCCAGGAAGCAATATAGTCTTTGCCAATTTGCTCAGCACAGCTTTTTGTATCAGCAAACGGGCTTACTGCTATTCTTCTGAGGTTTTTAATTTCACGCAGCATATCAATCTTCCTGGTAAGATCCTCACAGCAGCCATAGGACGAATAAGCAAATTTTTCAATGATAGGAATCTGATAATCCAAAAGGAATTCCTTGTGATGTTCAGGTGATATCAATGCATATTCCTGTGCTGCATAAAATGTCCATAGTTGTGATCTGTCTGTAGTAACAGGACCTGCATCAGGCCCCGGTAAACCTTCTATATACGGCATTGATTGATTCTCATGACTGAGCCATGTAAAATCCCCCGCCTTTTCAGCTTCTTCATGAGCTTTTAGCACACCATCGCGCATGAAAGCCAAAAGCTTGTGCAGTTCATCAGGATAATCGTAAACTGCCCACATCAGGCCATCAAGCCCAAGGAGATAACCCAGATGGGTTGAAATGTCCCCGCCCCACCTGATCCAATGGGGAGACCTTTCAACCACAACTCTTATAATGTCGCCCAACATATCAGATAGCATCTCATACTGAAGTGCTGTCTCTTTTTCATTGACCTTATGTTCAGGTACTTTAAGCGGTGAAAGATCGGCTATGTTTTCAAGGGCTGCATGAATCTTTTTGCATCCACCGGCGTCGGAAGATTCATCAACATTTGGATAAACTCCCCAAGGTCCATATCCGGGTTCCTCCGGTACGGCTAATGTTCTTACAAGCCTCATTAGAAATGAATTTGACAGC
>CAYYXJ010000119.1:6808-9084 GCA_964475455.1 uncultured Clostridiaceae bacterium | reverse complement strand
AACAAACTGTCCGGAGCGCTTTCCCAGGAACCGGGGATATTCATGTACAATCTAGCAAGGGTCAAGGATGACAGCGGTATTTATGCTATAGACAATAATTTTCTTCCGGTGGATACATATCTTGACAATTTTGCTAAAAAAGGCAAAACCCTAGTTAAAGTTGACTGGACCAATGAACCGGATAAGACGCCGACTTTTTTCGATGACCTTGACTTTGACAAATACCTCGTTCCCGTCATGAAAACCAGCAATATGGAAACAGGCATAACATGTGAGGGTAGAATCTGGGGATATAAAACCTTCAACGATGCATACATCGGCGATCCCAACGGAGAAACCGAATTCAAAATCGAGCCGATGTTTGAAGATGCAAGGGTATTCTCCCACGGTCTGGCCGCAGTTAAAATGGCGGGCAAATGGGGATTCATTGATGAAAACGGCGACATAGTTGTAGATATAAAATATGATGCTGTTTCAAACTTCGATGGTTCCACTGCGAAAGTCTATATGACAGAAACCACCGTTGCAGGCTCATCAGTTCAGGACAGGTGGGCTCTTGTTGACAATCAGGGCAATTTGCTGACGGATTTCAATTTTGCATATATAAATGAGTTTGAAGAAGGGGTGGCAATCGCCGGTTATGCCACCATGTCGTCAAGCAATCGAAACGGAATTCAAACCCGTATTTCAGAAGTATACCTGAAATCAGACGGGAATTTACTCGTATCCCAGATTTCAAGCGGTACGGTCCTAAGGGATTTCAGTGAAGGCAAGGCAATAATCCGAAGTTCCAATTCATACAGCTATATCAACACCGAAGGCAATAAGGCGGTTCCGGGAATCTATTACAGTGCCGAAAACTTCAGCGATGGTTTAGCCGCTGTAAAAATGTCCCGAACATCCATGCGCTGGGGCTATATAGACGAAAGCGGAAACCATATAATCGAATCAAGTTATCTCATTGCCAAACCTTTTGATGACGGATTTGCATACATAAGGGACAGCATGGTCTCAAGTGGATTCATTATTGACAAAACAGGCAACAAATACCTTGCAGACCTGGAGCTTTCGGCCATATCAAAATTCAATGACGACGGATATGCCCTGGGCTATTCCGAAATCCTGGTAATGAGAACCATGACAAACCCGGATACCGGTGAATCGTGGGAAGAAGAAGTACAGGAAACCCATTATTACATGATTCATATAGAATGAAAAAGTTTGCCAAAAAACAGGTTTGATGCTAAACTTCAATTAGGGGTGTGCGAGTGAAGAAAATTATTATAATCATTATGGTTTTAGCTTTTCTTGTTGCTTGTTCTAATGGAAATCCGGAAAACACAAAAGTCAACAACGAAACAGTTACGTTTTCAGTTCTTTATAATGAAAAGGCTGAAACACCTTTCAATAATGAATGGCTGATTCTTGATGAATACCTTTCACAAAAAAAGGTGAACCTGGAAGTTTTTGCCGGAGACGACGCAAATTATGCTGAGTCTGTCAAAAGTTATCTTGAATCAGGGAATCCACCCGATGTAATTTTGAAATGTTTTCCGGGGGAGCTCGATGACTACATAAGCTCAGGTATGATACTTCCAATCAGCGATTATATCGACAAGATGCCATATTTCAACGAATACATTGATAAAAACCAGCTCTGGGGAGAGGTCGAAAAACTCAAGCATTCCAACGGCAAGTTTTATATCCTTCCCGGTTTTCAAAGAAAAACCCAGGTCCAACAATGGATATACCGCAAGGACATATTTGATAAAACCGGTCTTGATGCACCTTCTTCATATGATGATATTTACACATCCCTTGTACAACTCAGAAAAATTTACGGCGACAGTGCATGCATTTCTGCTTCCTGGGGTGGCGCTCACCTTTTTGCAATGATGGGTGCAGGCTATGAAATACCTGCAGGTTGGTCCGGAACAAGGGCATACGACAGCAAAACCGACCGTTGGTTCCTGGCACCGGCTTCTGAAAATTACAGGGAAATGCTTCGTTTCCTGAACAAGTGCTATGAAGCAGGAATACTTGACCCCGATATATTTACTCAGACAAATGATGAATTTACAAACAAAATTCTGAACAATGAGGTTTTTATAACAGTAACCTGGGTCAGTTCGGGTTTTGACAACTGGAATAAAGCCCTGGCTGAAAATGGTTATGCAAATGCCCAAATTATGCCGTTCCAGGTGCCTGAAAGCACAATGGGCATCAAAAAACTTCCAGCCATAACCCAATTCAGAAAGGGGCTTGCACTTACATCA
>CAYYXJ010000119.1:0-6798 GCA_964475455.1 uncultured Clostridiaceae bacterium | reverse complement strand
GACTGGGCTGTTTATTCAGATGAAGGAATGACACTTACCAGCTGGGGAATAGAAGGACTTACCTTTGAAATTGAAAACGGCAAAAAGTCCTTCAAACCGGAAATCATATTTCCGACAAATACCGAAGGAACCATAAATATAACCAAGGAGTATGGTTTTGACACCATTTTCAACCTTAATGAAAATGTAGATATTGAAAATGCAAAGAAACCACAGTATATAGTTGAATTCCTTGAAAAATCAATAAATAACAATGATACTGCAGAAGCAAATCCTGTTTTAAAACTTACGGAAAATGAATCAGAGGTTGAAACAACAATCATGGAGAAACTTTCCGAGTACATAAACCCGGCTTTGAAATCATTTATAACAGGTGAATTGGATATAGAGTCAGATTGGGCTGATTATTTGACTGAATTGGAAAACAGAGGTTACAAGCTGATCGAGGACACATGGAACAGATCATGGACTCGAAATGATTCTGATGGCTCATGAAAGTGTGACTGAAAAATATGATAGAACTGAAATATGATTCAAAGCTTTTTAAATTCATCAATTCTGCCATTTCTTCACTGGCGGTGTTTCTGGTTATCATTTTACTTGTTTTTTTCGTATGGACAACCATCAGAAAGAATGAAAAACTGTCACTTGAATCCGGTTGTGAAGTTACAGCCAGATTGAATGCCGCATATCTGGAAGATTCAAACGAAATAATCAAGGATGCAATTGAAAACATGGTCCAGCTTGGATATCCGATAACAGACCCGGAAAAAGAAGATTGGAACAGGATAGCTGAAGTATATATTAATACAAGTCCTGAATTCGAATACATTGCATTGTATAACAATAACTTTGAGCTTCAAATGGTTTATCCTGAAAGCAGTTCTTCACAGGCACCGGAATATTTCATGGAAAATACAGACAACGATGACGGAAAAATAGATGTTTTGTACCCCATATACCATGACAGGACCCTCATGGGATTTGTTTATACTGAAATAAACATAAGCACAATGGTCAGAAACCTGGCTGCCAATGACGACAACTTCAATTTTATGATATTAAGTGATTCCGACACAGTTTTTTATGGTTCGGTCATTGAGCATCCCCGGAACTACCCATATTCAGAAGTAATGGTCAAGCTTGATACAATCGGTATTTACAAACTTAAGGTCTGGCCTTCCAAAAAACATTATTCTACCTCCATGGCCAAGGCAAACCAATTCATTGCATTGGGAATAATGAGCTCTGTCATGTTACTTTTGCTGTTGCTTTTTCTGCAGAACAGGATCAAGGAATCTAAAATGGTTAAAGAGCAAAACAGTCTTTTTATCAAACAGATAGAAAATGAACAGCGGCTTGAATCCATAGGAATTCTGTCAAGTTCGGTAGCCCATGAAATCAATAACCCCATCAACGGCATAATGAACTACATACAACTGATCAAGGAAGTTATCCCGCCGGAAGCAGAGGAGTACTCTTACGCAGACGAGATAACCAACGAAACAGAAAGAATAGCTTCACTTGTTAAGAATATTTTGAATTTTTCACGTAAATCGTCTGAATTCTACAGCCTTGCCAATGTAAAGGATATTATTAACAGAACCAGGAATCTCGCTGATACACTTCTGTTGAAGGACCGAATTGACCTTGAAGTGATTTATCAGGATGACATCCCGGCAATAAGATGCAGCACCAACAAGATCCAACAGGTCCTATTGAATCTGATCATAAACGCAAGGGACTCTCTGAATGAAAAATACACCAGTTATGATAAGAATAAGAAAATCCAGATGTCATGTTCCATTGATGTACGAAATGATATTAAAGGGGTCACTTTCAAAGTAAAGGATTACGGAATGGGCATTGATGAAAAAGTCGGTGCAAAAATCTTTGATTCATTCTATACTACCAAGCCAGAGGGAATCGGTACAGGTCTTGGGCTGTTCATATCCAAGAGAATCATTGATGACCATAATGGGGAAATCTGGTTCGAAAGCATACAGGGCCAGGAAACCACTTTCAATTTATTCATACCTTACCAAAAGGATTAAGAAGTATTTCATAATATTCATATTGACAAATGTTCCGTATAGGAATATATTTGTCATATCAAATAATTTCGATATGAGGAGGCGACATGAGAAACAATGAAGAAGACTCAAAGGTGTACAAGGCGCTTTGTGACCAAAAGCGATTGTTGATTCTGGGGCTTTTAAGAGAAGGCGAAAAATGCATCTGCAAACTGCAGGAAAATGTTGACCTATGTCAGTCATCCCTTTCATATCATATAAAGATACTGGTGGATTCTGGAATTGTAACCGGCAGGCAGGAAGGAAAATGGACATATTACAGCATTTCAAAGACAGGAAGTGATTATGCAGTGGAACTTCTAAAAACCCTTACCACAGTGGAAAATGGCGCGGCAGATTGCTGCGACAATATAACAGCGTAATAAATAATAACAATCAAGGAGATAAAAAATGGGACTATTCAATAAGAAAAAAACACAGCAAACACCATGCGGATGCACTGACTGCGATTGCAGCAAACAAAGTGATGAAAATGCAGCAATAAAAATACTTGGCAGCGGGTGCGCAAAATGCAACCAGTTGGAAAAAGCAACAAGGGAAGCAATGGAACAGCTCGGTATCGATGAACCAATAGACCACGTAACGGATTTTGCAAAGATAGCTGAGTACGGTGTAATGTCCACCCCGGCTTTGGTAGTTGACGGCAAGGTGGTTTCATCAGGAAAAGTCCTTAAGACTTCAGAAGTATCAGAATTGTTGAAAAAGGTAAGATAAATGGCAGTATTTGAATGGCTTAACAACCAGTTGCTTAAAATGGACTGGCTTTCAAACCTGGTCAAACTTCTAGTAGAGGATGTATTTGGCCTTGATATTACGGAAAGACTGGGTGGAAGCATACACTTCTTCATATATGATGTAATTAAGATATTCATACTGCTTTCAGTGTTGATATTCATGGTTTCATACATACAAAGCTATTTTCCCCCCGAAAGAACCAAGAAGATATTGGGCAACTTCAAAGGAATAGGAGCCAATACACTTGGAGCTCTGCTTGGAACCCTGACTCCGTTTTGCTCATGCTCATCAATACCGCTTTTCATCGGTTTTACAAAAGCGGGGCTTCCGGTAAGCGTAACCTTTTCATTTCTTATATCATCGCCTTTGGTGGACCTGGCCTCGGTACTGCTGCTTGCAAGCATCTTCAATTGGAAGATTGCCCTTGCATATGTGGTTGTAGGCATTTTGCTTGCGGTGATCGGCGGAACCCTCATAGGTAAATTCAAGATGGAAAGATACATAGAATCCTTTGTATTCGATGGCGCGGTTGCGCCTGAAGCAGAAATACCGGACATGACTTTCAAAGACCGTGTTGATTTTTCAAAATCCCAGGTCGCAGACATAGTCAAAAGGGTATGGCTCTATGTACTGATCGGTGTCGGCATAGGAGCTGCGATACACAACTGGGTTCCCCAGGAAATTATTACAGCAGTGCTTGGGAAAGAAAATATATTCTCTGTCTTGATTGCAACTGTAATTGGAATTCCCATGTATGCTGATATCTTCGGAACACTTCCGATAGCCGAGGCTTTGGTCTTAAGGGGAGTGGGCATTGGTACTGTACTGTCATTCATGATGGCCGTCACAGCCCTTTCACTGCCTTCTATGATACTTCTGAAGAAAGTAGTCAAGACAAGGCTGCTTCTGGTATTTGCAGGAATTGTAACAACGGGTATACTTATCATCGGGTACACATTCAACTGGCTTGGATTTTTATTCGTATGATGGAGGAATGACATTTGACCGAAATTTTTTATGCCGCAGCAATAATACTATTGATTGTTTCATTTATAAAGGACAAGGCAAAAACAAAAAAAGCCTTAATAAAGGCCTGGAAGGTATTTGAAAGAATACTGCCTGAATTCCTGGTGGTTGTTTTGCTGGTGGGGGTGCTCATGGCTGCCCTTGACACAGAAACAATATCAAAGATAATTGGTGCAGACTCAGGCTGGATCGGTGTTGTACTTGCTGCAGTAGTAGGTTCAATAACCCTGATACCCGGATTCATTGCATTTCCCACTGCTGCACTTCTTTTGCAAGGCGGAGCAGGTTACATGCAGATAGGTGCTTTTGTATCAACCCTCATGATGGTAGGGGTTGTAACCCTTCCTGTAGAAATCAAATACTTTGGTAAAAAACTGGCATTCCTCAGAAACCTGATGGCTTTTGTATTTTCATTCCTTGTGGCATACATCATCGGATTGGTGGTGGGCATATGAAAAAGATTATCAAAAGATATCTGCCCGTTGTTCTGGTACTTGCAGCCGTAGGGGTTATATTCATCATCAACTCAACCTTTGCAAAGGAAGCCCTCAGTGTAACTGCATATTCAGTCAAGGAGATGATCCTGGTACTTCCGCCTATTTTTATAATGCTGGGTCTTTTGGATGTTTGGGTTCCAAAGGAAACCATGGTAAAATACATGGGCGAAAAATCAGGTCTAAAAGGTATTCTGCTGGCATTGCTTCTGGGGTCAGCTGCAGCGGGACCTCTCTACGGCGCATTTCCTGTAGCTGCAGTATTCATGAAAAAAGGTGCAAAGTTCTCAAATGTGCTCATATTCATAGGTGCCTGGTCAACGACCAAGATACCCATGTTCCTGTTTGAAGTAGCTGGCCTTGGTGCTAAATTTGCTGTAACAAGGCTCTTAATAGATATTCCGGGTATAATCATAATCGCTTATCTGCTGGCATTCATAATGCCAAAGGCAGCTGTAGAGAAGATTTATGAAAAGGCAGGGGAGCTTGGCTGACGCTGATTTCTTGACTTAAGCAAATAATCAATATAATCATAATTATATGTTGCAAAAAATAAACAGGATTCTGATTGCTCTGTTACTGTTATGCATATGTCTGATTCACGCATGGGTTATTCAGATATAACGGAGATGGTTACAAAAACCAACCGGGAAACAGGATTTTCCTACCAGGAAAAAGTAACTCGGACGCAGTATTACATGATTCACATAAACTGACAATACAGACTGAAAAATGTAGTTTTTGTATCAAAGGCATGGAAATATTCCGTGCCTTTGATATATATTATATATACGGGGGACAGGTTATGTTTTTAAGGTACATGGATCCGGACAAGAAAAGAAACCTGACTATTACCATTTCCATCATTCTTTTGGTGATTCTGGCAGTCTTTGTGTGGTACGGTGATACCTATACCTACAAACCAGGTGAAACATATTTCTGGCTTTCTTTGACCGAATACTATTCCGACAGGGAAGTGTCCTACCAGGTGGATGGCGACATTCTTTCAATAGATACCCGTACTGTTCCGACACTTTCAGGTTCCACAGAATATTATGAACTTACTGATGAAGAGATAAAGGCCTTCTCTGACTATATTGTGAGGAAAAAGCGATTCTTCCTGAACCTTGACAACCTTATGACAGCTGACGAACCAAATGAAATTACAAAAAAACACACAGACAGACCATATAAGTATGAAATACGTATAAGGTTCAATGAACTTGACAGAACCGTTACGGATTACGATTACAGCAAAACACTCAGGTTGATGGATCTTAGGCAGTTCATTCTGACATCGGCAGGGGAGATAGTGGATGGAAAATAAAAAAGCAGGTGTGCAAGATGCAGACCAAACGGTCATGATGATAATATATAATGACTGCAGGATTTACATTTATCGATCATTTTCAAGGTTGTTTAAAATGTGAGATTATAGTATAATTCACCTACAATATTTCATAATTTCCTATGTCATGGGTTTCGGCCGGTAGGAAAGGCGAGATTTCCATAGTGCGACTTTTTAATTTATGTAGCCACATAAATTGGGACGGGTCGCTTTTTTATTGGGAATTTTGAAATATTTGAAGGTAAAACGAGATAGAGAAAGAGGATTGCGGGCGGCTCCGGGGGATGTGCAGGAAAGTAAATTGGTATAAAGTGACCTCCTTAAAAAGCTTTTATACAGCACACCTCCGGTACACCGTCTCAGAACATTGAAAAACCGTTTTACGGTGAATAGTGGAAAAGGCAGGGGCTGTATATCTGAATAGAAGCAGGTTACCACAACCCCTCAAAACAAATCGAAAGAATCTGTTTTTATTTACAGCCTCTGCTTGTTCTACTATTTCAAAATGGGGGCAGTGCATATGAATTATAATAAGGCACTGGAGTACATGAAGTTTGAATACAACAAGGTCCTGGGATACCAGGATGATTCATTGCTGCAGAAATATCAGGACATAGCACAAATTCTCAAGGAGCTGGACTACGGTGTGGAATATCACATAGCAGCTATATTCATGGACATTTTAAGGGACACTGATGCAGTACCAAGCAACTTGCTTCGTTACAGCAACATGGAGGTAGTAGAAGCAGTAAGGCTGTTGGAAGAACCAAAAAACTGCGAAAAGATAAAACATCTTTTGAGAATAAAGAAAAACACAATTGCATTCCCGGTAAAAATGGCAGAGCAGTTCTACAACCTTACAAACATAGAGGACAAAACAGAAAAAGAAATTAGAGATATGCTCCATGAAACAGAAGACTATTACCTTAAATGTGCAGTAGGAACCATATTCTATGACATCATGTTCCATGCATTAGTGGAGTGCAGGAAGAGGGCGAAGGTGTACTGAAAGTGGTACACAATGACTGTTAAAATGCATTTAAGGAATTATGAAAGTATATAATAAATCTTTAAACCACATATGCAGAATAGTTTCACAATT
>CAYYXJ010000118.1:0-9123 GCA_964475455.1 uncultured Clostridiaceae bacterium | reverse complement strand
AAGAATGCTGGGATAGATACCACTATATTTCCCATCCAATCCTGCTATATACCATTCATATATTACTCTGTTATTATGCACCGGGCAAACTATCCCCCCAATTATGTTTGAACGGTACCTTATAAGAAAAAATTTACCCAGATCAGGATTTTTATAAAACCTATAAAAGAATTCAAATGAGGGATAAGGTTTCTTGATTCTCGTTTTATATATTTCTTTCAGAATAATATAAAAATCTTTAACATCTTTTTCTTCTTCAGGAAATATAATTTCCGCCCCATTTTTTAATGAACTTCTTATCTGGCGTCGTTTAGATTTGCTCAGGGCCCTTTCATTATGTTCTATAGAGGATATTTTTACCAGAAAATTAAGGTGAGCCCTGTACTTAAATTGGTTTTCAACAAATGCATCCTCTAATACAGCTGTATCATGCAAATTTCTGAACTCAATAAATACGCTTCTGCTCAGGAATGATCTCATCTTCCCAATAAGCATCCCGGCATATATATCATTCCCTTCCAATACAAGAGGACCGCCCCAAATAATTGACCTTCTCGTAAAAAGGGATTTCAATCCTGGCTCATAGATGGTTACTCCTGCTAACACACCCAGATAACTGTCCCCTTCTACCAGGGCAAGCATAAAAGGTTCATAATTAATAAGCCCCTTAAAAAATGAGTAGGCAAGCGAGGATTGAAAAAAATTGCCATCCGTATGATTACTAACAAAATGGTCCCACTTTCTAAAATCTAGTATTTTGTGATCAGAAACGATATTCAAGCTATCAGTGTTTTTGATATGAATTTAAAACCATTTTATAAACTTCCACCAGCTTATTACCTATAGTACCAGAATCAAGTCCCAATTCAATAATCCTATTCCTGCCGCAGGTTCTGCCTCCGAAATAGAGTGCACTCCTTATTTTATGGGCAACATCAGCTGGCTCAAAAGAGCTGATAAAACAGCCTTCCGTATCCCCAATAATATATTTTACATCACCAACATCTGTCGACACTATAGGGCAATTGCAGGCCATCGCCTCCTTTACCACATTAATACTACCCTCCCAAAGCGAAGTAACCAATAGAAGATCTGCTGCATTTAAATAGTTTAAAATTTGTTCATTAGGAACATTATAAACTGTTAGGAGTTCTAAATCTTCCTTATCAGCCAGGCTGATGGCTTTACGGGCAAGGTCAAAATTCTTTTCCTTACGTAATGGATCTGAGATAAAAAGGACCAGTTTTTTACCGGGTGGATAATGACCTATTCTTCGCAGTGCAAGATCTCTTTCAAGAATCTTAAGTTTGGTCAGATCAACCCCATTAGGAATAATAACAGAATTCCTAATATTAATAAGCTTATTCATCCTTTCGGTCTTAACAATAACGAAGTCCCAGAACAAGATACTGAAAAGCCTGATAAGAACTCTTGCGATCCTGCTTTGATAAACATCAGATCCCATTAATGAAACAACTGATGGGAAACGGCCCGCCAAAGAAACAAAGAATGCACTTAATCCATAATGGACATGAACCAGATCATATCCATTATTTCTGAATTCCCTTCTGATTCCTTTAATGTTTGAAAGATAGCCTCTCAGGCCACTGCCTTTAATAAGAAAATAGCCAACATCCAGGCCTGCATAAAATAAAGAATCACCCTGGTTTTTAACCATTGGTCTTATATCACCACTGTTACCACTTGATATAAATAAAACTTTCATCCTACTTTCTGCCTGCAAGTTTAAGGATATATTCCAATCGCAGATTAAAACATTCGTTGCTTGTAAAATCGCCTTCTTCAAACTGCCATCTGTCTGACAGGTATCTGTATCTACCTATTTTATCTTCCACTTTCATCTGGTAAGGGTCAGACTGACCAAATATACATTGCATCTCATTAACAAGATAACCTCCATCTGTTTCAAAAATGTCAATAGCCTGGCTATTAAAATGGTGCTTATCTGTTATCCTCCTTACAAAATCCAATAATTCATATGGAGGAGCATCATATTCTTTCTTAAGTGAGCCGCTTGCTTTGGCTCCTGTCTTAATTTTCTTATGACCAAAAAATGAATCTCCTATCCTAACTATTCTCCATTCAAAATCATGCTTAATAAACTTCTGGAAAATAACATATTCTTTCTGAACATCTGATTTAACCGCCTTATACAACTTCATCTTTTTTCGGATATCTCCCGGATGAAAAATATAATGAATGCCTCGTCTTAAGTAGCTCCCCCTGGAAAGATTTGGCCCACTTCGTTTGGAAGCACCCTTACCCGTAAAGGTCTCTTTGATATATTCCGCTGCCTCCTCTTTTGTAGTCAATAATCCAACTCCGCTTCCTGAAGCACCGATATTGGTCTTGGCCACTAAGGGATAATGGCACTCATCAAGAAAATGAAGAGCCATTTTTCGATCATAGAATACATCTGTTCGCGGGTGTGGAATCTTGTTTGCCTTAAGCCAGTATGAAAGAAATCTCTTGTTTTCATAAATAAATATCTCCTCTGCCACGGGAAAAATATTGTAACGAAGTACCATGCTCAGGATATACACTCTTTCATCATACAAATTCTTGAAGGTGCTTGAAACCCCTCCCGGTTTTGCCAGAAGAAAATCAAAAGGCTTACTATGTATTTCTTCAAACCAGCTATTCTGTGTCAGATCAACCACCCTGAAATTTACCTGTTCACGAAATAATAAGACCGCCTCCACCCACGGAAGATGATCGTCCTCTATTTCGTTTGATAATATTACTACTTCAATTCGTTTCATATGCCTTAAGATACATGGAAAGATTTATTGGATTCGTTACCGGATACCACCTGCTCTCTGTAGTCTCTGACCTGATATTTTCAAGCTTTTCAAAAAGGGACTCATTCCTGATAATATTTTCAAGGTCAGGATGCAAGGTCTCCAGTTGCTTTTTGGAAAAATTATAAAGCCAGTCACCTATGGCAAAATTTACCGGATACTTGAGCTTATCCCTGGTAAATAAGTAGCTGAATCGCTTTATTAAGTACATTATTGGCCGGTTCAGAAAGTCATTTGCCGTATATTGACCCCTCTTGGCATATGGAACCCCTGACAGCACAGGCGCAAGCTGATCGGTGGCCCGAATGAAGACTCCTGAATGAAAAAACTTATGAAAAGGATTACTATTGTTAATATACCAATCTGGCGAGTAACTTATCCTCTCAAGAAAATCAATATCCATAAACGGATTAACTACATTTCTAAAATGATAATTATAAATGGCTGAATCCTGAGCATGATGAATAGAACCATAATAATTATAAGTTATTAGAAACTTACTCTTCTTAGGATCAGGATGATAAGCCCTGGAAAGAAAAGAAGTAATTCTATTATAAACACAGTCTATATCAATGGCCTTAGTGTTTATACATTTCTCTTCCAACATATTAATTAACATGTTTCTGAAATAACCCTCTTTCCCCTTTTTAAACTTTGTAAACAATTCGGGCAAAGCAGCATTTCCAAATAGGGGTTCTTTTAAATATTCGCCTCCCATCAATCCGGTAAATATCATCTCTGTACCAGGAAATAGTGTAATCTCCTTTTCTGAAGCGTCATTTCTGTGCGCTCTGTGCATGTTTATAAGTGTATCCCCAATCCTAATTAATTTATCTGCCTGGTCGCACAGCCATTCTGGTGAAGCAGAACTAACATAATAATTCTCATACGGAATCTTTGATCTCTCAGATATCTGTCTTGCAAGAACAGCATCAAAAGAATTTGGATCTCCATAAGAGAAAGCATGCACCCTATGCTGCTTGTGCAACAGGGGGGCTAGCACAAGTCTGCTATCAACACCTCCTGTTAGTGTTATAGACACCTGCCCCGGCTTCAGATACTTAATATAGTTAGTAATAAGATAATCCCAGAATACAGTAAAAGCTGAATCCTTAGGAGTCGAATCTGCTTTTCCCCTGAACAGATCATGAGGCTTCCAGTAAGCGGATATGATTAGTTGCTTGCCTGAAAAATCCAATTTGCTCGCTGCCTCAGATGTTCTTACTCTTTTGAAAATGGTATC
This sequence comes from uncultured Clostridiaceae bacterium, assembly GCA_964475455.1. Taxonomy (GTDB): domain Bacteria; phylum Bacillota; class Clostridia; order DUPQ01; family DUPQ01; genus JAFGQE01. The sequence goes on along the minus strand of CAYYXJ010000118.1, from coordinate 5,058 downwards.
ACCATTTACAAAATGATTAAAGAGGCAGAAAATAGCAACACTTTCAGGATCCATTGAAAAATCAAAATTATCCCTGATAGACTGTAAGTTATTACTAATATAAAAGTAATAGCCCTCAGTGTAAATAAAGACCCTTTTTATTGAATGCCTGTCGTTATAAATCTGGAAACTGTTGCCATTAATAATAATTATATTGAATACTCCCTTAATGTAATCTATAAATTTTTCACCATGTTTTTTGTAAAGAATCGGCAGGAGTTCCTCCTGGCTGTATTCTTTATACTCCTCAAATATGGCCATCCTTGGAAGTATGTACCCATCTATATAAAAAAGCGGAACGCCCTCACTTCCTGATGTATTATTATGAAGGTTCGTAGAGTAAGAACCCTCTGATTTTTTAACAAAGCCGGGGAAATTCGTAATATAAAACTTCATCTTCCTGATCTGATATCGCGGATCAGATACCTTATCTTTTTATAAGTCTTAAGCTTAAATATATCCTTGAATGGATTCCGGTAGTACCCGAATATAAATTCATATATCCTGTCAAAAACAGACTCCTTGGCAAGGATGATCATTCTTAGACCCCTGTATTTCAGAATCAGTTCATTTATCCTAAACCGGCGGGCCATTTTACTATTGACATTAATATTGCTTATCTCAATTGTATTCCCCCTCTTTTCATGGGTCTGAATAGTCCTCAGGATGCCCTTGTGGGGATCCAAAACAGGAATAATTCCGGTTTTGGTTTTCCTTTTTAAGGCTTTCAGTTCCCCCTCCCATATCATGTCACCAAAACATAATTGCCCAAGACTATAAAAGATAGAGCTTCCATGGTACAATTCAAAAGGCTGGACCGTATGTGGATGATGTCCTGCTATTATATTGACACCCTCTCTTATAAGCAACCTTGCGATATTTTGTTGTTCCCTGGTATAATAGTTTGAATAATCATTCCCCCAATGTATGCTGCATATAATAATATCAACATGCTTCTTTATGCTGGCAATGTCATTAATCACACTGGGCAGGTCGAAGTAATTAATTAATAATTCAGGAAAGGACTCTGTCTTTGGATTGGTGCTCTGGTCAATATAAGCCATGAATCCAATCTTATAACTTCTCCTTTCAATTATTATAGGTTCGATATGCTCAACCTTATAACCTGCACCTGTATGGTAAATACCCTCGGTATCCAGTAAATCTATAGTAGCCTTAAGTCCACTCATCTTATAATCATAAATATGATTATTTGCCAGAGACACACAACCAATATTTAACATTTTCAGCAATTCTGATGTTACCTCCTTACTGGAATAAAGCAGAATATCTTTGTTTTCATTAAAATCATCACCAGTTCTAACAGGGGTTTCAAGATTTGCAATAACCAGATCAAATGTATTTAGCAGGCCGCCCACCTTGCTGAACCTCTCTCTATTCAGCTCCGGCCGAGAGCTTATTATTCCATTAAATGCCAGATCACCCAGAAGGGCTATTTGATACATTCGAGATACATTTTATGAAGATTAGTCATATGGACCCTGATAGAAAAGTTATTATTGGCGAATTCCATTGCATTTCTCTTTCTTTCTCTTGTTTGCTGACTGTCCAGATTACTCAGTTCAACCATAATATGTTTATGTAAATCCTCCGCATTTCCCTTTTCAAACATGGCAACAAATTTCCCGTCACCCGACACCTCCCTAAAGGGTCCTATATCAGATACCAGGCAGGGTATTCCGGCTAACATTGCCTCAACAAGCGCAATTCCAAAAGTCTCATTATTCGATGAATGAACATAAAGGTCAAGTTCCTTGAGTAAGCCTCTAACATTATTTCTTTCGCCCATGAAGTGAACATTCTTTTTTAGCCCATGCTTTTCGCAATAATTTAGACAGTTATTAAATAATTCCGGATATTTCCCTGATGTCCTGCCAATAAAAACAAAACTTAAGCCAGGATAAGTGGCTACTGCCAGCTTCATTGCCTTACATATAGTTAGATGATCTCTGCCCCTGGTACTAAATCCGCCTACCATCCCAAGTAAAACTTGATTTGCCGGGAGGCCTAATTCTTGCCTGATATTACTCTTTGCTCCTGCAGTTATTTCATCAATGTTAACACCATTATAAAGTACCCTCTGGCTTAATGCCGATTGCCGCTTATTTATTTTGCGATAGTACTTCAATAAATCATTTGAAACAAATAAATTAAGACATACAAACCTGTTTATCAGTGAATATATTACTCTCCTTCTGAATGAAAATCCCTGCTTTCGCCGGTTGATCCCTTCATACCCGTGATATGTCCTTATAATCTTTACTCCTAAGCCAATTGATGCAAATAGGGAATAGATTACATCTATTGGCTGATGAGTATGAATAATTTCCGGCCTGATCTGCTTTATTATTCTTCTCAGAAAAAAAATAAAAAGAACCGGATTCCCATACCTGCAATAAATAAGTTTTGATTGTTTAGATTCATTTATTATGTTAAGCAATGAGCCTTCTGCAGCATAAAGCATATAATGAGATACAATATCATTTAACTCTGCGTTAATAATGTTTCTAACAAGCATTTCTGAACCCCCAATCTGGGGTTTTTTAACAATATGGACAACCTTTATTTGCTTCACCACAGGATCAAAAAAGTATTATCAACCTAACTGTAAGAATACCATAAAATTCCTTAAAGAAATTGTAAAGGTTTCTCATTGTCTGGGTCTGGAGTTTTCTGTATTTGCGCAATCAATGATCCAGAATGCCCCCTGTTCTTCAGAAAATAGTCTGAGAAATAGAAAAATAATGATAGTGATAAGGCCCCATTAACGTTCATTGCATAGCTGAAAACCATTGCAGAAGTGCTGTGAATTAATATAAGAGCCAATATTCCAAAGATAAACATTATCATCACCCTGTTTTTTCGAACAGTATAGCTGCGATATGACTTATACAGTATGTATACAATAAAATATAGATATATCATATAACCTACAATTCCTCCATTCAGCAAAAGTGTTTGGTTGCCAACATGCCCATCAGCATATTCATAATATTCATCTGTAAATCCGAATCCCAAAACCGGTTTTTCCCAGAATTTATTCATAACTCTGGGGCTTCTTTCTGTAATTCTGCTTAATGAACCTTCAGCCGTCAGGTCCCCTTTCATAAGAGCCTCCAACGTAAGAACTCTTTCAAATGATTGCACTATTTGCATATTCAAACGAGGTATTGATAGGGCAAGTAGAATAATAATTATTCCGCTGACAGCATAGTTTCTGAATCTCCTTCTCTGATAAAATAATAAACCGGCCAGGACCGTACAAGCAGCAATAATCAAACCGCGTGTCGCACTTAGGAATATACTCAAGGTTGTAAACAAAGAGATCATATATAACAGCCAAGGTTTAAATTCTTTTCTCCTGTTATTTAGATAGATAATACTTACAATCAAACTGAATAGTAATATAAATGGACCATATATGGTTCTTACTGCACCGGTTGTAACATCAAACGAACTGAAATCAGCTCCTACCTCCTTACCCGATACCATTAACTGAGTTTCACCAAAAAGCACAGCCAGGGGATATCCAAAAAGGATGTCAAATAATTGAGCTATTATCATTACCATTGATGAAATGAACATTAGAAAGAATATATTAGGGAAAGACTGATATGGTATTATTCTCGGGATAAATAGTAAAAGCAAAAGAGGAATAAAATATCGTACCGACTTCAATATTGTAAATATACCTATACCAGAAAACAGCCCAATAAATATTAAAAAGATAGAATAGACGATTATAACTAACAGAGGCTCCCTGTAAAAAACGATCTGTTTTATAGGACTCATGACTGCCTTAATTACAACCATTATACCAAATAATTCTTCATAATATACATTCCTTCCTAAACCGGTAATTGAGATAACCGGCAGATGATGAACACCATATTTGTAAAACAGGTAACCGGGGGTTGAAAATATCACCCAGAACAAGACAATCCAGAAATAATTAGTATGGCTTTTGGATACAAAGAATGCAACTAATAATCCGATAAACCACAGGTAACTAAACAATGTTGGAAGGAAGTAATTGGCAACTATGCTAGCAGCTAAAAGAACAAATAAGAGCTTTATATCTGAAAATTTTTTATTCTTCACCTTCATATTTACATAAATTTAAGGCGCTTTAACATCCTTTGTACATAATTCTCAGGTTTATACTTCAGGTCGATATGATTCCTCAGGGATTCCACTAGTTGTTTTCTTTCCCCTTCTGAATCCAGATAGTGACTTGCAAGTGCTTTTGCTTCTGAATAATTTCTGATTACAGGTAATATATCACCAAAAACCGAATCAATATCTTTTCGCCACTCCACAATGGGAAGAGTACCTGATCCTATAGCTTCAAAAACCCTCAGGTGAAGTCCGTTTATTATTCCCGTATTCTGATCAATTGGATAAACTTTTGTACAGTTTAATGCTATGTTTAATTCGTCAAATGATATGCGTCCATTAATAGGGTAAAAATGATCTTTAAGCAAGGGGAAATAATTTAGCCATTTTTCCCATTCCCTGGATCCAAATATTTTGAAATCCATTCCTACAAAATTGTTTAGGAATAATGCCCTTTTGTACCCTGATGATCCATGGTAGTTTCTGCCAATAAATAATAAGTCGCTGCCATATTTACTCCTGAAGTTCTCAGATATATCAGATATGGGATAAAAATGCTTTCTTGAAGAACCTATAAAGTCCACCTCAATATTGTTTATCCCAATCATGTTAAGCTCAAATTGCCAGTGGCTGTCAGGTGACAGAACCAGATCGGCATGCTTTAATATTGTTAGATTAAAGTTAAACGTTTTGCTCCATAAAGGATTATCTCCAAGAATGAAAACAATCTTTGAATTTCTTTTGATTCTTTCTATTGTGTCCGGAAAAAAATATTGGTTGTTATAAATAAAGACCCACATCCAGATTCATGCGGATTATACAGGCATGGGAAGGGAAGGTCCCATCGAGATCAGCAAGGGAGGAATCCTGGTTGTGGAAGAG
>CAYYXJ010000117.1:0-9158 GCA_964475455.1 uncultured Clostridiaceae bacterium | reverse complement strand
CTTCAATTTTATCTGCATTAAATCCACCGATGGAATAGCCCGATTTCAAAGAAACCTGTGGGCAGAACCCTTATTAGGCTTCAGCAGACAAAATATGACATGGACTTTGTGTCAATGGCAGCACTTGAACACAGGGATATACTTCCATGTGACATAGAGGAACTTGAAGAAGGCGAGGAGGAAGGAATAAAAGGTCATTTTGGGTATGGTCCTGCGGAGATTGTAATTGAAAATGGAAAAATCAAAGGTCTTAAAGTACAGAAGGTTCTTTCCATCTTCGATGATGAAGGCAAATTTAATCCAAGCTATGACCCGGCAGACTCTTTTGTAATAGAAGCAACCCAGGTTTTCATCGCAACTGGTCAGAGACCTGAATATGCTTATTTTGATGATGAAATGTTAAAAAACATAACGATGGAAAGAGGTAAAATTAAGACAGGTAAACACGGCCAGCTGGAAAAATATCCATGGTTGTTTGCCGGCGGCGACATAGTTCAGGGCCCTGACATCATAACAGGTGTTGCGAATGGCCATGACTCAGCTGAAGGCATTGACGCATATCTCCGTTCCATAAAAAAATAATACCACTCAAACACGTCTGCTATATAAAATTGTGCAGACGTGTTTTTTATTAATAATCAGGTCGGGAATAAATATTGGTCCATGAACAAATAATCAGGTCGGGAATAAATATTGATAGGCGGGCTAAGTGGATAACATCAGGGATTTTTACAGGGAATTGAATTTGTCGGTTTCAGGGGAAAGCATATACAACCGTTGGAAAGACTACAGAGAGGCCGTAACAGGGTTCGTTATGGATGGATTTCAATCCGGCGGGTCAACAATTGTAATCGGTGCCGGTAATATGAATGACTTGGATTTTGAAGTTGTATCAAATTCTTCTGAAAGCCTTGTTCTTGCAGACATTGATACCGCCTCAATTTCGCGATACAAATCTGCCGGAGCAAAGATTGCAGAAATTGATTTCGGTGACTTTGATAAGGTATCCGGGCTTCGCGATCCAAATATAATCCATACTTTCCCAGGGAATTACACACCCAGGGTGAAGAGTGGTCTTAAAGATGAAAAATTCAACAATATATTGATTTCACCATTTTATACACAACTGGTTTTGCCATGGGTTTTTACTTCCTTTCAAGATTTGGAACTACAAAAGGATTTACTTGAACCAGCTCTGGACCTTGCCTGTAGAACCATAAAATCAGCCAACGACTATATAAGAGGAATTGCTAGTAATAACAGCCGGTTATGCCTGTGGACAGATATGCTTGAGTATGAGGCACAGGATCCTGCTTTCAAAGATATATCGGCTCATATAAATGATTCCGGGTGGATGGATGAATTTATCAATCAATACATTATCCGATACGGGCATGGGCTTGGAAGTTACGGTCATTTTGAGATGGAGGAAACCCTTAAAAATGTAAATCATAAATGGTTGATATGGCCTTTTGATTCAAATCGTTCGCTTGCTGTCAAAATTTCAGCAGGTATGCTGTAAGAATGAAATCATTGCAAATGGGTATCCTATTAAAAAGGAGACCATATGTCAAAATCAGGAAGTATATACTATAACACTTTCATGTATCCATTTGAGAAACTTATTCTTGGTGGAGTAAGAAGAAAACTAATGTGCAAAGCCAGGGGAAATGCCCTGGAAATAGGATTCGGGACAGGTGTTAACCTTAAATATTATGATTTCAATAAAATTGATTCCCTTTTCTTGCTTGAGAAAAAAATAATTCATGATATCGATGAAGTTAAATACAATAAAGTGAAAATTGTTGAAGGTGACGCTGCAGTTCTTCCCTTTGATGATGGAATCTTTGATACCGTTGTTTTTACCTTGGTTTTTTGTTCTGTTGAAAATCCCGTAAAAGGACTTTCAGAAGTTAAAAGAGTTCTCAGGGACAATGGTAAATTGATTTTTATAGAGCACGTAAAACCTGTTGGTAAAACTTCCGGGAAAATAGTAAATTGGGCAAACAAGCCATGGAATTCCATATCAAACGGCTGCAATCTGAACAGGGATACAATAACAAGCATCAGAGAAGCAGGATTTGATATTGATAATTCTAATTTTTCAAGAAAAGGTGTATTCATCTCAGGAACTGCAAAAAAAAAGGAAGACCCAGCGCCTTCCTGAAAGATTTCTATTTGTCATAGAGTGCAGAAATGATTTTTTTAGCATTTTCATTAGTCACTTCATAGTAAATTTCCTTGCCTTGCCGGGTACCTGTAATTACCTTCAGAGTCCGAAGCTTTGCAATATGCTGCGATAGAGTGGATTGAGGCTGGTTCATACAGTTTTGCATATATGATACAGTAGTTCCACCCATCCTTATTAAATTGCGCACAATACAAAGCCTGTCAGGATGTGCCAGTGCTTTCAAAAGTTCTGCGTATTCTTCGTTTTGCTTTCTATTAATTTTCATCAATTTCTCCAGAATATATTGTAATAATACGATATGTACTCATTACTGTCAACCTATCAGTAATTATATATCGTAGCTTAATATAACATAAAAATGGGTAATATAAAAAGAGATTATAACAGGAGAATTTGAAATGAAAAAAAACTATTTGCTGACTATATTGGTTTTAATTGCTGTTCTTGTGCTTGCTTCCTGCAAAACAGCAGATATTGCTGTTACTGAGTCGCCTGTTTCGTCGGAACCGGGAACGGAATCCGTAACAGGCATAATAACAGTTGTATCGGGGCGGATTATTGAGACTGTGGACAAGGATTATACCATCATCAGGAATGAGGAAGATACATCAATTTACTATAAAATTGATATCAGTACCGGATTAGAGGCTGATAATGGTGTATCAACAGATCTTGAACCCGATAATGTGATAGGAGCAAGGGTGGAGATAACCGATCCGGAATCCCTTCCGATTGGTGCAAGGTTAATTTCTTTGACGGTTAATACATCCCCGAGTTATAAGGTAATTGATGCTGAGGAAGCCAAAGCCATGATGGATGAAGGAAATGTAATAATACTTGATGTCAGAACCAGGGAAGAGTACATGAGTGGATATATTGCTGACTCGTTCAATCTGCCTTTGGGAACCATCGAATCAGGAATTAAGAATATTACATCTGACAAAGATGCTGTTCTGCTGGTTTATTGCAGAAGCGGAAACAGAAGTAAGGTCGCTGCGAGAGAACTGACTGAGCTTGGATACGAAAATGTCTATGATTTCGGTGGAATAGTAGACTGGCCGTATGGAATAATTGAGTAAATGATTTTTGGTATCAAATGATTATAGTGGAATTAGGCATTTGGAAAACAAAAAAAGAAATATATAATTTGATTACAAATTCGTAAGGAGGATAAATTATGCAATTTTCAGGAGATTCAAGAGGTGAAAATGAATAGAGTGGTTTCCGGATAATCATAAGCGAATTATACGCCTAATAGGCATTAGTATATAAAGCGCGGCAATTGATTGTCGCGCTTGTTTTATGCCGGGGAATCAGGATAAGGAGATTAAATGATTGAAAATGTTAGTACTAAGAAGAAGCTTGTGCCCGGCAGAGTTACAGCGGAGTACCGGGGACTTTACAAGGTGTTGACTGATGAAGGAGAAATATACAATGCGATTATTACAGGTAAGATGTATTACGAGAGTGAAGTTGAAACACAATTGCCAACCGTCGGGGATTACGTCAGGATTGACATTTCAGGAAGCGGAAGTGCTGTACTCAGGGGGATTCTACCACGGAAAAGTGTTTTTATAAGAAAAGCGGCAGGTCCCGGCCTTAAGTCTCAGACATTGGCGGCAAACTTTGATTACGTTTTTATAGTGACATCTATGAATTATGATTTCAATATTGCAAGACTGGATAGATATATTTCCATTGCATGGAACAGCGGGGGTATTCCGGTTATCATATTGAGTAAGGCAGACCTGGCAAAAGACAAGGAAAGTATACAAGATGAGATTTCGGCAAATTATCCCGGAGTTGATTTTCATGTGACCAGCAATGTTACAGGGGAGGGGATGGAAGAACTAAAAGGTTATTTCAATGAAGGACAAACGGCTGTGTTTCTGGGTTCGTCAGGAGTAGGAAAATCTTCTCTTCTCAATTATCTGAGCGGGGAAGATATCATGACAGTAAAAAAACTCCGGGGAAATATAGACAAGGGACAGCACACAACAACCCACAGGCAGCTTATATGCCTTCCAACGGGCGGATACATAATTGATACTCCGGGTATGAGGGAACTGGGATTGTGGCACGCAGAAGACGGTGTTGATAAAGGTTTCAGCGATATACATGAAAAAATCAGCAAACTGTCAGAGCAATGCAGGTTCTCTGATTGCACTCATGGAAAGGAACCGGGATGTGCAGTAATGAATGCCATAAGGACTGGTGAAGTAAGCAGAGAACAATATGATAGATACAAAAAGCTGCAAAGAGAAGCCAGGCACATGAAACTAAAAATCAATGCAAAGGCAAGGCAAGAAGAAAACAACAAACGAAAAGCCTTTTCCCGGGAAATCAGGAACAAAAAAAAGGTGCAATGGTAGATTAAGAAACTCTGAACAACCAATCTTCTTTTGACGATTGGTTGTTTCTGTAATTGAGTAATGGGTTATATCAAGGTTTGTAATTCCTGCAGGCTTCGACATATGCATGTATGTTTTCCCATGGAACTTCCGGCTCAATCATATGGGTGGGTGTACAGAACAATCCACCCTGCGGACCTGCTGTTTCAAGATTTTTTATAACCGTGTCCCGGACTTGTACAGGGGTTCCAAAAGGCATGGTAGTCTGTGTGCCAATGGTTCCCTTGAAACTGATCCTACTTCCATACTTCCTGTGAATTTCAGTAAAATCCATGCATTCAGGTTGAACAGGATTCAATACATCAATTCCGCATTCAATGAAGTGTGGTATCAGCGGTTCTACATAACCACAGGAATGATATTCAAGAAGGACATCGGGGTTAGCTTCCTTGGCCGCAGAAACAATTTTTGCAAATCTTGGTTTTATCCATTTACAGTACATATCTTCACTCATCATGAGGCTGTTTTGCATACCGACATCGTCTCCTGTAAGAATTATATCTACACCTGCAGAAGCAAAGACCGAGGCCCTGTGGCAGGATATTTCTGTAACACGGTCCAGATGGTATTGTGCCAGGTCTTCATTGAGAATCATATCTGTCATCAATTGTTCCATTCCACGCATATACCAGGATATTTCCCATAATGTGCATGCCATGGAAGCAGAAGCCGCAAAGCCTTCTTTATGTATTTCATCAACTTTGGTTTTTATTTGTGAAGTTTCCGCAGACAGATAATCAGGGTATGGATATTCTTCAAATTCAGCAAGAGCAGTGAAATTTTTCATAGGATTTCTGAAGTGTTTCATATGTCTGCAGGCTTCACTGCCGGGTTCATAGCCAACCCCCCAAATGTCAAAGGTTATCCCCGGGGCTGCATTATCAATATATGAAAGTCTTTTTTCAAATTCCACAGGCTCAACGACAAGATCCGGGACATTGATTTCAGGAAAAGCAAAGTATTGACGATAATCCGAATCACTGAAATTTTCCTTGAACTCTGATACCTTTGATGGGCACAGGTCAAAATAAACCGGTGCATAATCGTAACCATTTTTCCTGTAGAGTGAGATAAGGTTTTCCCTTGGTGATTTCATAGTTGTTCTCCTGAATGAATTTTCTACATTTTATAACAAAGCGGGAACGTGAACAATAAAAATATTGGTGCAAACAAAAGACGGTTGTTGTATAATCCCATTGTCAATGTCAGGGGGCGGATATGACTGAAACAGCAAAATCAAGAATAAGGGTAATGAATGCATTCGAATTTAAGAAGCCTGACAGGGTTCCTGTCGAGCACCATCCTTCAACCAGGGGATATTACGACTATGGTGAAAAAATGAGGAGCCTTTTCAAGGCTTTCCCTGCGGATTTCGGAGATGTGTCAAATGTCGGGATTCCTGTTATCCCTGAGTCTGCATATGATTCTGCAGGCGAATATTATGAGGAAAGGTTTGATGAATGGGGAATCAAGTGGGCCTTTAGAATCTTTCAAATACAGGGACACCCAATCTACAGGCCCCTGGATGATATTTCCGGACTTGATTATTACAGACTTCCGCCGGTCCAATACAACGGCGAGGGTTTTTCAGATGGCATCAGGGAGCACAAGAAAAACTTTTATGCCATGAAAGGGTCGTTCACCCTGTTTGAGAGAATGACTGCTCTCAGGCTGTTTGAGGATGTCCTGATGGATATGTACATGGATACCCCTGAAATCAATAAACTGGCGGACATGATAACTGACTATTATATTTCAGGAATCGACAACCTTATAAAAGCAGATGTTGATTGTGTCGCATTCGGTGACGATTTCGGGACCCAGACCGGATTGCTTATTTCCCCGGAAATATTTAAAAGATTCCTAAAACCCAGATATGTCAGGATGATTGACAGAGTAAAGGCTGCAGGTAAAAAGGTTCATTTTCATTCCTGCGGAGCCAATATGGAGCTCATGGACGAGATAGCTGATATGGGGATTGACTCATACTGGCCTCAGCTGTCAGCCTATGATCTTCCCGAATTGGCAAAGTTCCTAAAAAAGAAGAAAATTGCCATAGCACTTCATTTCAGGGGGGAAACAATGAATTTCAGTTCAAAGGAGCAACTAAGGGATAAAATCATAGAAACGGCTGAAATCTTCGATGTCGGGAACGGCGGAGGATGGTTCTACATAGAAGTGGATGATGGGTTTCCATACGAAAACACAAAAACACTTTTTGAAACCATAGACGAAATCAGATAATAAAGAAAATGCATCGCTCCAGGAAATGGAATGATGCATTTTTTATATAGGTAATCAATCTAGAATTCAACAGATGCAATCAATCGTTTCAAATTGTTCAATCCTGTTTCGATAGCGTAAAGCGGTTCTTCCAGACCTTCAAATTCTATGGATAAAGTTCCGTCGTAACCATATTGCTTGATAATGTTCATGCATTGGCTCAGGGGAAGGTCGCCATGACCGATTATTGCACCTCTAAGGTAAGTCCCGTATCTTGTATAAAACCAACCGGGACCCGGATTGAATAAGGACCCGTCCTTTACATGAAAATCCTTGAAGTGGATATGAAATGCATAGGGGATAAGTCTTCCGACGGCATCGACTGGGTTTTCGTCAACACACATAAAATTTCCCACATCAAGCAAAACTCCGAAATTATCATTGTCAACTTCATTTACAAGTGCTTCGATACGGTCGCTGTCCTGTGAGTATCTTCCATGATTCTCCACCATGGTCCTGATGCCTTCGCCTGCTGCAAATTCGGTTATCCTCCTGCAGCCTTCAGCTATCTGCGGTAATCTGAAGTCATAGCTTCTTGCACTTTTTTGACCACTGTTGTAACCGAAAGTAGCATCATGTCTCATTTTATCAACACCCATGGCCTTTGCAACCAGAACTTCTTTCTTCACACGTTCAACCTCTGCATCGAGGTTTCCGTCTGAACCGATTAGCATATCAGCAGGGGTAGCAAAGTTGGCAAGTTCCAGACCGGCATCTGCACACCTTTTCTTAATCTCCTTTGCCATTTCCAGTCTTTCTACATGGTCTTTGACGGGTAGATTGGAGAATTCTATTGCATTGAATCCAAGTTCCGCTGTCTTTTCTATTACATCCAGATAATTGATTTTACCTTTTCCAACAAGTTTGCTGTATGAATAAGAGCTGACTCCTGTTTTCATGTGAATTCCTCCATATATTTGTATCTATGAAATTATATTACTGTTTGATATTGATTACAATGGAATTAAGCAGAAATCAGCTGCTTATCCTGTTTTTATCTATATAAAGCCGTTCGTCAGCATCTTTCATTATTTTCCCGGGTTCAACGAATCCTTCTGAAAAAATATACCCAAAGCTTGAAGATACTTCATGGTCAATTCCCGGCAGATTTATCGTAGATGTTGCAAGTCTGAGTTTCTCTATGAAATGGCTGCAATCCTTTTCTTTGCCGCATTCAATTATCATTGCAAATTCATCTCCGCCTATTCGTGCAAAAACATCTTCCTTTCTTATAACCTTGCGCATGGATTCAGAAAACATTATCAATGCCTGGTCACCTATATCATGTCCGAATTTATCATTGATTTCCTTGAATTTGTTAAGATCCGCAAAAACCACGCAGAAAGTATTGTTCTTGCTGCGTGTATATCTTGAACAGAATTCATCAAGTCTCTCATAGAAATAGCGCTTGTTGCCGCATCCTGTGAGAAAATCAGTGCGAAGAAGATTATTTGCCCGAAGATTTGCTTCTTCAAGGTCATTTTTCTTTTTTTCAAGTTCCTGGGAAAGTGCGGATAACTCCATATTAACAACTGAAATCCGTTCTATTATGGCGTTTTCTTCAGGTAGGTCAGAGTTAAAACAGTACAGTGTCTCATTATCACTTGTAATTGCAATTCCACTGTAACCCTCATTACTTCCTGACATCAAGGATGTGCAGTTGAAAAGTTTAGATGAAATCTCAGGATATATCTTCTCAGACTCTTCTTCAAAGATTATTGCAAAATTATTGAAGATATTATTGTTGCCAGATGCCAGAACTGTCGAAAAAACAGTTTTAAAAGATACATTCATCCAAGTGAAGTATCCCTTAGAATCTGTTGCCAGTAAAGGTGTCTTCTCATGAAATTCCATGAAGATTTTTAATAGTTCATTATTCATATTATTTCTCCTGTTGTCAGAGGGCGGCGGCTACAATTAGTACAATACTAATTGACTGGAAAATAAAAAGCCTGACCTCCGGCAATTATCTCCATATAGTCAATATCGGGGATACTCAATCAGGTGTCATATGTTTGTGATGATTGAAACTGCAATTTCCTGAAGTTCATGGGTGGGTCTGTTCTGAATTCAGCTGTAAGCATTTTATATTTTATGATGTAAAGACCCTGACCCAAGTGCTTAAAAACAACCACCAAATCAAGAATGTGAAGAAAGTAATTCATAACCATAATTCAAGTGTAATTCCTGATTTATTTTGAATATCTCCCAGCTGAGTACATTATACAATATTCGGATATTTTAGGAAAGCCGTCAGGTTACATGATTTTTCT
>CAYYXJ010000116.1:0-9314 GCA_964475455.1 uncultured Clostridiaceae bacterium | reverse complement strand
AACATCCCTGGGATAACGTGTCAGATTTGACACGTTATCCCAGGGATGTTGTGTCTAGTGTTAACAGAATGAGCGAGATCCGTTTTTAAGGAACCATGATATGAATTCTTCTACATGTTTTGAGTGGTTCTTTTTGAACATAAGTAGCATTTCAAGATTAAGGTCAAAACCGGGCACGGTTATTTCTTTGAATTCTTTTTTATACAATTCTTCCTTGACAGAGATATAGGGTAGGAAAGCAATGCCGTAATTGCGTGAAATCATGGTCTTGGCACCTTCGATTCCCTGTACTTCCATATGGCAATTGAGATTTGCGCTGTCGTATCCAAGCTTGCGAAGATTTTTCATTAGTATGTCATCTATTTCATTTTTGCCCGTAAAGGTTATAACACAGGCATCAAGGAGTTGTTCAGCAGTCATTGTGTCAGGATTAGACGGGACATTTTTACCTATTAAAATGATGTTATTAGCCCCGGTTTTAATGGAGACGATTTCTCCGTTATTTATATTCTTATCTGTAATATATGAAAATCCGATGTCGAATATATTGTTAGCTACATCTGAGGCTATATCTGCGGAGTTCCTTGAAAACAACTCATATTTGTGATTTGGAAATTCTCGGTTAGCCAGAACTAGGGTGCAGGGAATAGCATAATCTGCAATTGAACTGCAGGCTGCTACTTTAATCAGTGTATCTGACTTTTTTGTTGCATCAATTTCATAAAGCATTTCATCATAGGTGCGCATAATATTTTCTGCAAACTTATAAACTACTTCACCGGTTCTGGTAAGAGTAACTCCTTTGTTGCTTCTGATCAGAAGTTCCTCAGAGAGTTCCGTTTCAAGTTTATTTAACTGCTGACTTAGGGCAGACTGAGATATGTGAGCTGACTTGGCTACATTGGTGATGCTGCCTGCTTTGACAACTTCATAAAAGAATTTTAGTGATTCCAGATTCATATACTTCTCCGGTGTGAATTACTGCTTTCAAAATTATATCACATGTTTGCCATTAAAAAAACTTATACAGTATAAGTAAACCGCTTGTATGCAAAGCGAAAGATTGTGATATAATTCACAAGGAATGTTAATTTATTAACAATGTTATCGAAAGGATGTGAAGTAGTGGCTGAAGAAACGGTTAGAACATCTTCAAGGGCTTCGTCAAGGAAAGGCGCAGGAACCCGTAAGAAAAAGAAAAACCAGATTCCGATTGCTATGATTATTTTTACAGTAATCGCAGGTATCGGCGTGTGGCTAGGTTTCAAGGAAAATACCCTGTTGCTTTATTGGTTACTTGGTATTGCCTTCGGTTTTACCCTGCAGAGATCCAGATTCTGTTTCACGGCTTCCATGAGAGACCCGTACCTTACTAAAAGCACTTCGATTACGAGGGCAGTTCTTATTGCTTTCGCGATCACTAGCATAGCTTTTACAGCAATCAAGTACGGATATTTCATCAATGGTCTTGCTATTCCGGGTCAGAGTTATATTGCACCAATTAGTATAGCAACCGCCATAGGAGCCTGTATGTTCGGAATTGGTATGGTTATCGCAGGAGGATGTGCATCCGGTACCCTTATGAGAATAGGGGAAGGCTTTTGGATGCAGGTTATTTCGCTGTTTTTCTTCATCGTTGGATCCCTTTGGGGAGCACACGATTTTGGATGGTGGAAAAGAACTTTTATGTTGAAAGCACCTAAGATTTTCCTTCCGGATTATCTGGGATGGCTTGGAGGACTGGCAGTAAACCTGCTGATTATAGCAGTGATTTATGTAATTGCCCACAAGTGGGAAAAGAAACACAGTGACGGAATGTCACACTAATTTATTTTTATTGGAGGATTTTAAAATGGCTAAAGAAGTTGAATTGGATTGCATGGGAGAGGCTTGTCCTATACCTTTGATCAAAACAGAAAAGGCACTGGAAGGCATGGAAGTAGGAGATACCCTTATCGTTCTCATAGATCATAGTTGTGCTATGAAAAATGTCCCGGAATGGGCCAGGAAGCAGGGCCATGAAGTTGAACTCGAAGAAGTAGATGACGGCGAATGGGAATGCTACATTGAAAAAATGAAATAAATCCCGGTAAATTTAGGGAGGTGAAACGCCTTGAAGGCATTTTTCGACAAGATAAAACAAAATGATTTTTATAAGTTGTGGTTCAAAGACGCATTACCATATGTAACTGGAGCGGTTCTTCTATCGCTTTTCCAGATTGTAACATTTTCTACAACTGGAAACCCATGGGGAGTGTCCGGAGTATTTGCAAACTGGGGTGCATGGTTGTTTGAGTTGGTTGGTGGATCGGTTGACAAGTGGTTCTACTTTAGCTCACCCGGGGCACAGGCAACTCTTGATGCAGGGTTTTTGAACGACCCGGGTACCTGGAGAAATCTTGGTATTATAGCTGGCGCACTCTTTGCAGCGATGATGGCTTCCGGATTTAAAATCAAGAAAATTAAATCATACAGGCAGGTAATAGCAGCAGCCCTGGGAGGACTACTCATGGGGTACGGCGCTAGAATTGCCTTTGGATGTAACATCGGAGCGCTTTTCAGTGGAATAGCTTCTTTGTCCCTTTCAGGATGGGTGTTTGCAGCATTCATGTTCGTAGGAGCAATCGTTGGAAGCAAACTGCTTGTAAAGTATTTTATGTAAAAAAGGAAGTAAAGATATGCCAAGAGAAAAGCAAGTTGAACAATATGATGTTGTCATTATCGGCGGAGGCGCTTCAGGTCTCACCGCTGGTATTTACTGCGGCAGGGCAAGACTCAATACTATAGTAATTGAAGAATCCCTCGTCGGCGGAATTGCAACAAATACTAATGAAATAGAGAATTATCCCGGATTCCCTGAAGGGATTACCGGAACCGGTCTGATGAAACTCTTTGAACAGCAGGCCAAGGAGTTTGGAGTTAAATTTAATCTTACAAATGTAAAATCTGTTGATTTTTCAGGTGAGGTAAAGTTTGTTGAAACTTTCAGAAACAGATATGAAGCTAAATCAGTCATTATTTGTAATGGAAGTAAACCAAGACTTACCGGTGCCGAGAATGAACAGGCATACATAGGCAAAGGAATTGCATTTTGTGCAACCTGCGATGCAGCAGCATGTACTGATGAAGAAGTTCTTGTAATTGGATCGGGAGATGCAGCTATAGAAGAGGGGATGTTCCTTACAAGATTTGCCAAGAAAGTTAAGGTTTCAATAATTCATGATGAAGGAATCATGGATTGTAACGAAGTTGCCAAGGCAGCGGCACTTGCAAATCCCAAGATGGAATTCATTCACAATACCGTTGTTGAAAGATTCGAAGGTGAGGATGAACTTACAACTGTGGTTCTTAAACACCTCAAGACCGTTGAACTGATTCCCATAGATTGCTTCACATGTTTCCTTTTCATAGGTTATGTGCCAAATACCAAATTGTATGAGGGTGTTGTAAATATGACACCTAAGGGTTACATCCTGACAAATGAAAACATGGAAACAAGTGTACATGGAGTCTTTGCAGCAGGTGATGTAAGGGAAAAATTCCTTCGACAGGTTGCAACCTGTGTAGGCGATGCTGCAACAGCAGGAGTCATGGCAGAAAAGTATATAGCAGAATCGGAAATTTATGAAGAAATGATAATGAAAGGCAATGGAATCGCATATATCTATGATGCATCGAATTCAGATCACAGGGAATTCCTGGAAGAACTCGACGCAATAGAAAAGGAATATGACGACCTATGCTGCCATAAAGTGGACACATATAAATCAAAGGGCCTTGCCATGAGATTATGTAAGCACGGGCACTGTCCATCAGTGATAATCATTAAAAACGGACATATAGTTAAACAAATAACAGAAGAAAGCCTCAACAGAAAAACAATTGAGGAAAATCTATAGGAATGAAAGGAAGGGAGAAAGTGAAAAAATCAGTTTTATTGATTGCGCTTATACTCGTCATTTCAGTCGTAGCAACCGGATGCGGCAGCTTTGGCTTCGGCGAAACAGGCGGTTATATCGTAACTCCCAAAGAGGCTATGGACATGGTTAAGGACGGAGCAATTCTTATTGACGCCGAATCACCTGAAACCTATGGCCTGGCACACATTGACGGAGCAGTAAATGTCCCTATGTCAGAGCTTGTTGTCAATGAACCATACGCAAATATGCTGGCTCCGGCCGATCAGATAGCACAATGTCTTGGTGCTGCCGGTATCTCAGAAAATGATACCTTGCTGGTTTATGACAATACTTCAAATATGAAGGCAGCAAGAGTACTTTGGACGCTCAATATGTACGGTAATTTCAATGTATATGTTGTCAGCGGAGGTTTTGAGGCACTTAAGGATAAAGGAGCAGAGACTTCAATGGTTATAATACCGGTGATACTCAGAAGAATCTTATAGTAACTCTTGATTATCTAAAATCACAGCTCAACATGCCTGAAGAAGACACAGTTATTATAGACACAAGGAGCTATGAAGAATATATGGCAGGTACAATCCCGGGCTCAGTGCATATTGAATATACATGGAACAACTATGCCACGGGAGAATACAAATCAGCCAGGGATCTGCAGATTGTATATATAGATAAAGGGATTAAACCTGACATGAAGATTATACTTTTCTGCAAGACATCAGTCAGGGCAGCCCAGACCTATGTAGCGTTGAAGGATGCCGGATACAATGATGTAAGAATTTATGACGGAGCTTGGCTCGAATACGAAGCTGTCGAAAATCCCGAGCCACCGTCTGAAAGCACGCCTCCATCACAACAGGATGCGTCATAATCGAAAGGGGAAAATATGAAAAAATTACTGGTAACTTTAATGGTAGTTGCTCTGGTTTTCACAATAGCAGGCTGTTCATCAGGAACTGCGGTTGAAGATGCTGCAACTAAGTATTTCGCAGAATATCCTGGAAATAGGATAGTCAACTGGTCCGATCTTTTTGCTAAGATTGACGCAGGGGATGATCCGTTCATCCTTAGCATCAGACAGGCTGATGTATATGGAGCAGGTCATGTAAAAGGTGCATACCTTGCTGCATGGGGTGAGGATCTTGCATCAAAGGTTTCTATGCTTCCTACTGATGAAACCGTATATGTTTACTGTTATACAGGGCAGACGGCAGGACAGGCAGTAGCACTCTTAAACATGCTCGGAATTGATGCTGTTTCTGTGAAATCAGGATACAACAGCGGATTGATGATGCAGGAAGGCTATGAAGCTTATGTTGAGACAACTGTAAATGAATTGCCTGATGCAGGAGCAAAATTTGACAAGAAAGTACTTGAGTATGTAGAAGAATACTTCAATGCTGTTGTTGATAATGCCAACAATATTATCGCTTCAGATGCGGCTGCTCCATTGATTGACGCAGGGGATGTAGTGGTTGTTGACATCAGAAGTGCGGCAGATTATGACATCGCGCACATAGCCGGTGCTGTAAACATTCCTTTCGGCGAAAACATGCAGGAAAACTTCACAAATCTTCCAACAGATAAAAAGATTGTAGTAACCTGTTATTCAGGACAGACCGCAGGACAGACAATTGCAATAATGAAGTCACTTGGATACAATGCAGTTTCTCTTAAATCTGGTATGAATGGCTGGACATCATATGTTAAAACAGCTGCTGCAAATGATTATTTTGCAGATTACCCGGGTTCAAGGATTATCTCATGGGAAGATCTTTTCGCAAAGATGGATGCAGGAGAAGAACCATTTATACTGAGCATCAGATCTGCAGATGACTATAATGCAGGTCATATAAAGGGTGCTGCACTTGCAGCATGGGGTCCGGACCTTGCAGCAGCAGTTTCAAAACTTCCAAAGGATGAACCTGTATACGTTTACTGTTACTCAGGTCAGACAGCAGGACAGGCTATTGCACTTCTCAACATGCTTGACATAGAAGCAATATCTGTAAAATCTGGTTATAACAAAGGCGCAATGGCAGTTGAGGGTTATGAAGCTTATGTAACAACAGAAGCTACTGAACTTAGTGATGCCGGAGCAGAATTTGATTCAGTAATGCTCAAGGCAGTTGAAGACTATTTCAACGCAGTTCTTGACAATGCAAACTTCAAAATTGGCTGGGATGATACCAAGGCAGCTGTAGACGCTGGTGAAGCAACAGTTGTAGATATCAGAACAGCAGAAGACTTTGCTGCAGGCCACATTGTAAATGCAGTGAATATACCATTTGGTGCAAACATGCAGGAATCATTCGGAGATCTTCCATCAGGTAAACTTATAGTTGCCTGCTACTCCGGACAGACAGCAGGACAGGCGACAGCAGTCCTCAGAATGCTCGGATATGATGCAGTTTCGCTTCATTATGGAATGAAAGTGGGCTGGATAGCAGAAGGATATCCGGTTGTAACAGACTAATTTAACTTCAAGGAGAGGCCTCCGGTCAGCCGGGGGCCTTTTTTCTTGTTTTTTTGATATATAATATGATTATGAAAAAAATTGTGTTGAAAATTCTCAAATATAAGGTACCTGTATATCTTTTGATATACTTTATAATAAACCTTTTGTTTTTGACAAAATTTCCTTTCATGCATTCTGATGAATCATGGCTTTCCGGATTAACCCAGTCAATGCTGGCCGAAGGACCTGCTGCTACGGAATCATTCTTTGATCTTCTTCCACGAAACCCTCGTGCTATAACAATAGTCTTTCATGGAATTCAGATTATATTTAATTTGGTTTTAGGATACAACCTGTTTGCCTTTCGCCTTATATCCCTTATTTTTGGCACTGTAACATTGTACTTTCTTTATAAGCTGACAAAGGAACTGACCTGTAGTGAAAAGGTATCTTTTCTTGGAATGGTTGCACTTTCTGTCTGCATACAATTTGTTTATGCTTCTCACTTTGCACGACAGGAGATAATAATTGTCGCAGCCCTGCTTGGCATACCTTATTACATTATAAAAAACCGTGATAAATGGAATTACAGAAAAGATATTGTTTTGGCTACTTTAACAGGACTAACCATAGGTATTCATCCTAATAGTTTTTTAATTGCCCTTGCAGTGGGATCTGTTTATTTATTCTACATATTATTTGATAAAAAAATGAAAATCAAAAATCTTCTTATTTATATTCTTATTACCGGATTATTCGCAGGAATATTTATTGGGATAAGTTATTTGATGGATCCAAATTTTATAGCAAATTACTTGAAGTATGGAAGCGATCTTGGAGTGACAAGCACAGTTGCTGTCAAGTATGACGGACTTTTTAATTATTATAGTAAGCTATTTAAGCAGTCATCCGGAACTTACTATACCCCAAATATCAGAGGGGAGCTTATTGTTATTGTTGTTTCGGCAGTGGGGATACTTCTTGCCGGAATTAAAAATAAAAAGTACTGGCTGATTCTTTTTCCTCTGATTGCAGTTAATCTTGGTTATATGATTGTAGGAAGATATTCCCAGCCTGCCATAATATTTGTTTTCCCACTGGGAATACTGGCTGCATCCTGGTTGATTTCTGCAATTGATAATCAAAAAATAATTCTTCCAACTCTAATATGCCTGGGTTTTTTAGTAAACTCAATCAGCGGAATACTACCTTGGCTTAATAATGATTATAATAATTATTTAAATGAAATAAGAGAAAATATTCCTGAGAATACTAAAGTTCTTGCAAATTTAAATACAGGTTACCTTTTTAATTACGGAGAGTTCTTTGATTATAGAAACCTGACTTATCTGGATGAAAGTAACTTGGATTTCAGAGAATATATTCAGTCAAGGGGCATAGAATATATAATATATCCTGAGGAAATGGACTTTATATATAATAAAAGACCTGTTTGGAACATCGTCTATGGAAATTTGTATCCATATTATGATGATATGGCCCGTTTTTTGGAAGAAGAAAGCAGTCTAGTACACGAATTCAATTCGCCATATGGTATGAGGATAGTTAGATTCACCGGAGACGGTGACTGGAATATAAGGATATATAGGATAGATTGAGATGAAAGAAAAAAGTATTGAATTCAATAAACCTTTCTACGGAGAAGAAGAAGCTGGTAACCTTCGGCAATATATGTTTGAAAATAAAGATTTCACTGATGATGTTCATAAAAAATTGGGTGATATAACTGGAGCTGAACAAATTTTTATTACAGGAAGTGCTTCTTCAGCAATGGAAATTTATCTGGCTTCAGGTTTAATTCAGGCAGGCTCTGAGGTTATTATTCCTTCATACACTTATCCTGCCGCGGCAAATGTTGTACTATCTGCAGGGTTGAAACCAGTTTTTGTAGATATAGATCCGGATACACTGGTCATTGATATCAATGATGTTCAAAAGAAAATCAACAATAGAACATCATGTATTATGCCGGTTCATTATGGAGGAGCTTCTGCAGATATGGATGAACTCATGCAGGTAGCTGATGCCGGGAATCTTCTGGTAATAGAGGATGCAGCCTTGTCAATGAATGCATACTACAAAGGAAAGCATCTTGGAACCCTGGGAAACGCAGGAGTCATTAGCTTCCATAAGACCAAGAATATTTCGGGAGAAGGTGGAGGAGCATTATTTATAAAGGATGCCCTAAAAGTTCACGTCTTTGAAGAAATGCTTGAAAGCGGTACTGACAGAAGAGCATTTTTGAGAGGTGAAGCTACTGCATATTCCTGGCAAAGGCCGGGGCGGGGAATTAATATGAGCTCCCTTTCAGCAGCAGTCCTGGCTGCTCAGCTTGATAAGCTAGCTGTAATTGCTAAAGGAAGGAAGCATTTTTGGGAGTTATATTATAACGAGATGTCTGAAATAGCTGATACCGGAGAAATAAAGCTTCCGAAAATACCTGTATATAATACTAATAATCATCATGTGTTTCATGTTTTGTTTAAAGATAACGATACAAGGGAGATGGTAAGAAAAGCACTTAATTCCCAGGGTATTAAAGCAGTTATTCATTATATGCCTTTACATTCATCTCCATATGGGAAAAAGCTGGGATATCATCCTGACGACTGTCCGGTTTCAGAAGATATTGCCGGTAGACTGCTTCGACTGCCATTGCATATGCACCTAACCGATGAAGATATTAAATTAACCTGTAAGGTGGTCAGGAGGACCCTTGGTAGATAAGTCTATAAGTATAATTATTCCGGTTTATAATGGGAAAAAATATCTTGACGAGCTTGTAAGACGAATATCTGCAGCAACTGCGGATTTTAAGAGTTTTGAGATAATCTTCGTTGATGATCAGAGTCCTGATAAGAGCTTTGAAAGGATTAGAGAAATTTCTGCTGATCCATTTCCGTCAGACCCGAGCG
>CAYYXJ010000115.1:0-9395 GCA_964475455.1 uncultured Clostridiaceae bacterium | reverse complement strand
GGCATGAGCCTTTCAACTCTTTCAGGGGAAGTTTATAAGATTTTTATTAATGATGAAACAAATGAGCTGATCAATCTTCTGCTTGATAATAAGGAAAACCTTGATAACGTTGTTATGCGGACCGCTGAGGAAGCCAGGGAACAATATGACCAGACATCAAAGATTCCCATGCAGGAGTTCATGGATTTCATGAAACTTCAGAACGATGCAAGTCATGTATGGCAATTGGCAAAAACCGGAAATGATTTTAAAAGCTTTGAACCATATCTGGAAAAATTAGTTGAAACAAAGAAAAAATTTGCAGCTTATAGAAATCCGAATATAAATTCCTACAATCTGTACCTTGATGATTTCGAAAAAGGCTATACCATGGACGATTATGACAAATTTTTCGACACGCTTCGTGAAAGGCTTGTTCCTCTTATAAAGGAAGCCATCCCTGCAGCGGCGGACACGCGAGTTGATTTCACAAAACGCAACTATCCCGTTGAGGCACAGAGAAAGCTTGGAAACTATGTCCTGGACACCATGCTTCTTGACAGGGAAAGATATGCTACAGCTGAATCAGAGCATCCTTTTACAATGGGAATAAATAAAAATGATGTAAGGTTCACAACACATTTTTATGAAACAATGCCTTTCTCCGCCCTATACAGTACCATTCATGAAGCAGGTCATGCCACCTATGAATTGAACACTGCCGATGAACTCATGTTCACCGGACTTGATGACGGTGCATCCCTTGGTTTCCACGAATCACAGTCCCGCTTCTATGAAAATATTGTTGGCCGGTCCAGGGAATTCATATCATTCCTATATCCTAAAATGAAGGAGCTTTTTCCTGAACAGTTAGGAGATGTCAGTGTTGATGAACTTTATCATGCTGTTAACAAACCTGAGGCGACCTTTATAAGAACTGAAGCGGATGAGTTAACCTACAGCCTGCATGTCATGGTAAGATATGAAATTGAAAGAATGCTTTTCAACGGGGACATAAAAGTCAGTGACCTTCCGGGAATCTGGAATGAAAAGTACCATGAATATCTTGGCATCACTCCCCCGGATGATACAAGAGGAGTCCTTCAGGATGTCCATTGGTCCGAAGGAATGTTCGGTTACTTCCCAACCTACGCCCTCGGCAGCGCACTTTCATCACAACTAACCGCAGCCATGGCAAAAACCATTGATTACAAATCAGACATAGAAAAAGGCGATTTGTCAAGAATCAATGCATGGATGACCGAAAATGTACACAGACACGGAAAACTCCTGAAACCAAAGGAAATAATCAGATTCGCATGCAAAGAAGACTTTGATGCAGGATATTACTGTGATTATCTGATTAATAAATTTTCAAAATAATTTCATCCGTTGTTCTTTTGGGAACATGGAGTACTTCATTTTCATCAAGATAGTATTCTATGTTCCCTTTTGATATCTCGGGAATGCTCTTTTGTGAGGGATATCCGATTGCTACAGCTGAAATCAGCTTATATCCCTCAGGAATACCTGTTATCTGTGAAATTTCTTCATAGTCTATCGCCCCGAGCCAGCAGGTGCCAAGCCCCATTGAACAAGCAGCAAGCAGCATATTCTCAATTGCCGCTCCCGCATCAAGCTCATATCCACTTTTCCTTATATTATTGTCATTTAAAACCAATATAAAAGCATAAGGCCTCTCTTCAAATGAAGGAGATCCCTGTCCCTTCAGGTAACCCGCCCATCTTGTATGAGGGAAAATCTCATCAGCCTTGTTTCCAGTGGCAATCACATATTTAATCGGTTGCAGATTCATTCCGCTGGCAGCAAGACCACCGCATCTTATGACCTCCCTTAGGATTTCGACACCAATTTCCTTCCTGGAAAATTTCCTTATTGATCTTCTTTCTTCAATTGCCCCGATACAATTCATGAACATACCTCCTGACTTTGGGATACTGTCATTATATCAAAAAAGCCCGAAGCACCGTAGATAACAATGCCTTTTAACCAGCGTATAAAATATGTTATCATGTCAATGATGGGGTTAATTCTTCCAAAATATATCATCAGGAGGACATCGTGGACAGCAAATTTTATCTTACACCCGCAGAAATTGCACAGGCAACAGTCGATAGTGGTGTTAAAAAGACTTCACTGACAATTATTAAAATGGTCTTATTGGGATTGCTGGCCGGAGCTTTCATAGCATTTGCAAGTGAAGGTTCCAACTATGCAGCATACAACCTTTGGGCTGATCCAAATACCTATGGTCTCGGGAAAACGCTGGCAGGGGCAATTTTCGGGACAGGTCTTATGCTTGTCATCATAGCAGGAGCAGAACTTTTCACCGGAAACAACCTGATATTCATGTCAGTATTGTCAAAAAAAGCAAAACTTTCAGGCATGCTTAAAAATTGGTTGTTTGTTTATATAGGTAATTTCATCGGTTCAGTCCTTATAGCCTTTTTGATAGTAAAATCAGGTCAGCTAAATGCCAGTGGCAATCTTCTGGCTGCAACCACCATCAAAATAGCATCATATAAAGTCGGGCTGACTTTTTCACAGGGGTTTATCCTAGGAATACTTTGTAATTGGCTGGTATGTCTGGCGGTCTGGATGGCAACCGGGGCAAAGACAATAATAGGTAAAATTTTCGCAATTTTCTTCCCCATATGGCTTTTCATAACTTCAGGGTTTGAGCACAGTGTTGCAAACATGTATTACATTCCCGCAGGAATTATGGCAAAGGCAAATCCGGCATACGCCCAGGCGGCCATTGATGCAGGATTGACTCAGAAAAGCCTGGACGCCTTGAACTGGGGAACCTTTTTCACCCACAATTTAATTGCAGTAACCCTGGGAAATATTGCCGGCGGCGCTGTTTTTGTCGGAATGATCTATTGGTTCCTTTACCTGAAGAAAAAAGATACAGTATGAAAATAATTCATTGAAATAAAAAACCCGGCTGATCACATCAACCGGGTTTTTTTAACAAATTAATTTATTCCTTTGGCTCATAACCATCGAGTTTGCCTTCTCTGAAGGCTGTTAGATATTCCATACAGAAATCGTCATGTCCCATAAGAGCTTCGGCAGCATATAGGAATGTCATAAGTTTCTTGTCCATCGGGTCAAGAATTGCTCCATCCATTCCACTGGCAACAGCTGCTACGAGAAATGTCTGATTCATCAGTTTTCTTGCAGGAATTCCGAATGATATATTGCTGAGTCCGCAGGTTATATGAACATTCGGGAACTCTTCCTTTACTTTTCTCATTGTATTAAGTGCAACTTTTCCATAATGTGAACCTGTTCCAATTGGACGTATCAGCGGATCAATGAAAATATCCTCATGTGCAACGCCTTCAGCTGTAAGTTTTGTTATCAGGCTTCTGGCAATTTTAACACGGTCTTCATCAGTTTCAGGCATTCCTGTATCATCCATGCACAAAGCAACAACAGCTGTATTGAACTCTTTTATAAGAGGAAGAACCTCATTGAACCGCTCTTCTTCATTTGTGATTGAATTTATTATGGGTTTGCCGTTTTTATTTGTTTCCAATCCCCTTTTCAATGCAAGGGGGTTCGGTGAATCCATGACCAACGGTACATCGGTGACTTCCTGAACCGTATTTACCAGCCATTCCAGCCTGTCCGGTTCATCCTCGTGGAACATTCCTGCATTCAAATCAATGTAGTTTGCACCGGCTTTGATCTGTTTAAGAGCCAAATCCTGAATCGCTTTTTTGTCATAATTTGCAATTGCCGGCCTGATTTTTTTAAGTGTACTGTTAATTTTTTCTCCAATTATAATCACAGATAAACCCTCACTTTTACTTAGAATTTCCTGTTCATTATAAGTCAGCTCAATGTGCTTGTCCATATGCATGGTTTATTAGGACAAAATATTACAAATAATGACTGTTTTCTATTTTGCCCTTCCATATGCTGATGGTATACTTTTAATAACTGCACCATGCAAATGCTTGATAAACCAAAATACAAAAATATAAAAACGGAGGAATGCATAAATGAAAAGCGACATTGATATCGCCCAGGCGAACATAATGAATCCAATTTTGGATATAGCCGATACCCTGGATATCGAGAAAAGTGAAATAGAGCTTTATGGTAATTATAAGGCCAAAATCGATTACAGGCTCCTTAAAAGGCTCAGTGGAAAACCTGATGGAAAACTGATACTGGTTACCGCAATAAATCCCACTCCTGCAGGTGAAGGAAAAACTACCACCTCAGTAGGTCTTGGTGATTCCCTTAGAAGAATCGGTAAAAAGACCATGATTGCACTCAGGGAACCCTCCCTTGGTCCAGTCTTTGGTGTAAAAGGCGGAGCCGCAGGCGGAGGTTTTGCCCAGGTAGTTCCAATGGAAGATATTAACCTTCATTTCACCGGTGACATACATGCCATCGGAGCAGCCAACAATCTTCTGGCAGCATTGATTGACAATCATATTCAGCAAGGCAATTCCCTGCAGATAGACCCAAGAAGAATAACCTGGAGACGCTGTATCGACATGAATGACCGTCAGCTTCGTTTTATAGTTGACGGACTCAATGGTAAAAGCAACGGGACTCCCCGCGAAGATGGATTTGATATAACAGTTGCTTCTGAAATCATGGCTATTCTCTGCCTGTCCAGTGACCTTCAGGACCTTAAGGAAAGAATAAAGAGGATTGTCATCGGCTACAACTACTCAGGAAAACCTGTTACAGCCGGTGAGCTCAATGCCTCCGGTGCCCTTGCAGCCCTGTTGAAGGATGCCCTGAAACCAAATCTGGTTCAAACGCTGGAACATACACCGGCATTCATTCATGGCGGACCGTTTGCCAACATAGCGCACGGCTGCAACAGTGCCATGGCCACCAAGATGGCCTTGAAACTTGCAGATTATGTTGTGACCGAGGCAGGATTCGGTGCTGACCTTGGTGCTGAAAAGTTCCTTGATATCAAATGCAGGGTTGCAAATCTAAGACCTTCCGCTGTTGTAATCGTAGCTACGGTAAGAGCTTTGAAACATCATGGCGGAGCCAAAAAGGATTCCCTGGCCACAGAAGACCTGGAAGCCCTTGAAAACGGAATTCCCAATCTTCTGAAGCACATTGAAAATATAACTGTTAATTTCGGACTACCTGCAGTTGTTGCAATAAACCGATTCCCAACCGACTCTGAGAATGAGCTGAAACTTGTTGAAGACAAGTGCAGGGAGCTCGGTGTAAATGTAGCCCTTTCAGAAGTTTGGGCAAAAGGCAGCGAAGGCGGAGAAGCCCTGGCAAAGGAAGTTGCCGCACTGGTTGACAAAGATGCAGGAAATTTCAAGTTCTGCTATGATACCGAACTTAGTATAAAAGAAAAGATCAAAACAATAGTTCAGAAAATTTACGGAGGAGATGATGTTGATTTCACTCCTGAAGCCTTGAAATCCGTCAAGTCCCTTGAAAAACTCGGTTTTGGAAATCTTCCTATATGTATGGCAAAAACACAGTATTCCCTGTCAGATGACCCTCAGAAAAAGTGTCGTCCAACAGGCTTCACAGTAACTGTAAGAGGTATAAAAGTATCGGCCGGAGCCGGATTCCTTGTTGCACTGACCGGCGAAATCATGACAATGCCGGGTCTGCCTAAGGTACCATCAGCGGAATTGATAGATGTTGATAACGACGGAAAAATCACCGGACTTTTCTAAAACTTCAAATTGAATCAAAGGACCGTTGCACTTGTTGCAACGGTCTTTTTTTATTGACAATATATTAATAAAAAAGGCAATATTTTGTTTGTTAAATTTATAACAAGCAAGTAGAATAGTGATAATTTGAAACTGACCCAAGGAGGGTTCATTGATGAAAACTGGAAAAGAACTGGTAATGTCGGCAATCAGACTGGAAGAAACAGAAAGGGTGCCCTGGGTACCATTTGTCGGTTGTCACGGTGGCAAATTGATTGATAAAGGTGCTGATGAGTACTTGAAAGATGCAAATCTCATCTTGCAGGGACAGTTGAAGGCAGCTGAAATATATGAAGCTGACGGAATCCCCGTAGCATTTGACCTGCAGGTTGAAGCGGAAGCCCTGGGATGTGATTTAAAATGGGAAAAACTCAACCCTCCGGCCGTATCATCACATATCCTTGATACAAAAAAGCTGACTGATTTAAAGGTACCCGATCTTAATGATGCCAGAATTCCTGTAATGATGGACGCCGCTCGAAAACTCAGGAAGGAACTTCCCGACACAGCCCTTTATGGCCTTATAACCGGTCCCTTTACCCTTGCCCTTCATCTCATGGGCTCAAATTTGTTCATGGAAATGTATGATGACCCTGAAGGACTGAAGGAACTTATTAAATTCTGCACAGAGGTCGGAAAAGTTATGGTTGACGGATATATAAGCGCAGGCTGCGATATCATAGCCCTGGTTGACCCTATGACCAGTCAGATAAGCCCTCAGCACTTTCGCGAATTCGTAACACCCGGTTGCTCTGAGTTATTCGATTACATCAGGAAAGCAGGACAGCTTTCAAGTTTCTTTGTCTGCGGACATGCTCTTAAAAACCTTGAGGTCATGTGTGATTGTCGTCCTGATAATTTAAGCGTAGATGAAAATATTCCGCTTGATGTAGTAAGAAATATATGTCTTGAACGAAATGTAAGTTTCGGAGGAAATCTAAGGCTCACTACTTCCCTGCTTAATGGCACACCGGACAAAAATTCCATTCATGCCTACCAGTGCCTCGAAACCGGTGGAAATCATGGATATATCCTGGCTCCCGGTTGTGACATACCTTATGAAACACCTGTTGAAAACCTTAAGGCTGTTGCAGGAGTTGCAAAGGATTCATATAAAAGAGAAATTGCTCAAACACTTGCCCTGAAGGGAGACACTGAGGAAGAAAATCTTTTTGACATGTCTGAATACGGACGTTACGACAAGGTTATAGTTGATATCATAACCCTGGATTCAGAAGCATGTGCGCCATGTCAGTATATGGTTGAATCCGTAAAAGCCATAGCACCCCAGTTTGAAGATCTTGTCATCTGGAGGGAACATAAGATCAAATCCCCCGAAAGCGTTCAGTTCATGGCCTCTCTTATGGTCAAGAATGTACCTACAATATGCATTGACGGAGCCATTAAATTTGTCAGTGTTATACCTAGTCGAAATGAATTAATTGAAGCAATCCAATCAAGGATAAATAAAAAACTCAGGATAAAGATAAGAAGAAAGCAGTCAAAGGTAATCATTCTTACCGACAACAGCGAATCTTCTGTTCAAACCGTTGAAAATGTAGAAACCGCAATCAAGGAACTTGGAGTCGATGTACAGTTCGTAGCCATGGATGATCCCGAAGTAGCCAATAGCTATGGTGTAAAGAAATTCCCGGCAGTAATACTCTGTACATCCCAGCTGAAAACATGGGCTGAAGTACCGGAGGTCAAAATAATCAAGGAATGGTTGAAGGATTTATCATGAAAAAACCTCTGCCCGTAATACTTGTAACCGGTTTTCTGGGGGCCGGAAAAACTACCTTTGTAAATGGCCTGCTTTCACATCTTGGAAAATCCGGGAGTTCAGTGGCACTTCTTATCAATGAATTCGGCCTGGTCAGCATTGACAGTGACCTCGTGGAAGCGAAAGCCGCCAGAGTTTATGAAGTAAACCAGGGCTCTATATTCTGTGTTTGTACCAGGGATCAGTTTCTGAAAGCCCTTGACGGCATAGCCTCGGCAGAACCTGCCTATGACATTGCAGTGATTGAAGCAACGGGCCTTGCAAATACACGCGATATCAGTGAATATCTAAGCATGGAACCCTTCAACAACCAGATTTCCATCAGGCAGAATTTTTGTCTGGTGGACGCCAAAAACTTTCACAAGGTTTATGAAACACTTCCTGCAGCCAGGACACAGGTTGCCGAAGCATCTATATGTATAGTAAATAAAACAGACCTGGTGGAAGATGAATATCTTCCGTTGCTTGATGCACGTCTGCTTTCACTGAACACGGATTCCGGAATAATTCATACAACCCACGCCTCTGTGGACTTCAACAGTCTTCTTGATCTTTCAGATGTATGGACAGCTCGGACATCCCTTGATGAATCCCCCCCTGCAGATATCACTTCTCTATCTCTTAAAGCCAAGGCTGTTTATAAAAGTGCTTCTGTTAAAAAATTCCTTGAAAACCTATCGGATTCTCTTTTACGGGCAAAAGGATTCATCGAAACCGAAGATGGTCCGGTTTTTATTGAATTTGCCGGAAGTGACCTGAAAATGATCCCTGACAATAAAAATCGCGAAAAGCAAGGAAATCTGGTACTTATCGGTTACTCACTGGATGCAGACAGTATTAAGAAGGATTTCAAAAAATGCTCAATTGCAGATGTATGAAAAGCCAATACTCTGAACTTTTCTTGACATAACCTGCCCCATGACAATTTAATGATAAAAATGACAAAATACAACCTCTTTTCACAATAGACATCAATTTTCTATAGTGTATAATTAAAAAGAGGTTTTTATATAAAGCCTCATCATAGTAATGGGGCTTAATTATATTGATTAAAGTATCAGGAGGAAACATGGAACATCACATCAAGAACAAAATATACCATGTAGAGATTCTACCGCCGAAACAAGCAATTACAATCGAAAAACTCCATGAGGGACTTGACAGTTTTGCTGAAAAGTTCAATCGTGTCAGGGATGACGGACGTTGTGCCTGTATCACAGATAATGCAATGGGGCTTTTGGCATTTCAGGGAACTGAAGTAATTGAAGAATTGAAACTGAAGGTAAATCCCGAACAGGTCATGATTCATCTTAACACTTTCCATACAAAGGAAAATCTGGATGAAATCCTGGAAGCCTGTATAAGACTCGGCATTAAGTATCTTTTGGTTATCAGCGGAGATGGTTCTGACAGACTTCCTAAACTGCAGCCATCAGACGTTGGAGCAGTTGGTGTCGAAGCTGTTACATCAGTTGAATTGACCAGTTATATTCTAAGGGAATATCCGGATAAATTCATCATAGGTGTTGCTTTCAACCCATATGAACCTGAAGAGCATGAATTTGAAAAGCTTGACCGCAAGATAGCTGCAGGAGCGACTTTTGTCATAACCCAGCCGATAATTGAAAGGAATACCGTGGTTGACAAACTGCTTGAAGATTACCCGGGCATGCCTGTTATTGTTGAAGCCTGGATGAGCAAAAAACTAAGTCTTCTTTCAGATGCAGTTGGCTATGAAATACCGGAGGATACTGTTTTCGATCCACTGGAAACGCTTGGAGAGCTTCACAAACTTTATCCAACATGTGGTGTTTACTTATCACTCCTTGGATTCAAGTATCAGATCAACAAGCTTGAAGGCCTGTGGAAATAGCATTTATATATAG
>CAYYXJ010000114.1:0-9523 GCA_964475455.1 uncultured Clostridiaceae bacterium | reverse complement strand
TGAAGCACGTTCTCCATCAATCTTCAATGCCATCATATTTACAAAATCCGTGTTCCCTATATGTACATTCCTGACTCCACCTGTATTCTTCAGCACATCCAAAACCATTGATTCAGCATCTTTGACCTCAGTCGGTTCATTTCCATTAACCCTTATTCCGATATCTTCATCCATGGGAAAGGCATACATAAGCTGCTTTACAATAATCTTGGCATCCAGGTTCAAATCATCAAGTTTATTCTGAAGAAAATCCTTGAATTCTCCGTTTGACTTGAATTCACTGTCTTCAAGATTTGTTTTTATCATAATCTGACCTAAATCCGGGGTAGCTGCATAAACAAACATTATCTGATTGAACCTGGGTAGTCCGCCGCCTGCAGATGCTACATACTCCTGAACCTCATTCTCTCCAGAGATGGCATCTGATATCTGCTGAACTATTTCAATGGTTCCGGCAATGTCATCGGTTTTGTTATTCCTAATATCAATATAAACAATGTTCTTGTCTGAAGCGGGAAAGAATTCACGGTCAAGATCCATTGCCAGGAAAACCGCTCCGGCCACCAGTAAAACCACGATAACCAGGACCCAAATCTTTCTGCTCATTCCCCATTTCAAAAGCCTTGGGAAAACTTTAATATTTCCATTCATTGACATTTTGCTTCTTTTTTTAAAAAACATATAGCCAAGTACCGGAATTATTATTACTGCCGTTATGTATGACGCAGTGAGGGAAATGGATATAATCTGGGGAAGGGATTTAATATAGTCGCCTGCAAGCGAATTGAGGAAAAGGAAAGGTGCAAAAGCTGCAATTGTAGTTATAGTGGAAGCAAAAACAGGCACAGCTACATTTCTTGTTCCGTTAACACATGATTTACTGCGTTTTTCACCTTCATCCAGCTCTCCCTGTATTGAATCACTTACTACAATTGAGTTATCAACCAGCATACCCAGACTCATGATAAGTGCAGCTATTGAAATCTGATGTATTCTGATATTAGTTGCATACATTACAAGGAATGTCATCAGAATTGAAAAAGGAATTGATATTGATACTACAAGTGCATTCTTAAATCCCATTCCAATCAAAACCACAAGAATAACAAGGCCAATCGCAATCAGCAAATTAATTGAAAATGAACCAAGGGAGTCTGAAATCTCATCAGGCTGTGACAGAATAAGTGATATTTCCATGCCAGCAGGAAGATTTTTTTGAAGTTGTATAATTTTATCATTTATCCTCTTGTCCAGCGGAAGGGTGTTTATATCTTCCTCAAAATATCCAGAGATTAAAACTGCTTCCTTACCCTCATGATAATATCTTGTTGCAGATGGTTTTTCCACTTCCATGACATCAGCTATGTCACTGAGTTTTATAATTATACCGGCTTCGGGCGAATATCCCATTTCAATGTTTTTAATGTCATCAACAGACTCATAACTTCCTGTATAATCAATATTCATCCTGTTTTCGCCGTATTTTAATTTTCCAACCGGAATATCAATGTTACCGGCAGCAACAATATCAGATATTTCAACTAGTGAAAGACCTGCAGACATCATCTTTTGTATATCAACATTAATCAATATCTGATTTTTCTTTTCGCCTATGATTTCGAACCTTCTGAATCCATCAATATCTGACAGATCATTGACAATCATTTCAGCTCGTTCTGATAACATTTCGGAACCTGCATCAGAAGATGACAAGCTCAGTATAACACCGGCAGTGTCTGTAATATTCCTGTTGATATCTATTTCACCACATCCGTCGGGCAACTTGGCCTGAAGTTCCCTGAGCCTGCTCTCAAGCTGGGCAAATGATTCATTTCTGTCAGCTGAAATTTTCAACTCGACAATTATAAGGGAAAGGCTGTTTGAACTATAGCAAACAGATGACTCATACCCCTCAATCCCCATGACTATTCCCTCTATCGGTTCGGTGACAAGAACATCCATGTCCTTTTGGGATGCTCCGGGATAAACAGTAGTTATCATCGCATACGGAATGGAAAATTCAGGAGTCTCCTGCTTGGGTAATGAAACAAAAGAAAGAACTCCTGCAGAAATTAAAACCAGAATGAAAAAGACCGTTATTTTCCTGTGCTTGATTAACCCATTCAAAATCTTATTCATTCTCATCCTCCGCAGATTTATATTCCCTGTACAAACTATTCTTCATGAAGCTTGAAAACTTATATAATCCAGCCTTTTTAATATCCTCATCGGTATCTTCGGCTAATATGCTTATAATTCCATTCACATATGCACAAGTAAAGGCGCGTACAAATGAATTGTTAAAATACTCTTTGCTTAATTCAGGAAAGCTGTCATTCCATCTACTGACTGCTTTTGTAAAGCTATCTATTATATCGTCCTTTAAACTTTGGAAATCCGAATTTTGACTGTTTTCAAGCAACAGAAAAAGAAGTCTCTTTTCGCTTTCATATATGCCTATGAATTTCTTGATTTTCATTTCAACTTCACCAAAGGCATCAGATTTCACCGGTTCATTGAACAGGTCCATGAGTTTGTCGATTACAGGTCCGGCAATGTGTCTGTATAGAATGTTTTTGCCATTGAAATACCGGTATATGTTACCTACGGCAACTCCGGCTTCCCGGGCAATCAGATTCATTGATACCCTGTCATATCCCCTTGTTATAAATAGGTTTCTGGCAGTTTCAACAATTTTATCCCGGACATCATCCTTTAGAATCTGCGGCATAAGCGAATCTCCGTTCATTATTCAAGCGGAGTATATATCAGTATGTATGTTCTGTCAAATTTAGGATTGAATCAATAATCTTCCCTTACACCAAACTCAGGAGATTCCACCCATGATTCAACTCTTTCGAGAAGTGTTATGAGGTCATAAATAAGGTTGTAATGCTTTTTTTCCTGGCTTATCAAATAGTCAAATATTTTAACATTCTCTTTATTATCTTCTTTGATTTTATTATATAAATCAATGCTTTCCTGTTCTTTGGCAAGTGCTTCCCTGTAGAAGTCCAACTGGTCGGGAACTTCCTTATATTCACTTTTGAAATATTCCTCGTCTTTGAATATAGATAATTCTTCAGGAAGATTGCTCTTTGGCAACTTTTTCCAATCCCCGGCTTTTTTGCCCAATATTTCAGCATGCATATGCTCATCATCTGCAAGGGATATAAACATGCCAAAGAGATGATTGTCCTTGTTCCTATCGGCCTGAGCCCTGTAAAAGGCTTCACCTTCATGTTCAAGCTTCATTGCAAATTCAAATACATCCATATCATTTCTCCTGTTCCCTAGTCTTCCTTAGTATCAGGAAGTCCCTGCGGTCTCTTGTTACTTCTTTTTAAAATTTCAATCTCTGCCAGTGAATATGATTTAATATCTCCGCCGTCCGCCTTAGGCTTTACCTTAACAACACCCTTCAACAGGCTAACATCAATTATTTCTCCGGTACCATCAGCAGTTTTAACAAGTGTTCCAATTCCGGGAGTTGCCCTGAGCAGCTCTTCATATGCCTCATGCTCATATTTAAGACAACACATAAGTCTGCCACAGACACCTGAAATTTTTGCAGGATTCAGGGAAAGTCCCTGATTCTTTGCCATCTTTATTGAAACCGGTCTGAATTCATCAAGAAAGGAGTTACAGCAAAGAACTCTACCGCATATTCCAAGGCCACCTATTTTCTTGGCTTCATCCCTTACACCGATCTGTCTAAGCTCAATCCTGGTTCTGAATATACCTGCCAGTTTCTTTACAAGCTCCCTGAAATCCACCCTTCCGTCTGATGTAAAGTGGAATAGAATTTTATTGCCGTCAAAGGCATATTCTACAGCAATAAGTTTCATATCAAGCTTGCACTCCTTGATACAGTCATTGCATATGTCAAAAGCTTCCTTCTCTTTTTGTTTATTATCCTCAATTGTGGCGCGGTCCTTTTCTGATGCCACCCTTAAGACCTCCTTCAATGGAGCTTTGATGTCGCTTTCATCAATGTCCCTGGGTTCTATTACAACTGTACCGAATTCAATGCCTTGTGCAGTTTCAACAATAACCCCGTCATATTTTTTTATTTCAATTTCACCCGGCGAGAAATAATAAACCTTTCCCACCTGGTCGAATTTGACTCCTACTATCTTTACCATCCGGCAAGTTCCTCCGTTATCTTTACGATCATTGCATCCAGTGTCTGCTTTTTTGCAGCATTTGCCGACAGTCTGTCGGATGTTTCATTTATGATCGAAATCATTTTACCCAATATATGCTCGGGATACCTTTCCGAGCCTCTTATTATAATATCCTTTTTATCGAGGTTTATCAAATACCCGTAATCTTCCGTTGTTTTCAATACCAGCATATCCCGGACAACACCTGACAGAGATGTAAAAAAAATGTCGATTTTCCCCCTGGCCAGTGTGCCGGTAGCCTGGAAAGCCTTATCATA
Organism: uncultured Clostridiaceae bacterium; assembly: GCA_964475455.1. Classification (GTDB taxonomy): domain Bacteria; phylum Bacillota; class Clostridia; order DUPQ01; family DUPQ01; genus JAFGQE01. The sequence continues at coordinate 5,079 of CAYYXJ010000114.1, read as the reverse complement.
GTCCTTTGAAATCAGATTATCAGCAAAACCCATGGCTACTGCCCGTTGTTCAGCAAATTCCTTTGAACCTATTATATTCAAGGCTTTGCCAACCGAGCCATCTGCGCATCTTGCTGCAAGTTTTATTTCCCTGGCATCATAACTTGTATTCTTTTTCAGATAATTCTCTATTTCTTCAATTGAATTGATCCCGACCTGTATGGAAACCGCCCTGGATTTTATTGTTTCTATCAATCTATCAGGGTTTGACGCGGTCATTAGAATGGTTGCATATTCCGGAGGTTCCTCCAGGGTTTTCAATATACAGTTTTGTGCCGGTAACGACATACTGTCAGCTTCATATACAATATAAACCTTCCCTGATGCCGAGACTGGAATAAGATTTATATTTTGTTGAAGTTCCCTTATTGAGTTTATTGCGATGCTTCCTTTTTCAGGGAAAAGTTCATAGAGTTCACCGGTACCACCGGCTTCAATAATTTTGCAATGCCTGCATTTCCCACATGGTTTGTCATTATGTTCGGACATACATAAAATTGCATACGCAAATGCCTTGGCTATATCTTTTTTCCCACAACCCGAAGGCCCCTCAAGAATGTAGGCATGTCCTGTATGTTTGGTTTGAATTTCGTCTTCAAGCCTCTTTTTCAGGGCGACCCTTCCAGGGACATCCTCAAGTGTAATCATTTTAAGCCTTTTCGTATTTTTCTACATCTACTACAAAAATAGTAGCTCCTCCAACCGTAACTTCGATTGGGTACCCAGGCGCTATAGCGCTGTTTACAGCCGGTGTAATGGATGAATTGATCAGTTTTTTTCTGCTCTTGGATTTTGCTTTGATAATCTCAATTACGCGGTCCACTTTTTCCTTCGATACCCCAACCACCAATGTGGAGTTTCCTGCTCTGAGAAAACCCCCGGTGGAAGACAATTTTGTAACACTGAAACCGTCCTCATTAAGGGATCTCATTACTTCAGTTTCGTCTTCGTCATGTACTATTGCGAATACCAGTTTCATATATTCACATCCTTTCGAGAAATGATTCTAATTGCTCAGTTATTTTTGTTCCTATATCTTCAATGCTTTCTCCTGCATCAAGCACTTTGATTCTTTCCGGATATTTCCTGCAAAGTTCCTTATATCCCATATATACCCTGTTATGAAACTCCATTTTCTCATTTTCAAGCCGATCAGCAGTTGAAGCTTCCTTTCTTCGTTTTAAAGAAGTGTCAGGATGCTGGTCAAGAAAAAATGTAATGTCAGGAAGTATATGCCTTACTGCAGTGTAATTGACATTATATACCTCGTTTATATCCAATTGGCGGCCATATCCCTGATAGGCAATACTGGAATCTATGAACCTGTCACAGATTACCGTTACACCACCTTCGAGGGCCGGTATCACTTTCTCAGCCATTATCTGAGCCCTGGAGGATGCATACAAAAGCATCTCTGCAACACTGTCCATTTCAGCATTATGAGAGTCAAGGAGTATTTCCCTTACCTTCTCCCCGATTTTTGTACCTCCCGGTTCCCTGAGCAGAAGCGTTTTCATTCCCTTTTTTTGAAAATACTCCTGTATATGTCTGACCTGTGTTGTTTTTCCTGACCCGTCCAGGCCCTCAATCGATATAAAAAGTCCTTTTTTCATGCTCACTCCAAAACGGGTATCATTCCTCTATCCAAACCCAGTACTACACCGCCGTCTTCTACAATTGATTTTATGTATAAGACCGTCTCTCCGGTTATTGCTTCACCGGGATACAAACATGGAATTCCCGGGGGATAGGGTATTATTATTGTACCACAAATGCTTCCTTCAGCTCTATCCATGGGAAGCAATTGCTTTTTTGAATTAAAAGCTTTCTGAATATTCATTTCCATTTTCGGAATAAACACCGGAACATTTGATTCATAGTTCTTTATCCCATTTCCCGTACCTGTATCAATTGCGCCCAGGGCTTTTTCCAGCCGCTTGAAATCCCTTTTACTGTTGGATGGAGTAACAATTGCAACCAGGTATCTCAGGTCGCATGATTCCATGAAAACATTCACCTCACTCAGTGTATCAAACGCCTTGTATCCATTTATATCTTTCCCGGATACATCAATCACCATTCTCGAGAAATCATCATTTACTGCAAATGAAAAACCCTTTGAGGTTAACTTTTCCCTGGTTTTTCCGATTGTTACTGCAAGCTCCTTATATAAACGGTTTCCATACAGACTGTAATATGATACGGCTTTTTCCATGGATGCCAGAATTGGATATGAAGGGCTGGAAGTACCAAGCATCCTGATTATCTCAGAAAGTTTATCACCATTTACCTGACTGCCTTTAGTATGAATAAGTGCTCCCTGATTATATACAGGCATTGTCTTATGAAGACTGTGGCAAACCATATCAGCACCATTGTTCAACCCGCTTAATTCACCCAGTCCACTGAAGGCGAAGTGAGCTCCATGGGCTTCATCCACAGCCAGCAGTATTCCCCTTGATTTTAAATATCTGCTTATCTCCATGATATTTGCAACCATTCCGTAATAGTTTGGTGAAGTTATCAAAACTGCACAGCAGTCATCACATGATTCAACTGCTTGCTTTACAGAATCAACAGTTGAAGGCATGGGTATTCCATTTCTGATATCAATGGCTATGAATTTAAGCTGAACATTAAAGAGTATAGCACCATTTACAATGCTGGAATGGCAATCCCTGGAAACTAGAACTGTACCTCCCAGATATGAAAAGTACTTCATTACAGCCAGAATTCCCCCGGTTGTTCCATTGGTTAAGAAAAATGTCTTATCAGAACCATATGAATCTGAAATCATTTCAAGGGATTCACCTATAATTCCGTCTGCCTTTTGAATGTTGTCTGCACCAGGTATTTCGGTTATATCATATGCTGAAAAATCGACAGATTCAGATCCATATGGAAACCGGCCATATTTATGACCGGGCATGTGAAAGCTTGAAGGCTTCCTTTTTCTGTTAATTTCGAGGAACTTGTTCAGAGGTTCACTCAGTCCTGTTTTTTTCATATATCAACCTGAGACCTTCAAGGGTTAGAAGCCCGTTGACTTCATCAATTTCTCCGGTACCTTCAACAACAAGCCGGGCCAACCCTCCCGTTGCTATTACCTTGATGGTTTTTCTATCAATACCTGTATCGGCCATTTCGTCCTTTATTCTGTTAACAAGATACTCAATGGTCCCCAGATTCCCATAAACTATACCGGACTGCATACTGTGTATTGTATTTGTTCCGATCACTTTGTCAGGTTTTTCAATCTGTATCCTCGGTAGCTGGGCAGCTTTTGAAGTAAGGGCCTCAGCCGAAACCTGGATTCCGGGACATATAACAACACCAAGGAATTCCCCTTTGCCTGTTACCGCACTAAGCTTTGTGGCTGTTCCAAAATCTACAATTATTACAGGTCCCTTGATTTGGTTATATGCAGCAACCGCTCCTACAATAAGATCAGCTCCAAGTTCCCTTGGATTATCAATTCTAATATTAAGACCGGTTTTGATACCGGGTTCTATCAATATGGGTTTGCAATCGAAGAATTTTCTTATTGCATGTCTGAGTGAATACATTATGTTAGGCGCAACGCTTGCAATTATTACATCCTTGACATCTCCTGGGGAAAGATTGACATTATTGAACATTGTAAGGAAGAACACTCCGAATTCATCACTGGTACGTTCCTTGTTTGTTGCAAGTCTCCAAATATGAAGAAGTTTCTTTTCTTCATAAAGCCCCATTGCTATGTTTGTGTTACCTACATCTATTGCCAGCAGCATATCAACCTCAGATTTTCATGTTCTTTATTTCTTCGATTTCAAGGCGGATTTCTTTTTCAATCCTTACAATATCCTGCTTTATATCTTCTGCAGTTTCGTATTCGGGTTTTCTGGAAAAAGATTGTCTTGTCGAATTATATCTCTTGCCTTTATAAGTCTTTCTATTACCGCTTTGGTTGTTGAAAGTCTTTTTGCCTTCTGTAGCCGTTTTGGGTTTTGAGCTATTGTAGTTCCTCTTAACATCTGTTTTTTGTGTATTTGCACCACTGTCAGCCGGCTTTTTTCTATAATTACTGTTATTGCTTTTGTAACCTTTGTAATTTGAATTGCTTTTTTTGTAGCCGTTGGTTGTATTACTTTTCCTGTAAGTATTATTTGAATAGCTTTTCTTTGTTTCAGTGTTTGTATTGTTGTCCTGTGACATTATATTCTCCCTTCAAGTTTTATCTGTTATTCTCTTTATTGAAATTTCACCGGAATTATATTCCTTTGCGGTTCCATCTTCATATTCGACTATGAGCATTCCGCTGCTGTTTATTCCTATGGCCCGGGCAGAAATAATATCACCGTTTTTCAATATACTTATTTCTTCACCGTCTGTTATGGTATATCTTTTCCAAAGTTCAAGTATCTCATCTGTTTCCCTGTTCAGAATAAGCCGGTATACCTCCTGAATATTATAACATAATGATGCAATTATTTCTGAACGCGGTAGTTTTTGCCCTGTAATTCCATACATTGAATCTGCTATTTTTACAACATCTTTGCTGAAATCTTCATGACTTTGGGAAATATTAATACCTATTCCCAGAATGATATAATTTATTGAATTTGTTTCACAATTCATTTCTGAAAGAATCCCGCAGACCTTTTTGTTGTTTATTATAATATCATTGGGCCATTTAATTCCTGGTTTGACTCCATAAGCAGTTTCAATGGTTCTTGAAACAGCTGTTGCTGCAGCTATAGTTATAAGGAGGGCATTTTCCGGTTCAATATGAGGTTTGAGGATAAATGAACACCATACACCTTTATCATTTTCCGATTCAAAACTTCTCCCCATCCTGCCTCTTCCACCCCTTTGGACAGAACATGCTATCAAACTTATTTCATCATTTGTAACAATGGCGATTTCCTTTGCTTTATCATTTGTGGACTCAAGATTCTTGTAGAACCTGACGGGAATATCTTCCTTAAGCCGTCTGACTATTTCCAAGGACAACACCGGTTATAATGCCTGGCATGGCAACAGGTAAAATGACCTTGA
>CAYYXJ010000113.1:7581-9525 GCA_964475455.1 uncultured Clostridiaceae bacterium | reverse complement strand
CTTGATCCGCTGGGAACTATAATGATGATAGTTGCCAGGTTCGGATGGGCTAAACCTGTTCCGGTAAATCAAATGAATTTCAAGGATCCAAAGCAGGATATGATCAAAGTCGGATTAGCGGGACCAGTGTCCAATCTACTGCTGGCATTTATTACATCATTTCCAATACAGGTAATGGTTGTTTATTACTCAACAAACCCGCTGACACAGTTGGCTGAGATTTTCTTTACTTTTTTGGTTTTATTCTTCACAGTCAATCTTTATCTTGCGGTATTCAACCTTATACCTATACCACCGTTGGACGGGTCAAGGATATTCTATGGTCTTTTACCGGATAAATACTATTTTGGCGTGATGACCTATGAGAGATATGTTGGTTTGGCAATGGTATTGCTGATCCTTGTTGCACCGGGAGTCCTGCGAACGGTACTTGATACAATGGTTTATCCGTTCAGGGAAGGGTTTATGATAGTCGCTGAATTTATTGTGGGTTTGTTTATGTAGTCATACAATGATGACTTTATTATGGAGGTATTGAGATGTCAAAGAAAATAGTGTTAAGCGGAGCAAGACCGACAGGGTCATTGCACATTGGTAATTATCTGGGAGCAGTACAGAACTGGGTGAAACTTCAGGAAGAATACGACTGCTACTTTTTCATTGCTGACTGGCACGCTTTGACAACAGGATATGAAGATACTTCTGCATATAAAGAAAATATCAGTGAGGTTGTCAAAGACCTGTATGCAGCAGGACTGGAACCTGACAAGTGCAATATATTTCTGCAGTCCTCACTGAAGGAGCATGCCGAACTTCATTTGTTGTTTTCAATGATAACACCTCTTTCATGGCTTGAAAGATGTCCGACCTACAAGGATCAACTGGTTCAGATGGATGAAAAAAATATAAGAACTTATGGTTTCCTCGGATATCCTTGCCTGCAGGCTGCTGACATTTTAATGTATAAAGCTGATTTTGTACCGGTTGGCGAGGACCAGCTGCCGCATATTGAAATGACCAGGGAAATTGCCAGGCGCTTCAATTTCATGTATGAAGCTGTTTTCCCGGAACCACAGCCTCTTCTGACCAAAGCAAAGGTGCTTCCTGGTCTGGACGGCAGAAAAATGAGCAAAAGCTATAATAATACCATTGCCCTGAAAGATCGGGGTGATGTCCTTCGTCAAAAAGTCATGAGCATGATAACGGACCCGGCAAGAATAAAGAAAGACGACCCGGGCCATCCTGATATTTGTCCTGTCTTTGGATATCATAAGATATTCAATGAAACTGAAGCCGAAGGAATTGAATGTGATTGCAAGGCCGGTAATATTGGTTGTGTAGCCTGTAAGAAGAATCTGTACAATAAATTATCAGCTGCAATGGAGCCGATTCATGCAAGACGTGATGAAATTGACGCTAATCCTGAAATGGTCAGGGATATACTTGAAAAAGGAACGGCCAATGCCGGGAAGATTGTTGAAAAAACCATGGCTGATGTGCGAAGAGCCATGAAAATTGACTGGGAATAGGTGAATTGATCCGGTGGATGTACAGTGTGACCTAAAACTTGAAAATTTCCAGGGGCCTTTTGACCTTTTGTTTCATCTTATTGAAAAAAATGAGATGGATCTTTATGATATTCAGATTTCTGAAATCACAGAACAATATCTGGATTATCTTTTTACTATGGAGAACCTTAATATGGACATTGCCAGTGAATTCCTGGTAATGGCTGCAACTTTGCTACATATAAAGTCAAGGATGCTGCTTCCCACTGTTTCGGACGATGAAGAAGAGATAGATCCAAGGGAACAACTTGTATTGCAATTGCTTGAATATAAAAGGTGCAAGGCTTCTGCAAGTTTACTGAGTGATATTCATTCATCCCGCTAAGTTTTTTTGTACAGACTGCCGTTCTGTTAAGATTTCGGTAAAACAGAAAAA
>CAYYXJ010000113.1:0-7571 GCA_964475455.1 uncultured Clostridiaceae bacterium | reverse complement strand
CAGACCGCCGGAGAATCCGACGCCGTACCCCCGCTCGAGCATGGCGGGCAGCATGACTGTCCCGATGGCGGCCACCGTCGCGGGGCCGGACCCCGAGACCGCACCGAAGAACATGCAGGCCACGATAGCCGCGATGCCGAGTCCGCCGGGGAAGTCTCCAGCCATACTGAAAGATATTCATTCAACCCGCGGAGTGTATTTTTACAGACAGCCGTCCGGAGAAGATTTCGGTAAAACAGAAAAAACATATTCACTTTCCCCCGGGGTTTTACGGGACATGTATGAACTTATTTGCGAAAGAAATATTGCCAAAAAAAACCGAAATGCAAAAAAGGTCAATAATATCCTTCGACACGAAAAATATACAGTTGAGCAGAAATTGAGGGAATTGGTTAAGCTTCTGTTTAAAAAAGAGGAAATAAGTTTTTTCGAGGAGTTTATGGGCGAAGGTAGAAACAAACTTGATTCCATTGCCGGATTTCTTTCCATACTTGAGATGGCTAGGTCAAGAAAGGCGAAAATAAGGCAAAGGGGCATTTTTGAAGACATACTGATAAGGAAAACAGATCAATTGAAGGAAGATGATTTTACAGATGTTCCTGAACTGTATAAATAATGGAGAATGACATGAAAGACAGGGATTATAAAAATATATTGGAGGCAATGCTATTTGCTGCCGGTGATGAAATTCAACCGGTAAGGATTGCTGCAGCACTTGAACTTGATAAGATCACAGTTGAAAGATTGTTGAATGAATTATCAGACGAGTATCGCGGAGAAAACAGAGGTATTATCCTGAGGGAAATGAACGGAAGCTGGCAGATGTGCACCAATCCTGTTTATTATGAAAATGTGAGGCTTCTTTTTGAAAAGATCGATAATAAGAATCTGTCACAGGCAGCTTATGAAACACTTGCTGTCATAGCCTATAATACGGAAGCCACCCGGGCGAAGGTGGATGCTGTCAGAGGTGTTAATTCCGGTTCCTCCATAAGCACTCTTGCTGATAAAGGTCTAATTGAAGAAGCAGGAAGATTGGATGCTCCCGGACGGCCGGTGGTTTACAGACCTTCCATGGAGTTTTACCGTGCCTTTGGTTTCAAATCCCTTGATGATTTGATTCCGGTTGAAACAACACCTGAACCATCAGAGGAGGTTGTAGTTTTCCCTGATAATAGAGTTCCACTTGACTGAAAATACACAATGAAGGGCCGTACCTTTCAATTGGATCCAAAGAAAGAATATGAAATATCTTAACGAGTAGTATGATTGACCGGGACTTTTGGAATACAACCTGATAACTGAATACATTAAATGAAATTACGGGACACCTTAGGTGTCTTTTTAATTTGCCATAAAAAACAAGAAAACAACCCAAAGACGGTCAAACTGAAAAAAGTGGTATTTGGTTGGAGTAAAGGGGTTGACAGTGGGGGGAACGGGGAGTAAAATGTAGTCAAGTGGTAAGAAAGTGGTAGCAAGTGGGGCTTAAATGGGAGTGATTCCCGGATGTTGACTAAGCGGGGAGACGATGGTACAGACTTTTCAGGGTGAATATCTTCATAAATTTGATGACAAGGGCAGGATAATCGTGCCTCAGATATTCAGAGAAAAGCTTGGAATGGAATTCCAGGTCTCAGTTGACATAGATGATGAATGCCTGACCGTTTATACAATGAATGAATGGGACAAGGTTCATGATGATATCAACAGCAAGCCCAGATTTGATAAAGAAACCAAAAACATGAAAAGGCATTTTTATTCTAAAAGTGCAAGATGCAGTGTTGATAAGCAGGGAAGGATCAGAATCCCGGATAATCTCAGGGAAAAGGCCAATCTTCAGGGAAAAGAAGTATATTTCGTAGGTGCCGGTGAGATTGCTGAAATCTGGGATAAAGAAAAGTGGGAAAATATCCGGTAGTGAAAGGGGTTCCAATGGGCAAGGCATTCAACCATGAATCAGTTTTACCGGATGAAACTATAAAATATCTGAACATTGAAAAAACAGGGAAGTATATCGACTGTACTGCCGGCGGAGGTGGTCACAGCAGACAAATTCTTGAGAGATTGGATGAAAATGGATTTCTCATAGCAATGGATAGGGATTCAGAAGCTGTTACAGAGACGAAAAAAGTACTTGATGAAACCGGGTCCAAGGCAAAATACCTGGTTATAAAAGATAATTTCCTGAACATTGACAAAATAATAGAGGAATATGTTCCCGGAGGGGCAGATGGAATACTTATGGATTTAGGGGTGTCATCACATCAGCTTGATGAAAGTGACCGTGGTTTCTCATACCACAGTGATGCACCGTTGGACATGAGGATGGATAAAGAAGAACAGTTGACGGCATATGATGTGGTCAATGGATATACAAAAGAAGAACTTGCCGCAATAATCGGAAAATACGGTGAGGAAAGATACGCAGGAAGAATAGCTTCGGCTATAATACACAAAAGACAAGAATCTAAAATTGAAACAACACTGGAACTGGCTGAGATTATAAAAGCAGCCTACCCTCCGAAAGACAGGTTCAAAGGGAAACATCCGGCAAGAAAGACATTTCAAGCCATAAGAATTGAGGTTAACAAAGAACTGGAGATTCTGGAATCCGCTGTAAGAAAAGCAGCTAATGGTTTGAAACCGGGTGGAAGATTGGCAATTATATCATTTCATTCCCTTGAAGACCGTATAGTAAAGGTCGTATTCTCTGAACTGGCAAACCCATGCATTTGTCCCCCCAACTTTCCTGTATGTGTTTGTCATAGGGTATCAAGGCACAAAATCATTTCAAGGAAGCCTATATTACCTACCAGTGAAGAGATTGACAATAACAGACGATCCAGAAGTTCAAAACTCAGAGTTATTGAATGTACAGGACCGTAACACAAAAGAAGAATACACAACACACTAAAGAAAAACACGAAACACACAAAAGAAAAAGCACATGAATTTACAAAAGAAGAACCACAGAACAAATTAAGCGCAACAAGGAAAGTCCGGCCGGCAGACCGCCGGCCGGAGATTTTTCCGGGGGAGTATCATGAGAATTGCAGCAATGCCTGTTGAAGAACCTTACATTGGAATCTATGATTCTGATCCGGTTACAGAAACAGAAAAAGATCAAAAACCTGATTTAAAACTGATAAAGAAGCGTAAAACCAAAGTTAGGGTAAAAGCTATACTGTGGATTGCGCTGATTTTTGCAGCATTTTTTCTGGTAACATCGAGATACAGCAAACTGACTGAATTAAATTATGAAATTGCTGATATAAAAAATAAACTTGAGGAACAAATTTCCGTGAACTCTGCTCTTGCTGTTGAACTTGATCAAAAAACAAACATCATTATGATAAGACATTCTGCGGAAACAGAACTGGGGATGACTGAACCAAATAATCATCAAATTGTTTACATTGATGTACCCAGAGCCAATAAAGTTACCGTGGACAATACTAACGATGACAATATTGATGACACCATTGGACTGATAGAAAATGTCAGGGCATTCATCGGGGGAAATTAATTCAAACACGGCAGCTGTATATTAAGTAGAAAACCATGGGTTTTGCGATTCACAGCATAGCCCTTTTATATTATAATGGTTAAAGATTGGAAAGGCTTTAATAGCCTGCTGAAGTTAGGAGTGAAACTTGGCTCGAAAGACAAAAAAAGTTAAAAAGCCTGTCACTGAACAGAGCAGAAGAAAAAACAGGCTGCTTGTTATTCTTATACTTGCTGCACTGGTTGTGGCCGCTCTTTTGGCAAGGATTGCCTATATCCAATTTGTGATGGGTGAGGAATTGAGAAAAAGTGCTTACAGCCAGCAGAACAACGGCAGGATACTCAGCCCTTCAAGAGGCAATATCTATGACAGGACAGGTAATGAGTTAGCCGTATCAGTGGCAGTGGACAATGTCACAGTAAGTCCTGTAGTTATTAAAAATAATTCAAATGACCCGGCTGACATAGCAGAAAAGTTATCTGAATTGCTTGGTTTTTCGGTTGAGGACATTCTTCGCCTGTTGATCAAGGACAGTGAATTTGAAATTATTGCAAGAAAAATCGACAGGGAAAAGGGAGATGAAATACGCACATGGATTGCAGAAAATAACATAAGCGGTGTTTATGTTGTTTCGGATACAAAACGATATTATCCCAATAATGATCTGGCGGCCCATATTCTGGGATCTACATGTTCGGATAACCAGGGATTATTCGGCATTGAAGCAGCAATGGAAAACTATTTAAAAGGTATGCCCGGAAAAGTAATCACTGAAGTTGATAAAGATGGTACTGAACTGCCGTTTGCAACCAAAACAGAAATTGAGGCTAATGACGGATATAATCTGGTACTAACGATAGATAGAAATCTGCAAAGAATTGCAGAAGAGGTTCTTGCCAAGGGTGTTGAAGAAAACAAGGCAGCCGGCGGCGGAACAGTTATAATTGCCGATTGCAGAACAGGGGAGCTCCTGGCAATGGCTTCAAATCCAAGCTACAATCTGAATGAACCCAGGGTAAATCCAATAGGTTATGAGGCTTCGGAATGGGATGGTTATTCACTTGAATCAACGGAGTTGCTCAGCAAGACAAGGTGGAAAAATGAATCACTTTCAAAGACTTATGAACCGGGTTCTACCTTCAAGGCTGTCGTAGCTGCCATGGCACTTGAGATGGATGTAATTGACCTTGAAGACATGGTCAATGATTACCCTGTTGAAGTACAGGGATACACCATTCATTGCTGGGCAAAAGAGTATCCGCATGGTAATGAAACCTTCAGGGAAGCAATCTATAATTCATGCAACCCTGTATTTGTAAAAGTTTCACAGGATATAGGTATTGACAGATTCTATGAATATATTGATCTGTTCGGCTTTATGGATAAGACCGGAATTGAGATACCGGGTGAAGAAAATTCCCTGTTTCATTCAGAACCCATGGAAATTGATATGGCGGTAGCATCCTTTGGTCAAAGATTCACAATCACTCCGCTTCAGTTGGTATCGGCATATAATGCCCTTGCAAACGGTGGCTATTTAATGAAACCTTATCTTTTTAAGGAAATAATTGATGATGATGGCAACATTATTGAAAAATTCGAGCCGGAGGTAGTAAGGCAGGTTATATCTGAAGAAACTTCAGACTTGATGAGGGAAGTACTTGAGGGGGTAGTTTCGGAGGGAACAGGTAAGAATGCATTTGTTCCCGGATATAGGGTTGCAGGGAAAACAGGTACATCTGAAACAACTGAAGAAGATGTTTATACAGCATCATTCTGTGGGTTCGCTCCTGCAGATAATCCGTTGATAACGGTTCTGGTAATACTTGATGATCCACGCGGAAATTCTGTTTACGGAGGCGTAATAGCAGCACCGCTAATGGGTGAGATTGTTGAAAGGTCACTTGAGTATCTTCAGGTTCCCAGAAAAGGAGATGAAGATTATTATGAAGTCCAGACCCTTGTCCCTGATGTGACAGGTTATACTCTGGAAGAAGCAGTTTCTGCACTAAAAGACAGTAATCTTGAGTATGTCATAAAAGGTGATTTAAACGGAGAGGATGTTACCGTAGTGTCTCAGAATCCATCAGCAGGAGAACTTGTTTCTGAAAAAAGTGTGATTTACCTTTATAAAAGCCTATCCGGAGAAAAGGACACAGTAAAGATGCCTGACCTTCGGAATATGACAATAGGAGAAGTTAAGAATGCACTGGCCGGGCTCGGGTTAAACCTGACGATAGACGGTTCGGGTACCTGTATAGGGCAGCAGTACTCAATCGGTACAAGCATTGAAGCAGGTACAGTTGTCGAAGTTAAATTCAGGTATCTGAATACAGTACAATAAAACAGAGGTTATATATGAATTTGAAAAAAGTTTTGGATGGAGTGGAGCATGCTATAACAGCCGGAAATCCTGATGTGGATATTGCCGGGATTGCCTATGATTCAAGGAAGGTTAAAAAAGGCTTTTTGTTTGTATGCATTGACGGTGTTGAAGATGACGGTCATGCTTATCTGAATAAAGCATGGGACAATGGTGCGGTGGCTGCAATTGTTACGAAGGATATTGAAGATAAAAGGGCAACAGTTGTATTTACAAGTGATGCGAGGTTTGCATTGGCAAAATGTTCAGCTAATTTTTATAATAATCCTTCAACCGAATTGAATCTCATGGGAATAACAGGTACCAAGGGGAAAACGACAACATCCTTTATGATTAAATCAATTATTGATAAATTCCGGGGTGAGTGTGCTGTCATGGGAAACCTTGGAATAACATTCAAGGATGAACACATAGAAACGAGTCAGAATACTCCTCAGTCTTCAGATTTACAAAAGGTTTTAAGGCAAATGGCAGACAGCGGAGTGCGGGACTGTATAATGGAGGTTACTTCCATGGGTTTGCAGCAGCTTCGCACAGGGTTCACTGAATATTCACTGGGTATGTTCACAAATATATCCAGAGCACATATTGGTCGAAGGGAACATACGGATTTCAACGAATATCTGGATTCAAAGGCGATGCTTTTTTCAATGTGCCGGGACTCAATCATCAATGTTGATGATGAACACTCTGATTATATTATAAATAAAGCTGAATGCCCGGTGAGAACACTGTCTGCAAAAAAAGAAGCTGATATAATGGCAACTGATATCAAAATGAAAGGTACCGGTTCTGAATTTACATTTGCAGGACTCGGCAGGAAATTTAAAATAATAGTTGAAATGCCCGGAATGTTTAATGTATACAATGCCTTGTTTGCTGCTGCAGCATCAATTTTATCCGGGGCTGATAATGAGTCAGTACAATATGGTATTAAAAATGTTGTGGTACCAGGAAGATGTGAAAAGCTTTCAATCGACAGGGATTACAGCATTATGATAGATTATGCACATTCACCGGACAGTCTTGAAAAGCTTTTGATTGCCATGAAGGAATTTGCGGAGGGTAGGGTAATCAGTGTTTTTGGCTGTGGAGGTGACAGGGATGCAACAATGCGACCCATGATGGGTGAGATATCAGGACGTATAGCAGACTTTACGATAATAACTTCTGATAATCCGCGCTATGAAGATCCTGCAGGGATAGTTGAACAAATTGAAAAAGGCATTAAAGGAACAAAAGGAGAATATATAACCATAGTGGACAGGACCAGTGCCATTGAATATGCAATGAACAACGCAAAGGCCAAGGATCTGATAATTCTGGCAGGCAAGGGTCATGAAACATATATTGACAGTATGGGCAGTAAAACCCATTACGATGAAAGAGAGATTGTAAGCCAATTATTGGAGAAACAGGGTGGGCTATAATGAATTTTAAATTCGGGGATATTGCAAAATCTCTCGGAAAATCAAGTAACGAAAAAGAGGAAAATCTTGTAATTACAGGTTTTTCCACTGATACTAGAACCATAAATCCGGGAATGATGTTTATTGCAATACCGGGTGAGAATTTTGACGGAGGAGACTATATTGAAGAAGCCCGTAAAAAGGGAGCAGTAGCTGTTATTACTGAAAGAAATATAACAGGGCAGGGAATTATTGTTGTAGACAACGCTGT
>CAYYXJ010000112.1:0-9652 GCA_964475455.1 uncultured Clostridiaceae bacterium | reverse complement strand
ATATAAATATCCGGCAGAACAAAAGGAAACAGTTGTGAAAAATATATTTGTGCAGGTTGGACGCACAGGTGTTTTAACTCCTAATGCTGAGCTGAAACCGGTGAGAATCTCAGGGAGCACAGTTTCAAGGGCTACTTTGCACAATATTGATTTCATTGAATCGAAGGATATCAGGATCGGTGACCATATAATCATTCAAAAGGCAGGGGATATAATTCCTGAAGTTGTGGAGGTTATCACTGATAGACGAAACGGAGATGAAAAACAATTTAAGATGCCGGAAGTCTGTCCGGCCTGCGGTTCACCTGTTGAGCGTGAAGAGAATATGGCGGCATTCAGGTGCACGGGTATTGAGTGCCCTGCCCAGAGGTTCAGAAGCATAGTGCATTTTTGCAGTAAACCTGCAATGAATATAGATGGTCTGGGACCGTCTATAATAGATCTGTTTATAAAGCAGGAGATGATATCAACTATTGCTGATATATACTTTCTCCATGAAAAAAGGGAAAAAATGGTTTTATTGGAGGGGTTGGGAGAAAAAAGTGCAGATAAACTGATTGAAGCAATAGAAGCTACCAAAGGCAACGGGATGGCCAGGCTTTTGGTGGGATTTGGCATAAGACATGTAGGGGCTCGAGCGGGAAAGCTTCTTGCAGAAAACTTTGCGGATATGGAATCCCTGGCAAGGTCAACAGCCGTAGAGCTAACCGCCATAGATGAGGTCGGAGATATAATGGCCGGCAGCATCGTCCGTTTCTTTGAAAATCCACAGACAAAGCATCTAATAGAGAGACTAAAAGATGCAGGTGTAAGTATGAAGTCCATTGATTTCGGTGCTGAAAAAACCGGTGTTTTACTTGGTAAATCAGTTGTTTTGACGGGTACCTTGCCGAATCTAAAAAGGGATGAAGCAAAAAAACTAATAGAGGATAACGGAGGAAAAGTCTCGTCATCGGTATCGGCCAAAACAGATTATATTCTGGCCGGTGATGAAGCAGGCAGCAAACTGACCAAAGCCATGGAACTGGGTTTAAAGATAATTGATGAAGCAGAATTTTTGAATTTGATTGGAGAAATAAGTGGCTGAATTTATTGGAAAAAGATTGATAGCAAAGAGGCCGGAAGAAAAGACCGGAGTTTACTGTTTTATTTTTGAAACAAAACCGGGATTGTTGATGAAGTTTTACTCATATATCAGGAGGTCTGATACTACGGAAATATCATATGTGCAGTTTTCTGAGGATGATGGCGTAACCTGGAGTGAACCTGAAACCATTGTAACCGGAACCAAAAAAGGCAAAGGGACAAAAAGGTATTATTACAGAAACTCAATCATACACAAAGGTTTTCTGGTGTCAATGAAAATAAAAGGCATATTACCTACTGACGACCCGATAGAGGGCTTAAGACACTGGAGCACCTGGTATACAGTATCAAAAGACGGCGGCAGGACTAATTTCATAGAGGAACAGGTCATTTTAAGTGGGGAAGATTATGATAAAGACCATCCGGTTCCCTGTGTTTGGGGTGGAATAAACAGCATGATGATGGGAGACAGAACTGAACTTCCCATTGTAACAAAATATCAAAAAGACACTTTGGACAAAGACATCATTTTACTCCCTGTACAGATTACACCCATTGGCGCAGACGGAAACTACTATAATCCCGGCGGAGGTTATACATACCATTATTCAGCAGTAATCAGGGGAGAGATGAGGTCGGACGGTTATATTGACTGGACCGGGATATCTGATCCTGTTAACAACAAGCCGGAACAGTCAACCAGAGGGGCCATTGAACCGACATTGATTGAATTAAGGGACGGACGAATTCTTATGGTAATGAGAGGCAGCAACGGGGGAGTAAAGGATCCTGACTGTAAAATAAAAAGTTACCGTTGGTTCAGTATATCAAATGACTGCGGCAGGTCATTTTCCGAGCCAAGGCCATGGGGCTATACAAACGGAGAATTATTTTTCTCACCGTCATCGTGCTCACAGCTCATGGAACACTCCAATGGCAGATACTATTGGATTGGTAACATAAACAAGGAGAATTCAAAGGCCAATATGCCAAGAAATCCACTCTTTATAGTAGAAGTGAATCAGGATTCCCTGCTGCTTGAAAAAGAAAGTGCGTGCATGGTAGCTGGTGTAGAGGAAGGTCAGAGTGCCAATACCACTTTTTCAAATTTCTATGCAAGGGAAGAAACCGGGACAGGTGATGTTTTGGTGTATATGACGGCATTTCATGCTGATCCCAATAATATATTCGGGGCTGATGCATATGAGTACAGAATTAGAATGGACTGAACAATGAAATTGATTGAAAAAATACTTTTTGCAAAGCAACCCGATGAAAATACTGGAATTCTATCAATGGCTGCATATTGCTCCGGGGATGGAAAATTAATGAAATACAGCACTTATACAGGTGCTTCAGATGCATTCAGGGACTCTGAAATATCTTTTTCCGATGATGGGGGTAACAATTTTCACAGCAGGAGGAAGGACAGAACCAGATGGAAGACAGATGGCGGGATGATGACCAGATATTTTAAATTGAGTGCACTTGATGGTAAAACAGGCAGATTTTATATGTTTTACAATCAGGGATTGCTGCCTTCTGACAGACCGCAGGATGGCCTCCAAAGCTGGCAGATGGTTTACAATATGTCGGAGGACGGTGGTCAAACCATTGTATTTGAAGAACATGTGGTCATGAAAGGTAACTATTCCCTGAGTCATCCCATAGAAGGGGTTTATATAGGGAAGAATAATTTCATGGTCGGCGACTGGCCTTGTGAGCCGATTCTTACAGATGACGGCAGAATCCTGATGGCTGTTCAGTGCACCATGTTTGATGAGGAAGGTAAACTTTACAATCCCGGAGGAGGATATACATACCAATACAGCGTTTTACTTCACGGACGATTCCTTGATGACGGTAGAATTGAGTGGAATGGTATATCCAATAAAGTGGAGGGTGATCCATATAAAACAACCAGGGGTGTCATAGAACCTTCTATTGCAATGATGCCCGATGGAAGGATTCTCATGGTCATGCGGGGAAGCAACGGAGGTACCAAGGATCCTGATTTCAAAATACAGGGTTACAGGTGGTTCAGTGTCTCAGAAGACGGAGGCTGGACATTTTCAAAGCCGGAACCATGGAAATACGATTCAGGCGAGATGTTTCATTCGCCTTCATCATGCTCAAAGCTGCTTAGGCACAGCAATGGTAAATACTATTGGATAGGTAATATTTGCGAAGATAACAGCAGGGCCAACATGCCAAGGAATCCACTTTGTATCTGCGAAATTGATCAAAACAACCTATTGCTTAAAAAAGATTCCAGATTAGATTTCATTCTAAGAGAGGACCATCAGTTTGAAGATGTTACATTTTCAAATTTTTATGCTGCAGAAGAATGGAACACTGGAGATATCTTGGTATATTGTTCTGCATTCTGGCAGGATAAAGTAAATATTTACAAAGATTCATCTTCATTTAAATTCAGACTGAGGCTATAATCTCCTTGCATTTGTATTTTTTTATTGCGTATAAAAGTTAAATCTGTTTAAATGTATAATGTTGATTTGAGGCAAATTGACCCGATGGAACTTTTTTGTACATCAGCCCGTATTATCAGGGTATATAATCAACAGTTTGATACGGAGGAAAATTTTTGAAGAAAATCACTTTTATAATAATATCACTGATATTGATACTGGGTTTGGTCCTTGTGTCCTGTAATGGGAAAAATACAACAGGAAGCCAAACAGGAGACCCTACCCAATCTACAGACCCTACAAAAATACCTGTAAAAGAGACAACTACAGCGAAAATCGTAGGTCTTAAAGGACCTACTTCCATGGGAATGGTTCGTATGTTTGCAGAAATTGCCAGTCTCTCTGATTATGTCGGGGTGGAATTTGATGTTGTTACATCACCGGAAACCATAACTGCCGGATTGCTTAACGGCGAAATCGATATTGCAGCTATTCCTACAAATCTTGCTGCCATACTGTTTAATAAAACAGAAGGTGGTATAACAATGCTTGGGGTAAACACCCTTGGAGTAATCCACATTGTTGCAGACAAATCTCTTGAAATAACAAGCCTGGAAGATCTGAGGGGAAAAACAATCGGAGCCACAGGAAAAGGATCTGTTCCGGAATTTGTCCTTAACTATATATTGGAGAAAAACGGATTGATACCCGGTGAAGACGTGATTATTGAATACAGGACTGACCACAGTGAACTCGCCGCGCTGGTTGAACTGGGAGAAGTTGACATTGCAATGCTGCCGCAGCCGTTTGTAACCATAGTAACACAGAAAAATGATGGGATTGAACTTGCCATTGACCTCAACGAGGAATGGAACAAGGTTGCACCTGAGGGAAGTATTCTTCCGATGGGTTGTCTGGTTGCAAGAACGGAATTTGCACAAACATACATATCAGAACTTATGCAATTCCTGGTTACTTACAATGATTCAGTAAACTGGGTGAATGCAAACCCTGATGATGCAGCAGAGCTTATAGTCCGATATGATATTCTGCCTACAGTTGAAATTGCCAAGGCTGCAATTCCAAACAGCAATATCAGGTACATATATTCTGTCAATGCCATGGAGATGTTAAATAATTTTTATGAAATACTTTATGAGTATGAACCAAAGTCAATAGGCGGAGCAATTCCCGGGGACGACTTTTATTTGAACTCCGGTAACTGAAAACAACAGAAAACCAAGACCGGCCCAATGGCCGGTTTTTTTATGCCCTCTGCCTGTCCTGCTAATAATCATTCCCGACCTGAATATTCAGGTCGGGAATGATTATTAGCAGGACAGGCAGAGGGCATAAAAAAACCGGCCATTGGGCCGGTCTTGGTTTTCTGTTGTTTTCAGTTACCGGAGTTCAAATAAAAGTCGTCCCCGGGAATTGCTCCGCCTATTGACTTTGGTTCATACTCATAAAGTATTTCATAAAAATTATTTAACATCTCCATGGCATTGACAGAATATATGTACCTGATATTGCTGTTTGGAATTGCAGCCTTGGCAATTTCAACTGTAGGCAGAATATCATATCGGACTATAAGCTCTGCTGCATCATCAGGGTTTGCATTCACCCAGTTTACTGAATCATTGTAAGTAACCAGGAATTGCATAAGTTCTGATATGTATGTTTGTGCAAATTCCGTTCTTGCAACCAGACAACCCATCGGAAGAATACTTCCCTCAGGTGCAACCTTGTTCCATTCCTCGTTGAGGTCAATGGCAAGTTCAATCCCATCATTTTTCTGTGTTACTATGGTTACAAACGGCTGCGGCAGCATTGCAATGTCAACTTCTCCCAGTTCAACCAGCGCGGCGAGTTCACTGTGGTCAGTCCTGTATTCAATAATCACGTCTTCACCGGGTATCAATCCGTTTTTCTCCAATATATAGTTAAGGACAAATTCCGGAACAGATCCTTTTCCTGTGGCTCCGATTGTTTTTCCCCTCAGATCTTCCAGGCTTGTTATTTCAAGAGATTTGTCTGCAACAATGTGGATTACTCCAAGGGTGTTTACCCCAAGCATTGTTATACCACCTTCTGTTTTATTAAACAGTATGGCAGCAAGATTTGTAGGAATAGCTGCAATATCGATTTCGCCGTTAAGCAATCCGGCAGTTATGGTTTCCGGTGATGTAACAACATCAAATTCCACCCCGACATAATCAGAGAGACTGGCAATTTCTGCAAACATACGAACCATTCCCATGGAAGTAGGTCCTTTAAGACCTACGATTTTCGCTGTAGTTGTCTCTTTTACAGGTATTTTTGTAGGGTCTGTAGATTGGGTAGGGTCTCCTGTTTGGCTTCCTGTTGTATTTTTCCCATTACAGGACACAAGGACCAAACCCAGTATCAATATCAGTGATATTATTATAAAAGTGATTTTCTTCAAAAATTTTCCTCCGTATCAAACTGTTGATTATATACCCTGATAATACGGGCTGATGTACAAAAAAGTTCCATCGGGTCAATTTGCCTCAAATCAACATTATACATTTAAACAGATTTAACTTTTATACGCAATAAAAAAATACAAATGCAAGGAGATTATAGCCTCAGTCTGAATTTAAATGAAGATGAATCTTTGTAAATATTTACTTTATCCTGCCAGAATGCAGAACAATATACCAAGATATCTCCAGTGTTCCATTCTTCTGCAGCATAAAAATTTGAAAATGTAACATCTTCAAACTGATGGTCCTCTCTTAGAATGAAATCTAATCTGGAATCTTTTTTAAGCAATAGGTTGTTTTGATCAATTTCGCAGATACAAAGTGGATTCCTTGGCATGTTGGCCCTGCTGTTATCTTCGCAAATATTACCTATCCAATAGTATTTACCATTGCTGTGCCTAAGCAGCTTTGAGCATGATGAAGGCGAATGAAACATCTCGCCTGAATCGTATTTCCATGGTTCCGGCTTTGAAAATGTCCAGCCTCCGTCTTCTGAGACACTGAACCACCTGTAACCCTGTATTTTGAAATCAGGATCCTTGGTACCTCCGTTGCTTCCCCGCATGACCATGAGAATCCTTCCATCGGGCATCATTGCAATAGAAGGTTCTATGACACCCCTGGTTGTTTTATATGGATCACCCTCCACTTTATTGGATATACCATTCCACTCAATTCTACCGTCATCAAGGAATCGTCCGTGAAGTAAAACGCTGTATTGGTATGTATATCCTCCTCCGGGATTGTAAAGTTTACCTTCCTCATCAAACATGGTGCACTGAACAGCCATCAGGATTCTGCCGTCATCTGTAAGAATCGGCTCACAAGGCCAGTCGCCGACCATGAAATTATTCTTCCCTATATAAACCCCTTCTATGGGATGACTCAGGGAATAGTTACCTTTCATGACCACATGTTCTTCAAATACAATGGTTTGACCACCGTCCTCCGACATATTGTAAACCATCTGCCAGCTTTGGAGGCCATCCTGCGGTCTGTCAGAAGGCAGCAATCCCTGATTGTAAAACATATAAAATCTGCCTGTTTTACCATCAAGTGCACTCAATTTAAAATATCTGGTCATCATCCCGCCATCTGTCTTCCATCTGGTTCTGTCCTTCCTCCTGCTGTGAAAATTGTTACCCCCATCATCGGAAAAAGATATTTCAGAGTCCCTGAATGCATCTGAAGCACCTGTATAAGTGCTGTATTTCATTAATTTTCCATCCCCGGAGCAATATGCAGCCATTGATAGAATTCCAGTATTTTCATCGGGTTGCTTTGCAAAAAGTATTTTTTCAATCAATTTCATTGTTCAGTCCATTCTAATTCTGTACTCATATGCATCAGCCCCGAATATATTATTGGGATCAGCATGAAATGCCGTCATATACACCAAAACATCACCTGTCCCGGTTTCTTCCCTTGCATAGAAATTTGAAAAAGTGGTATTGGCACTCTGACCTTCCTCTACACCAGCTACCATGCACGCACTTTCTTTTTCAAGCAGCAGGGAATCCTGATTCACTTCTACTATAAAGAGTGGATTTCTTGGCATATTGGCCTTTGAATTCTCCTTGTTTATGTTACCAATCCAATAGTATCTGCCATTGGAGTGTTCCATGAGCTGTGAGCACGATGACGGTGAGAAAAATAATTCTCCGTTTGTATAGCCCCATGGCCTTGGCTCGGAAAATGACCTGCCGCAGTCATTTGATATACTGAACCAACGGTAACTTTTTATTTTACAGTCAGGATCCTTTACTCCCCCGTTGCTGCCTCTCATTACCATAAGAATTCGTCCGTCCCTTAATTCAATCAATGTCGGTTCAATGGCCCCTCTGGTTGACTGTTCCGGCTTGTTGTTAACAGGATCAGATATCCCGGTCCAGTCAATATAACCGTCCGACCTCATCTCTCCCCTGATTACTGCTGAATAATGGTATGTATAACCTCCGCCGGGATTATAGTAGTTTCCGTCTGCGCCAATGGGTGTAATCTGTACAGGGAGTAAAATGATGTCTTTGTCCAAAGTGTCTTTTTGATATTTTGTTACAATGGGAAGTTCAGTTCTGTCTCCCATCATCATGCTGTTTATTCCACCCCAAACACAGGGAACCGGATGGTCTTTATCATAATCTTCCCCACTTAAAATGACCTGTTCCTCTATGAAATTAGTCCTGCCGCCGTCTTTTGATACTGTATACCAGGTGCTCCAGTGTCTTAAGCCCTCTATCGGGTCGTCAGTAGGTAATATGCCTTTTATTTTCATTGACACCAGAAAACCTTTGTGTATGATTGAGTTTCTGTAATAATACCTTTTTGTCCCTTTGCCTTTTTTGGTTCCGGTTACAATGGTTTCAGGTTCACTCCAGGTTACGCCATCATCCTCAGAAAACTGCACATATGATATTTCCGTAGTATCAGACCTCCTGATATATGAGTAAAACTTCATCAACAATCCCGGTTTTGTTTCAAAAATAAAACAGTAAACTCCGGTCTTTTCTTCCGGCCTCTTTGCTATCAATCTTTTTCCAATAAATTCAGCCACTTATTTCTCCAATCAAATTCAAAAATTCTGCTTCATCAATTATCTTTAAACCCAGTTCCATGGCTTTGGTCAGTTTGCTGCCTGCTTCATCACCGGCCAGAATATAATCTGTTTTGGCCGATACCGATGACGAGACTTTTCCTCCGTTATCCTCTATTAGTTTTTTTGCTTCATCCCTTTTTAGATTCGGCAAGGTACCCGTCAAAACAACTGATTTACCAAGTAAAACACCGGTTTTTTCAGCACCGAAATCAATGGACTTCATACTTACACCTGCATCTTTTAGTCTCTCTATTAGATGCTTTGTCTGTGGATTTTCAAAGAAACGGACGATGCTGCCGGCCATTATATCTCCGACCTCATCTATGGCGGTTAGCTCTACGGCTGTTGACCTTGCCAGGGATTCCATATCCGCAAAGTTTTCTGCAAGAAGCTTTCCCGCTCGAGCCCCTACATGTCTTATGCCAAATCCCACCAAAAGCCTGGCCATCCCGTTGCCTTTGGTAGCTTCTATTGCTTCAATCAGTTTATCTGCACTTTTTTCTCCCAACCCCTCCAATAAAACCATTTTTTCCCTTTTTTCATGGAGAAAGTATATATCAGCAATAGTTGATATCATCTCCTGCTTTATAAACAGATCTATTATAGACGGTCCCAGACCATCTATATTCATTGCAGGTTTACTGCAAAAATGCACTATGCTTCTGAACCTCTGGGCAGGGCACTCAATACCCGTGCACCTGAATGCCGCCATATTCTCTTCACGCTCAACAGGTGAACCGCAGGCCGGACAGACTTCCGGCATCTTAAATTGTTTTTCATCTCCGTTTCGTCTATCAGTGATAACCTCCACAACTTCAGGAATTATATCCCCTGCCTTTTGAATGATTATATGGTCACCGATCCTGATATCCTTCGATTCAATGAAATCAATATTGTGCAAAGTAGCCCTTGAAACTGTGCTCCCTGAGATTCTCACCGGTTTCAGCTCAGCATTAGGAGTTAAAACACCTGTGCGTCCAACCTGCACAAATATATTTTTCACAACTGTTTCCTTTTGTTCTGCCGGATATTTATAT
>CAYYXJ010000111.1:0-9675 GCA_964475455.1 uncultured Clostridiaceae bacterium | reverse complement strand
GTCCCATTCAACATAGTCCGGTTGTTTATACCTTTCTTCAGTGAGTATCTATCCACCATCAACCCCATTTTCCTTCAGTTGCAAGGCTGCCCTGGCAATCAGTCCACCCACTATCATTATTGTCCTTGAAGCAACGGTAGGTCCTGAGTCGGGCACTAAATCTGTATCAGGATTGTTATATATCACTCTTTCAACAGGTATTTCAAGGACGCCTGCTGCAATTTTTCTCAGAGTGGTAAATGCGCCCTGACCCATTTCTGTATTTGCCGCAAGAACTGTTACCCTGTCATCCTTTTCTTTTCGAAGTCTTACAACTGCTTTAATATGTTTTTGTTCTCCGCTGCCTGTAAAACCACAACCATGAAGGAACCAAGCCATACCAACACCTCTGAAATCACCTGGTTTTGAGTACTCCTTTACTTTTTCCTGATATCTTGAAATCTCCATTGCTTTTTCAATCATCGTTCCCATAATAATAGGATCCCTGAATTTACCTCCCGTAGAGGTTGCATCTCCCTGTTTCGCAAGATGTCTATTTCTGAATTCCAGAATATCTTCTCCAATTTCTTTTGCAACATGGTTTATGAACATCTCTATTGCGAAGAACATCTGAGGTGCGCCAAAGCCCCTGAAAGCTCCATTTGGCACCGTATGCGTTTCATAAACATCACCGGAAACACTCATGTTATCTACAGTATAAACACCGCTTGCTGCAATCATTGCCCTTTGCAAAACAACTCCGGAAAGGCCGATATATGCTCCACTGTCCAAAGACACATGAACTTTCATCGCTTTTATATTATTGTGTTTATCAACAGCAGCCTTGAATTTTATAAGTGACGGATGCCTTTTTGTTGTGGATTCAATATCTTCCACTCTGTCATATATAAGTCTCACAGGCTTCCCGATTTTCATCGAAGCAACTGCAACCTGACAGCCAATGAGTGATGGAAATTCTTCTTTGCCACCAAAAGCCCCACCCGTTGCAGCTTGTTTTATTCTAACCTTGTCGGGCTCCACTCCCAGTGCTTGAACTACTGCATTCTTAATATAGTACGGACATTGCATGGATCCAATGACTGTGGACTTTCCATCTTCAAAAATACCAATAATACCCTGTGGTTCTAAATATATATGCTCCTGATATCCTGTTGTATATTCTCCCGTTACAATCCTGTATCTATCATTGAAATATTTTTCTCCATTCCCTTTTTCATAATCATAATGGATTACACTGTTCACATAACCAAACTCCGGGGTCAGTGGTTCATATTCAACTTTGATTCCTTCAATGATTTCCTTTATTACCTTCCTGTTTTCCCCTACTACCAGAAGTATAGGTTCTCCAATATATTTAACCTCATCTTCAGCGAAAACAGGCATATCGTCAAAAATCATCCTGACACTATTCATCCCCGGCACATCATTTCGGTCTACTATATAATATCCTTCAGGAATTGCTGGAAATTCAATTTTCTTTATAATTGCCCTTGCCACGGTTGAACGCAGTGTTCTCGCATGAAGTGCACCTTCGATTTTCATATCACTTATATACTCTATGCTGCCGGAAGTTTTTCCGAAAGTATCCTGTTTATTTATGGATTTGCTGATATCACTCATGTAATTCCCCTTTCACGACAAAGCCCCGACAGGACATTTAGAAATACAAAGACCGCATCCAAAGCACTTATCCCCGTCTATGATTATTTTTTTATCATATGTAATGGCAAAATATGGGCATATGCGTTCACAAAGTCTGCAGTGGGTACATTTATCTTCATCCAGAACTGTAACAGTTGGTTCATACACAGTATTAATTGAAAGTCCTGTTTCATAAACTTCCCTTATATCCTTGAACTTATATTTATCAAGTGTTGACGGCAAATCATTTATAATCCTTGAGTAAAGATCTTTTCCTTTGAGCAATGCCCCGGACAACATCTGTACTCCGCTTGCACCTGCAAGTAGAAACTGCAATACATCATCAGCATTCTGTACTCCTCCAGTTCCAATTACAGTAAATTCCGGAAGTGCTTTCTTTATAGTATAAATAATGCCAAGAGCCAGATTTCTTATAACGGGACCTGATGTCCATACAAATCCACTTTCCCCGCAGTATTCAAGGCTTCTTTTTGAAATATTAATATTCATGGTGGGCCCAAGGGAATTGATTGCAGCAACGCCTGTGGCACCGGCATCTCTGACAGCTTCTGCAAATTTTACCGGTTCAGGAATGTGAGGACTTATTTTCATATACAACGGCTTTTTGGTATTACTTCTTATTGCCTTTACCGTATTCGAAATTACTGAAAGATCCTTGCCCACATAGTGGGTTGAAACTTCAAAAGCATCTGCAAATTTATCAAGTTTCGGAACAAGTATTTCCATGTCTTCCTTCGTATATCCCATGCTGACAATAAGGGGAGCTTTTTTTATTTTCATGAATTCCGGAAGAATTTCTTCTGTCCATTTTTCCATTACAAATTCAGACCACAGTTCCGAATTCATTATATGATTCCGATCCCCGTATATGCATGGGCGCGGTACCTTTGCGGCTTTTACCGAAATGGTCTTTGTGACTACCGCTCCTACGCCCTGTTCCTGTATAAACTCCATCTTTTCAAAATCACCTGTCAGTGGACCTGATGCAGGCATCAGTGGATTTTTTAATATCAATCCGTCAAATTCAGTCTTCAATCTGTTCATAAATCAGCTCCCGTTCAATCTTTCCCAAAGTTTTCCTGCTATCTTTACAGCTTGTTGTATTTCTTCAATGGTAACAGTATTGCAAATACAATTATCCACTATCTTCTTTCCATTCTTCCAGACATCAGAAGGCTTCAAACTACCAGCCAACCCGAAAAGAACATGACCGAAGGCATTGCTTCCATCCATGGGTGAAATGGGCTCATAGCAAACTTTGATAATATCTGCATCATAACCTTCCTTCAGGCGTCCTATTTTTAAACCCATATACTCATTCATGTATTCATAATTATTATTTATTATTTCAAGCAGATCATTCAATCCAAATGCCACCGGAGAGCTGTATCGATGTTTCATAGCCAGTAAGAGACTCATCCATTCAGATGCTATTCCCATAGACATCCCATCATTACCTATAAGGCACTTAACATTTTGCTTCTTAAGCATCTTTATGTCCGGTAAACCAACTGCATTATTCATGTTTGATTGTACATTAACTGCAACATAGCATTTGTTTTCAGATATAAGCTCTGCTTCTTCTTCGTTTATATGAATGCAGTGTGAAAGAATGGAACCTTTGTTCAGCAAGCCGAAATCCTTCAATCTTTGCACAACTCTTTTATTGTGATAGTCCATGCAGCTTTCCTGGTCAAGCCAGCTCTCTGCTGCATGTATATGTATAGGCCTGCTGCCAAGGGCCATTTTAACATTTTCAAGAGTTTCATCAGATAGAGACATTGAAGCATGAAGGCCGAACATATCACCATTTTCAAGATTCTCCGCAATACATTCATCTATGTTAAACCGGTCACTGGTCTCAAAGCAAAGGGACCCGGTCAGTCCCGCTTTTTTAAAAGCTTGTCTAACCAGATTCAATGAACCTCTTATATATCCGCTTGCATGATGATCTATAACAGTAGTAACCCCATTTAATAGATATTCGCGTGCAGCTGTAAGGGCACTGTAATAAATATCATCCTTTTCAAGATGAGAATCAATCTTCCACCACAACTGATCCAGCAGTTCCTGAAAATTTGATGGATTAAACGGCAGTGCCAGTCCTCTTGAAAATGTTGAGTAAATATGTGTATGTGCAACCGTAAGCCCGGGCATTACCAAAGCACCTGAACAATCAGTTATTTCATAGCCTTCATCCCTGAAATCCTTCATGCTTCCTGTCTTTTGAATTTTATCATCAAATACAACAAAGCCATTTTCAATATAGCTGTTAAAGTCATACAGCCTTGCATTTATCAGAGCAAACATTTGCCGTCTCCTCCCTTCAGCACCTCATTTTTTATAATAAATTGTCCCCGCGACAAGACAGATTCAACCTTCAGCATAGAAGCAAATACACCTGATCCCTCCCTGTATATGGAGTAGTCACATTTGGAATGATCATCTTTCTTCAGATATGGACCCTTGTCATCAAGTATAACAATATCAGCATCCGACCCTTCCCGAATTACACCTTTCCTGGGATATAAACCAAACAGCTTAGCAGGGTTTTCACTCATTCTATCTATGGCACCATTACCTAGTAACCCATACATTACCAAAAATGAATATTCTACTGATCCTACACCCATAGGTATGTCAATCAGATTTTCATGCATCTTATCCTTTTTCATATATGCACAGTGATCTGTTCCGATTGTCTCAACAAGATCAGAATAATTAAGCAGCAGCCCCTGGGATCGGTGGCTTCTAAGAGGTGGAATCATACCATACAGTGAGCCTTCTTCGTTGTCATATTGGTGTAGATTAAAGTAAAAATAGTGGGGACAACTTTCAATATGAAACCCTTTGCCAAGCAGATGGGAATATCTGGTGAAAAGTGCTTGTATTGTGTGACCACTGCTTACATGTACCATATAGATATTACCACCGGTTTTCTCAACCATCCCGGCAAGTGCCAGGGCCTCTGAAATTTCAGCTTCTTCATTTCTGGCAAAAGAAATGTCCCAGATTTTCTGTCCCGGTAAAATACCAACCATATTGTCATTTTCTGCATGAACAAGTAAAATAAATCCCAACTCTCCGGATAACTCAAGCAACTCATTTATTTCTCTGTTATAAGTTCTTCTGCCTGTTTCAGAATAGGTGGTAAATATCTTTATGGAATCCAATCCCATGGATTTAGCTGTCTCTGCCAGTTCCCTTGTCTGTCCTTTTGGATTAGCAAGAGTTGCATGAAACTTATAATCAATTATACTTTTTGCAGCAAGCTTCTTCCTCTTTGCCAGCGCTTTATCTAAATCTGATGCTTTTGAAACCGGGTCAAGAAAATCAATAAATGTGGTTATTCCTCCAAAAGCTGCTGACACGGAACCGGAATAGAAATCATCACACGATACAATGTTTCCTGTGTCCAGTTCAAAGTGAACATGGGGATCTATTAGTCCCGGAATGATCTTTTTACCCTCAGCATTATATATTTTATGGCATGGTTTTTCTTCTTCGCTAATACAACGAATAATATCATCTGTAATGTAGATATTAACTTTTTGGAATGACCGGTCAATATATGCCAGACCGTTCATTATTCCAAGATCATACAAATCTTTCACCTGTTTCTATTATTTTAATATTCTCAAGTCCATATTTACCTATAACATCCTGAAGATTGGTATCTCTTAAAGTAAAAACAGCATCTGCTTCACAACTTACAATTTTAACCACAGCTTCATGAAAGCACATATCGCCAAGCTCGAGAGAACCTATTTCATCAAGAAAAATAACTGTACTCCTATCCTTTAACATTTTTTCTAATTCCCTGTGGACAGTTGAAACCGCTTCCTCTGAAAAACTGTATGGACCATATGAGCAACATTGAGTCCATTCACTGAGTATATTAGTTCTTTTTCTGGCTAGAGGTATTTTACTGCCCGTTGAAAGTCGCATCAAATCAAAGCCTTCAACCACATTATTTTTCATTACTTTCACGGAAGCAAAACCATCACCATTCAGGCATTTTCTAAACTCCTCTATTAGTTTTGTTGTCTTGCCTGAATGGATTGGCCCCGTTATCAAAGTAATCATTTATACACCTCAGGCCTCATATGTCTGTGCCCTTGCTTACCATTCTTAACTGCAAGAATCTCTGCACAAATGGAAACAGCTATCTCCTCAGGGGATCCTCCTCCTGTATCAAGTCCAACCGGTGAATAAAAGAATGAAAGGTCCACTTCTCCAAAGCGTTCTTTTATTCTTTTCATGAAATCAGCAAGTTTTTCCATAGAACACAGCATCCCTGTGTAGGCAGGTTTCAGTCCCAGCTCAATTATTTCCTCAATGACATTGTAGTCATATTTATGGGAAGGAGTGCACACCAGTACATAACCGCCTTCCCTGATTCCTTCTTTTCTTATGAATTCAACAAAAGATGAATTCACCTTTCTGTCAGCACCAATGAAAGCATCAATGACCGGTGTTCTTTCGTCTATGACAGTTACATGGTAATTCATGGTTTTTAAAACATTTACAGTTGCCTGTCCAACATGACCTGCTCCGAAGACATAAACATATGCATCAGGTCCGATGTATTCATAAAATAAAGTTACAGTTCCACCGCATACCATAGGCAGAGTTTTGGCATCATCTATTATTTCGCCTTCGTTGAGGTAATACTTTTCAAGAAGATTCTGTCTTGCTTGCATAAGCTCCCTGCACTTTTCACGGGCATGGAATTCAAGGGCTCCTCCTCCGACTGTCCCGGAAGCCTGACCATCTTCACAGACAATCATTTTTTTACCCACTTCGACAGGTCCCGCTCCGGTTTTATCCACAGCGGTGACAAGCATGCAGGCCAGTCCTCTGCCTGATAATCCGGCTATTTCATCAAATATTTTCATATTACTCCTAGACCAGCAGCTGAACACCAACTGCCGCTACCAGCAATATTGGTGCATAAAGTGGTCTGAATTTTGCTTTTATACTTGTCCTGGCTTCAATGAATAATACTCCATATACTAAAATCGCACTAAGTACACCATTTAAAACAACAAACTCCAGTGTCATAACAGGTGATGATATGAACTTGGTCATGCTGCCTGATATAAGGAACTGTGCAACCATATATAGGATATATCCAAGTCTCCAACCTACACTTACTCCCAAACTTCCGGATATTCTTGAAAGTTGTTTTTTACTACTGAGCATAGGGACTGCTACTGCAACAACCAAAGATTCAAACATTATTGATATCATTGGATTTATTGTTTTGAAAACACTCATTCCCGGTAGTAAAAAGTCAACTGCCTTGATTCCTGCGGCAACCATTCCCACCAACAAAAGCACTGACCTTGAACCGGTGGCCCTGAAAGCCTTCATCAGTATATATACTGCAACAGGGAACATTACAAGACCAGCCACCAGTGGTGGAAGGAAATGCAGCAGGTATCCCATAGATGCCTCTGCAAGACCCCATATTGCTCCATAAAATATTATCTGTGCCGCCAGCTTCATTAATTTCTTCATATTCATTGTTTGTCTCCTTTTTGCCTGGATTTTTGAATTCCCGTCAGTATCTTTTCACCGGTTACCGGCAAAGAATTTATTCTTACGCCTACGGCGTTATATATGGCATTTGTTATTGCAGCAGGAGGTGAGTCGATTCCTATTTCTCCTACGGATTTAGCACCAAAAGGTCCCGATGATTCATAACTGTCTGCAAATTCAACCTTAAGACTCCGAACCTCTTTTCTGGTGGGAATCCTGTAGGTCATCATACTGTTGGTAATCATCTTTCCTGTTTTGGAATACATGACATCCTCATATAGTGTCATTCCTATTCCCTGGACAAGACCTCCTTCAACCTGCCCTTTTGCAAGGTTTGGGCTGATGGTGGTACCACAGTCTACAACTGCAGCATAATCAACTAATTCAACATGGCCGGTTTCAGTATCAACTTCCACTTCTGCAAAGCCGGCCATGAATGGCGGCGGCGACTTTGTTCCTACATAGGAATCCACGGCTATAAGCTGCTTCTGATCTTCATTGTAGTAAAGCCTGTTGGAAAGGTCTTTCAGTGAAATGGATTTTTCCCCGTGGCTTATAGTCTCTCCGTCAAAGTCAGTTCCCTCCACAGGAACCTTCAATGCATGGGCGCCTTCTTCAATTATCATGTGTTTCATTTTTTCAGCGGCTTTAAGAACTGCATTACCCGAAACATATGTGGTACTCGAGGCATATGCTCCCACATCAAAGGGTGTAAGGTCTGAGTCAGACGAATAAACAACAATTGAATCAGGATTAACGCCAAGACTTTCAGCAGCAATCTGTGCCAGTATTGTGTCACTGCCCTGTCCGATTTCAGTTGCTCCGACCATAAGATTGAAGAACCCGTCGTCGTTGAGTTTGATCATTGCAGAACCCATGTCTATATACGGAATTCCCGAGCCCTGCATTGCAATGGCCATTCCAACGCCCCTTACTTTGCCATTGCCCATATCTTTCCTTGGATATTTGTTCTTCCAGTCAATGAGTTCCATTCCCCTTTTGATACAATAATCCAGTTTACATGTTTCAATGATCATGGCGATTCCTTCTGTTCCTTCACCCATGATTTCAAAAATCGGGGATGTTTCACCTTCCCTTATCATATTCTTCTGCCTGAATTCAACCGGATTCATCCCAAGCTTATCACAAAGGACATCTACTGCAGACTCAAGGGCAAAATTCCCCTGGATTGCACCATATCCCCTGAATGCACCTGCAGGGGTTCTGTTGGTGTAAACCACCTTTCCGCCGAAACGAACTGAATCAACTTTGTTGTAAAGGGGAAACACCTTTGAACCGGCTACCATGAACACCGTAAGGGCATGCTCTCCATATGCTCCGGTGTCAGAAAGCACATCCACATCAATTGCCTTCAGCGTTCCATCTTTCATAGCACCCAGCTTTATATTAAATCTCATTGGATGTCTTGAGAAAGTGGATTCAAAGACTTCCTGTCTTGTATATACCATTTTTGATGGTTTACCTGTCCTGAGAGTAACTGCAGATACAAGCATTTCTCCATGGACACACTGCTTGCCGCCGAACCCTCCGCCGACCCTTGGTTTGATTACCCTTATTTTGCTCAATGGATACTCCAGGGCCTGTGAAACTATCCTTCTGGTGTGAAAGGGTGTCTGTGTGGATGAATAAAGGACCAATCTACCCTGATAGTCTATTCTTGCATTGACTGTATGAGGTTCCATCATTGTATGGGCCTGGGCCTGGGTGAAAAAAGTTGTCTCAATTACTGTATCACATTCCCTGAGTGATTTTTCAACATCTCCGACATGCATCAGATATGCTGCAGCTACATTCTTCTTGGGTTCAAAACCTATTGGAAACATTTCATGTACTTCAGGTTCATCGTGAATTATCACTTCATTTTCATAGGCTGTTTCAAAATCAAGCACAGGTTCAAGCACTTCATAATCAACCGTCAGAAGTTCCAATGCCTTTTCAGCAGTTTCCTTATCTATTGCTGCAACAGCAGCCACCTCATCTCCTACATGCCTGACATAATTGTCCAGCACAAATTTGTCGTGTGGTGACGGTTCAGGATATCCCTGGCCTGCCCTTGTTACGGGTATTCTGCCGAAATCTTCATGAGTAAGAACAAGTTCAACACCTTCCAGCGCCTCAGCCTTTGATTTGTCAATTGATTTTATCCGGGCAAATGCGTGGGGACTTCGAAGGACCTTTACAATAAGGGAATTTTGTTCAGCCAGATCATCTGTGTAACCCGGCTTTCCCATCATGAGTCCTTTCCCGTCGATGGATGGTCTTTCATGGTTAACATATTTCATCATTCCACCTCCAGATATGCTTTTATGGCTCTGTGCTGTCCTTGATATCCCGAGCAACGGCAAAGGTTACCCACAAGATATGACCTGATGTCATCATCAGTTGGATTCACAAGTTCCTTCTTCATTGCATATACTGTCAGTGCCATGGATGGATTGCAGAATCCAC
>CAYYXJ010000110.1:0-9731 GCA_964475455.1 uncultured Clostridiaceae bacterium | reverse complement strand
CTTTGCAATACCTGAATCCCCCATTGCTGAACCGTATTTTCTTTGCTATTTCAGAAGCAATGGTTATATCATTTGTGTTTAGTTTGATGTTATATGCTATCAATGGCATCCTTGCCCCTATTGCAGTAACCCCGGCTGTCGGGTGAATGGTTTTGGGACCGAAGTCACTTTTCCACCTATCTTCAGACATCTTTTTTCCCATGGCTTCGAAACCACCTTTTCTTATATCGGAAAGATTTGTCCTGTGAGATGCCGTGGCTGAGTGTTCATAAAGTATGAAAGGGAGTCCGAACATCTCGGCTGCAATTTCAGCAGTTTGTTTTGCACATTTGTCTGCTTCAACCAAAGTTATTCCCTTAACCGGGATGAATGGTATAACATCAACCGCTCCCATTCTGGGGTGCTGGCCTGTATGCTTGTTTAAATCAATAAGCTCAACTGCTTTGCCTATTGAACATATCACAGCTTTTATCAGTTCATCAGGCTCCCCTATTACCGTAACAACACTTCGGTTGTGGTCCTTGTCACTGCTGTAATCCAAAAGCCGTACTCCATTCTTCCCCCTGAAGCAGTCAACAATTTTTTCCACTTTATCCAAATCTCTTCCTTCACTGAAATTTGGTACACATTCAATAATTTTTTCCATTTTCGAATCCTTTTAAAACATCTTCAATCAATGCATCATCCGCCTGATGAGGCATTGTTATTGAATTTTCTTCACCATATTCTTTGTTGAATAGGGCTGCTGTTTCCTTTGAATGGCTGTTTCCAGCCCAGTTTCTTCTTGCAACACCGACCATTACATCAAAAGGCATAGCAGTTTCTATGATTTCATCAACCCTTGTACTACCATCCAAAACCAAACCAAACCCACCGTTTATTGCCTTGGAGATTCCCACTCCCCCTCCGTTGTGCAATGAGACCAAACTCATACCTCTTGAGGCATTCCCTGCAAAACACTGAACTGCCATATCAGCAGTGATATTACTGCCGTCTTTTATATTGGCAGTTTCCCTGAAAGGTGAATCAGTTCCACCCGTATCATGATGATCCCTGCCAATCATGACCGGACCGATTTCACCATTTCTTATCATCTCATTGAATTTCAGTGCAATATTCCTTCGTCCTATGGCATCCTGATACAAAATCCTGGCAAGGGTACCTACAACAAGTTTGTTTTTTTCTGCATCCCTGATCCAGACCCAATTATCCATGTCACGGCTGCTTCTGCCGGGATCAATTGATTCCATGGCTGCCCTGTCGGTTTTGTGAAGATCCTCTTTCAATCCACTAAGGCATACCCATCGAAAAGGACCGTAACCGTAGTCAAACAACATAGGACCCATGATATCCTCAACATAAGACGGGAATATAAATCCTTCCGAAGTGTCTTCTCCATTCCTTGCTATTTCATGGACCCCTGCATCGAAAACAGCTTTCATGAAAGAATTGCCGTAATCAAAGAAATATGTCCCCCGGTCTGTCAGTGCTTTTATGTGGTTGAAATGAACTTTCAATGACTCATCAACATGCCGTTTGAAAAGGGCCTTGTCGCTTTCGAGAAGTTCTGTTCTTTGTCTGAAGCTCAATCCCTGCGGACAATATCCTCCATCATAAGGTGCGTGACAGGATGTCTGGTCTGATAACAGATCTATGTGAATCCTGTTCTTTACGGCATAAGCCAGTACGTCTACTACATTTCCATGATATGCAATTGAAATCGGCTTTTTATCTTTTAAATATTTATCTGCAGTTGAAAACACATATGGCAGGTTGTCAGAAAACTCCTTAAGCCATCCCTGCTCATGTCTTGTCATGATTCTTGACAAGTCAACCTCTGCAATAATGCCCACCCCACCGGCAATTTCCACAGCCTTGGCCTGGGCACCGCTCATTCCTCCTAGTCCTGATGTTACAAAGAGTTTCCCGGAAAGGTTTTCATTGTTTTTCAATCCGAGTTTCAATCTTCCGGCATTAATCAAAGTGCTGTAGGTTCCATGTACAATTCCCTGAGGTCCTATATACATCCAACCGCCTGCTGTCATCTGACCATAATTGGAGACTCCCATTGCGCAGGCTTTGGACCAGTCTGCAGGATTAT
This sequence comes from uncultured Clostridiaceae bacterium, assembly GCA_964475455.1. GTDB lineage: Bacteria > Bacillota > Clostridia > DUPQ01 > DUPQ01 > JAFGQE01. The sequence continues at coordinate 7,630 of CAYYXJ010000110.1, read as the reverse complement.
CGAACATTCCGACCATTAATCCGTTTGTAATTATGACCCTTGGACTTTTGGAGTTGGATTTAAACAACCCCAGGGGATGTCCTGAAGCAACAACCAAAGTCTGCCTGTCCGTAAGCACCTTTAAATATTTTTGAATAAGACGGTATTGCATCCAGTTCTGACAAACCTGACCGGTTTCACCATATGTTACAAGCTCGTAAGGATACAGGGCCACATCGAAATCAAGATTATTATCCATCATTAACTGAAAGGCTTTTCCTTCAATACACCGGCCCTCATATTCATTGATTGGTTTACCAAAGATTCTGCCCTCCGGCCTATACCTGTAGCCATATATGCGGCCTCTTGTCATCAGTTCTTCAAGAAATTCAGGCGCTGCTGTCTTATGATGATGTTCAGGAATATATCGCAGGGCATTCTTAAGTGCCAGTTTTACTTCCCTGTCGTTGATAAGGAGTTCTCTCCTTGGAGCACGTCTGTAATTTGCATCCGGTTCATGGTATTGCGGCAACCTATCATCCAATTCAATGGTCAATGACATCACCTCCGCACAAATCATCGGTTATTTCATTCAGCTTCTTATATGTCAGCAAACTTTCAAGATTATTGATATCTTCATACATTTCCCTGTCACATAAAAGCTTATCAACCTTTGCCCTGATCATATTATACGCCTCACCGGTAGCTTTGCCCAAAGTTTTTCCGCTGCCAAGGTCTATGGCCTGACATGAGCACATAAGTTCCATCGCAAGAACCCTTCTGGTGTTTTTAAAGATTTCCATGGCTTTTCTTGCAGCTATTGTTCCCATTGATACATGGTCTTCCTGATTCCCCGAGGATGGTATTGAATCCACACTTGCAGGATGTGCCAGCACTTTATCTTCTGATACCAGTGCAGCAGCACTGTATTGCACAATCATAAATCCTGAGTTGACACCTCCGGATTCAACCAAAAATGCAGGAAGACCATTAAGGGACGGATTAACCATCCTTTCCAGCCTTCTTTCTGAGATATCTGCTATCTCCGCCAGGGCTATACCAAGGAAATCAAAAGCAAGCGCAACAGGTTGTCCATGGAAATTACCACCGGAAATTCCCTCATCTGACTCAGGGAAAATCAAAGGGTTGTCTGTGACAGAGTTCATTTCGATTTCAACTTTTTCTTTTATGAATTCAAAGGCATCTCTACTGGCTCCATGCACCTGTGGTGTGCACCTAAGAGAATATGCATCCTGAATCTTGCCATCTCCCTGTTTCATAGTACACATACTGCCTTCAAGCATCTTCATCATGTTCGAAGCAGTTTTCATCTGCCCTTTGTGTGGCCGTAAACTGTGAATCCGCGGATCAAGGACAGATATAATTCCATGTAAAGCCTCAAATGTCAGGCATGCTGATAAATCTGCTGCATCAATGAGTTTCATTGAGTCATAAATTGTAAGTGCTCCTACAGAGGTCATGACCTGCGTGCCGTTTATCAATGCCAGACCTTCCTTTGCCACGAGCTCAGTTATTTCAATGCCCGCTCGTTCCATTGCTGTGCGCCCTTCCAGAATCTCCCCCAGATATTCTGCTTTTCCAAGCCCCAGCATGGGGAGCACCATATGAGCCAGTGGTGCAAGGTCACCGGAAGCGCCTAATGAACCCTTTTCCGGGATCAGTGGATGAACACCCTTGTTTAGCATATCGACCATAATTTCGACAATTTTATATCTTACCCCCGAATAACCAATGCAAAGATTGTTTATACGAAGAAGCATTGTACCTCTGGTAACATCTTTTTCAAAGAAATTGCCACTGCCCACTGCATGTGACACTATAAGATTTCTCTGCATCAGCTTTGATTGCTCCCTGGTCACACAAACCTCACTGAATTTTCCGAAGCCAGTTGTAACCCCGTAGACAACATTGCCGTTTTCCACAAAGGACTTGACAGTTTCCCTTGCACGTTCCACTTTTTTGATAGAATCATTCGATATTACAACCCTGGCTCCATGCCTGCATACTGCAATGAAATCCTCAAGACTCAGGTTTCCTTCACCTATGATTACTTCCTTTTTCATGTAAGCCTTCCTTTTAGATGTAAAAAAGACAAATGGGTCGTGATTCACACAATCCTTTTGCCTTCTTTTATCTATCGCCTTATGGCATTATTTAATTTTCAATCGAATTATATCATTTGACGGTAATAATTGAAATACCCATGCCTTAAGGCTTTTTAAATATTTGATACTTCTCCTGTTTCAGATGTTTCCAATCCACCGCCTTCACACTTCCCTCTGAAAATAACTTTTTCCCTACTGCGAAGTTCAACTTCTATTCCTGCATCCAGACTCTCAAGGATATCCCTGTCCATGCCTGTTGCTGCAGGAGCTTTTAGAATACTGCTTCGATGAGTATCCGCCTCGATTGTAAGCATTAATCCGAACCTTTTCAAAATAACTTTTGTTTTATTCCCGGTAACTGTAACCTCTTTTATCGAGGCCATGTTATAGGTAGCAAACCTATATTGCTTTCCATCTGCAAGCAACGTGGCAATAAGTCCTCTGAATCCAAATGGCCCGAATGGAATTGTCGCTATCGATACCATGCACGAAAATGGCTTGTCTCCCTTGAGGTCATTGCCCTGAAGCCAAAGCCAGCTTAGCGGGAATGCTTCTCCCCAGTCTTTTTCAATATATCCAAGAAACCCCTCTGTATCAATTTTATCACCTTGTATTTCAATACAGCCGGACAGGACATTGTGAAGACTCAAGACTCCATGATTGCACTGCATTCCGGGGATATATGAAAAGAATCCCATAATTGAAGGAGAAAGGATTCGCTTTTGCAGTAGTTCATGGGAACTGTAATTAATTTTTCCTTTAAGCGTAAAATCACCATCATCAATGTCAAGAACCATGCCGTCCATAGAAAAATGATTTTTATCAATGCTTATATTAAAAGAATCCCTATCGAAGCTGAATGCTTCTGCCGGGAAACGTATAAACCTGCTTTTATTATCATGAAGAACCTGTATGAAGCTGTGGTCCTCTGCCTTTGTTTTCCCCTTGTAAATTCCCGGGATTACAGCCATGCGAAAACCGCCGTCGGCAGATGCCTGTTTGAAATACCATCCTTCAAAGTAAGGCCTGTTATTCATTTTACCATGATATAATTCCGGTCTTCCGGGTAAAAGTCGGTGTCCCAAATCCCCTCCTCCTAATAAAGCTTGTCTGTTATTTCTTTTATTTCGAAAATCACCTTTTCTTCATCTATGGTCTTGAGCTCCTTTTTTTCCATTAAAACCCTGCCATTGACAATAACAGTATCAACATCACTGCCCTTGGTGCTGTAAACCAAAGCATTGACGGGATTCAGCATCGGAGTATTGTGGGCACTTTTTGTATCAATTAATACTATATCAGCACTCATACCCTCAAAAAGGTTACCTGACTCACGGAATCCTGCAGCAGCTGCTCCATTTGCAGTTGCCATTTCTATAACAGCAGCTGCTTCCATGACCGTTGCATCACCTGTGTATCCCTTATGGATAAGGCCCGACAAATTCATTTCCCCGAACATGTCGACATCATTGTTGCTGGCCGCTCCATCAGTCCCCAGTGCAACCTTTATTCCCCTGGTCAGCATAGCCGGGACCATGGCAAATCCACTGCCAAGGTACATATTGCTAGACGGACAATGAACAGGTATGACCCCCCTGGAAGAAATTAAATCAAGGTCATTATCATCAAGGTGAACACAGTGGGCTGCAGTAACCTGATTTTTCAGTAATCCTGTTTTTTCAAATACCTCCAATGGTCTGCACCCGTATTTATCAATGCTGTTTATGATTTCCGCTTCAGTTTCATGTAAATGGGAGTGAACCATCATTCCGTGTTCATTTGCAAAATCAGCTGATTCACGGAGTCCGTCCTCATCATATAAGTACACCGAATGCACTTCCAGTGATGTTTTTATCAAACCATTACCGGCACCATTATAATTCCTGTGAAATGCCAGTGCATGCGATTTGGCTTTATTATAATCCCTGCTGTTATTTCCTGCAGTAAGTATACCCAGACTTATATTTGCCCTTAAGCCTGCTTCCAGAACCGCTTCTGCTGTTTCCTCAACATGATAATACATATCAAGGAATCCCACAGTACCGCTTCGTATCATTTCTACAGCAGCCAGCAGACTGGCAACCCTTATATATTCAGCGGTAAGTTTGCTTTCTATCGGGAAAATGCTTTTTTCAAGCCAGTCTTCCAGACATTTATCCGCTGTATAATTTCTCATCAGAACCATGGATGTATGGGTATGGGCATTGAAAAGTCCGGGCATTGCAATCATTCCTTCAGCCTCGATGACTTTGCCTGCCGGGAAAGTTTTGGTTCCTAAATAAACAATCCTGCCATCATCAATCCCAATATTTCCCGAACCGAAGAACATTGCATCTTTTTTCCCGGTCACTATTAATGCATCCTTGATTAGCAAATCCATATCATACCTTCCAGCTACTTAAGTATTTTTCCTGCTCTTCTGTAAGAGTATCGATTTCAATGTTTTCAGAAGCCAGGAAACGTCCCGCCACATAATTATCGATTATATCAGGCACCGGAAGCACTGCTTTTTCCAGATAGGTACTTTCCTGTGCAATATATTTTGCTGTAAGAGCCTGGACAGAGAAGCTCATATCCATGATTTCCGCAGGATGTCCGTCTGCACAGGCCAGATTTACCAACCGTCCCTCACCCAGCACATTTATTACCCTTCCGCAGGGCATTTCATAGCCTACAATATTCTTCCTCTGGTCAAATTTCATCACTGAGCTTTCTTCCAGCTGGTCCATGGCTATTTCCACATTGAAGTGTCCCGCATTGCAAAGAATTGCCCCGCTTTTCATCTTCATGAAATGCCTTGATTCAATGACATCTTTACATCCTGTAACAGTCACAAAAAAATCTCCCTTGGGAGCTGCCTGTTCCATGGTCATGACATCAAATCCATCCATCACTGCCTCAGCTGCTTTTACAGAATCAATTTCAGTAACAATGACCTTAGCGCCAAGACCTCTGGCTCTGGCAGCAACTCCCTTGCCACACCAACCATAGCCGGCAACCACTGCTGTTTTACCGGCGACATTGAGATTCGTGGTTCTCATTATTCCATCCCAGACAGACTGACCTGTTCCATATCGGTTATCAAAGAGGTGTTTGCAATCAGCATCATTTACAGCAAACATGGGGAATTTCAGTTTACCGTCAGCTTCAAGGGCTTTGAGTCTTATGACTCCTGTTGTAGTTTCCTCGCATCCTCCGAGAATATTTTTACAAAGCTCAGGCATTTCAGTGTGAAGCATATTTACAAGATCCCCGCCATCATCAATTATTATGTCGGGTCCGAATTCCAAAGCTTTTCTGATATGCATTTCATATTCTTCCGGAGTTGCCTTATGCCACGCAAAAACTTCCAGACCATCCTTGACCAGTCCGGCAGTAATTGCATCCTGTGTGGAAAGCGGGTTACTTCCCGTTACCCTGACATGAGCTCCACCAGCATGAAGAACCTTTGCCAGATAGGCTGTCTTTGCTTCGAGATGTACTGAAACCGTTATTTTTAGTCCTTTGAATGGTTTTTCCTTTTCAAATTCCTCTTCAAGACCCCTGAGTATTGGCATCCTGCCTCTTACCCAGGCTATTTTCTGTCTGCCCTCTTCTGCAAGATTTATATCCCTGATTAAAAATTCCACTTCATACCTCCATCCTTGCTACAATCTCTTTTATATATTCAAGAAACTCACTTCTGACCCTTTCAGAAGTTTCCATAACATCCTTATGGGAAAGCTTTTCGCCTGACATACCTGCAGCCATATTTGTTATGCATGATATACCAAGCACTTTCATACCGGCGTGATTGGCAACAACAGCCTCGGGAACAGTTGACATTCCGACAGCATCGGCTCCCATGATGCGCATTGCCCTTATTTCAGCAGGAGTTTCATACTGCGGCCCCTGGGCAAAGCAATATATTCCCTTGTTAACCTGAATTTTCAGTTTTCCTGAACATTCTTCTGCAATCTTTACCAGATTTTTATCATATATTTCAGTCATATCAGGAAACCTTGGTCCAAACTCCTCAAGATTTTGTCCCCTCAGTGGAGAAGGTCCTATGAAACCTATATGGTCAGTTATTATCATAAGGCATCCTTGAACAAATGATTCATTTATTCCACCTGCTGCATTGGTTAGAATTACAGTTTCGATGCCAAGCAGTTTCATTACACGAATTCCAAATGCCGCCATTTCCATTTCATAGCCTTCGTAGTAGTGGAATCTGCCTTTCATCACCAACACCTTTTTATCTCCAAGATACCCGAAAACCAGTTGTCCGGAATGTCCCTGGACCGTAGATACAGGAAATTCAGGGATGTTACAGTAGTTTATCGAAACAGGGTTTTTTATTTGTGAAGCAAGAATTCCAAGGCCCGATCCAAGGACCATACCGATATCAGGCTTTTCTCCAATAATTGTTCTTATATAGTCTGCCGCCCTGTTCAACTTTGTTAACATTTCACTCATTTCAACCTCTCTATTACTGCTATCTTTCTTTCCTCAAGTGCTTCTTGTGCCCGAAATCCGATTAGATGTCCATAAATGGAATCACCAAGGGAGGTTGTTGATATTGATGTACCTTCTCCTCTTATATATTTTACAAAATCCTCTGCTAGTCTGGAATCTCCGCCCCCATGTCCTTCAACATTGACATCGATATTGACAATTTCCTCACTGAAGAATTCAGGCTCTTTCATATCAGGTTTTCTTACTACAAAACTCCCTTTTTCCATTTCTCCGTAAATTTCCCCCTTGGTTCCAACGATATGTATGGTCCTGCAGGGTTTGGCAGTTGCGCATATAAGATTGTGGCTTACTGTACAGCCATCTTCAAATTCAATTATAACTGTCTGATGGTCATTGACATTGTTGTCTGACCTCCATACACACCTTCCGAATGGATTTTCTTCCCTGAGACTCCATTCAAGCCGTTCCTTTGAATCCCTGTCATCAAACTTGTCCAAATACTCCTTGGAATAATAACTCCAGGTGCCATTTTCAAGATACATTTTTTTTGCATCGTACTCACACTTATCAGCAATCTTACAATCCGCAAGACATTTCTGTCCTGACCCTGAAGGAGCATTTTTCTCAATGAAATTGAACAGGCCTCCGAAACTTGATACATATTCAGGTGCTATGCCGCTTTTCATCCAGGTTATGATATCAAGGTCATGACAGCACTTTGACATTAAAATTTTAGAACCGCATTTATCAAAATTCCCCCATTTGCCTCTGATGAAAGCACTGGCCATATGATGGAAACTGACATTCTCTTCAGTAACCATGGAATGAATCCTGCCCAATTCCCCGGATAAAATCCTCTTCTTTATTTCAACATAGAACGGGGCATATCTGAGCACATGACAAACCATTATTGCAACTCCCTTTTCAACTGATGCACTGTACATATCCATCAGTTCCTCAATTGAAAGGCAGACAGGCTTTTCTATAAGCATGTTATATCCCGCATTTATTATTTTCATGCCTGTCTCATAATGGGCATTGTCCATGGTTCCGTTAATTACTGCATC
>CAYYXJ010000109.1:0-9792 GCA_964475455.1 uncultured Clostridiaceae bacterium | reverse complement strand
TGGGCATTTTCTCTGGTGGATTTGCCACGTTTATTGCCGGTATTCAGGCCTGGAAGAAGAATAACACTTTTGGGGCTACTGCCTTCACTTCCTATGGCTTGTTCTGGTTGACTCTTGTAGCTCTTATTGTACTTCCCGAACTTGGTGTAGCACAGGCGCCCGGAGATAAAGCCATGGCTGCATACTTCATAATGTGGGGTATATTTACAACTGCAATGTTCATAGGAACCCTTAAAATAAACATAAACCTTCAAATTGTTTTCGGAACCTTGTCGGTACTTTTCTTTCTCTTAGCCATATCGAGGATTACAGGAAGCACAATAATAACTAAAATAGCTGGCTTTGAAGGCATCTTCTGCGGAGGATATGCCATATATACAGGCCTTTCCCAGGTTATCGGAGAACTTTATAAAAAGAAATAGTTACCCATGAAAAAAGCAGTTTCTCATGAAGCTGCTTTTTTATTAGAAATTATTCAATGAAATCCGTGAGATTCTTTCTCTTTGCAATAAGCGATGGATCAAATCCTTCAGGCCCTTTGTAAGTTGGTTTCCTCTTATTGTGTTTTACTCCATAAGCACTGATTGCAGTTTTGGGGCAGAAATTATAGCACCTTAGGCATAAAGTACATTCTGAACCAAATTTTATTTCTCCCTCGACAAGTTTGATATTTGACTCAGGACAAATCTGTATACACCTCATACATTTTACGCATTCATCAGGATTGGCTTTCAGCGGACTCTTGAATGGTCTTTTAATGTATTTCTTATAAAAAGGTCTTTGCATGAGCCCGAGGAAATAACTGTATGGACTGTTCCCGGTAATTGAAGGTACATTCATATTAATATTGTCAACAGCATCAACTATCTTTTTCTCACACTTCATAAGAACCTTTTTGATTTTGTGCTGGTCAGTGGTATAAGGAAGCGGAAACATCCTTATACTGACATTGCTGGGCATAATAAAATGATAAGTCCACTTTATAGTATAGCCCTTTTCTTCAAATGCTGTATGATAAAACCAAGCTCCGTCACCGGAAAACATCATTTGGGTGCACACAATTGCTATTTCATTTTGAAAATGAAGCGGTGGAAATCCATCAATGAATTTTTTCATCGGGTCCGGCATATAAGAACCGTAAACGGGATATGCGAACATAAGTATACGCGATTCTGCCACCAGTTCCGCAACCTTATCATGCTCCAGCAGCTCAATCGAGTGTGCTGCAGCCTCCATTCCCTTATATGAGAAATTCTCTACGAATTTATCAGCAACCCATTTTGTGTTACCTGTTCCTGAAAAATAAAAAATGCAAACGTCCATTTTTTGTCCCTACCTGTAAATTGCTGTCAATATGCAGAAACTAATTAATTTTTTCTATAATTTCCGAATATAGCGCGCTGGTATCACCCGGATCAGCCAAGTTCATGAAATACAGCTTTCCTTCAGTACCTGTGATAAATATAAATGGTTTTCCTCCATTTTGCAAATATAATTTTACGGCACCATATTCTTCAGTTGAAAAATTTCCCAATTTCTTTCCTCCGAGGCTATATCCTCCGGTCCTGGCAGTGATGGTAGGCAGTTGGTCAATTAGTTCAACTGAAACTATTTCCATGTATGAAATTTTCTGTCCATGCAGTCCGGTAATCTTCAATTTATCTTCTTCTGCTTTTATGTCAGTTCCGAACCATCCGAACAGCAACAATGCACCAACAGCCACAAGAACAATGACAGTGAATGTGCCCCTGCGGTTTTCTAGTTTATCTCTAAAAGACATACCGAATCTCCTTTTCTGTAATTATATATAAATATTACTACAGTTCTTTTATATTTAATACTAAGCAGGTCCGATTATTTAAAATCGGACCTGCAAAAAACAAATATTCCCAGGGATTATTTTCCATTATATGCAATATGCGTGATAATTCTGTCAATCAGAACTATTACCTCTGCGTGGCTCAGCAATGCCTTGCCTTTCATGCTGCCGTCAGGATACCCTTCTGCCAGAAGAACTTTTTTTGCCTGTGCAAGATAGGGATAAGACCACTCGGAACACTCTGTGTAGATATCAAAGAATGAATCTATGTGACCCCACATTTCATCTTCGCCCATAGCAAGTGCTTCATCTTCCATGCCTATTGCTCTAATTAAGAACGTAATGCTTTGCTCCCTTGGTATGATATCTCCCAAGCCGAATCTGTCAGTTTCAACTCCTGTTGTCAATCCATTATGATATGCAGTGCTAATATATGGGAAATATGGGTTGTTAGTATCAACATCCAAAAATGGCACAGGTTCTTCTATCAGATCAAGCCCAAGTGCTTTAACAAGATACATGACAAAAAGCTCTCTGGGTACATCCATTGCAGGTAACAGAATAACTCCATCATCAAGGATATTCTTAGCATCAAGTCTGGCTGCTGCTTCAAAAGCCCAATGGTCTTCCGCCATGTCAATAAATGATAGAACCGGGGTCATTACAGCAAACATGGTACCAGCATCTGACGAGGCTGAAACCATGCTCATATCGCCTTCAGCAACTACTTCCGTATGAAGCATCTCCCAGTCATGATTTATGTCAGTTCTGTTCATAGCAAATGCTCCTATTTGCATGTTGTGACCTCCAACACCCTCCATTTCAAAAGTAATTGTAAAGGGAATCGGTAATAGTGAGTTCCAGACAATCTCATATACGGGGCTGACTATTGCATAACCCGGGTCAGGTTCCGGTGGAATCATGAAATCATATATCGAAACTGTAAGTATTTCAGATAAACCGACATCCAGGTCTTCAGGCAACCCATTAATCATCAAATTACCACCCCCACCAGGAAATTCTATGGTCAGAATTTCTGTAGACCCTGCTTCTGCAGGTAAGGCATCAGTCGCTTCTTCTTCCCCTCTCTTGGCTTCATATTCTTCCCTTGCCCATTCATAGAAGCTTCCATCCTCAAAAATATTATCTATGAGGTCATTTAACAAATCAATCTTCTGCTGCATTTTTTCTTCGTCAGTAAGCTCAGAGTTTTCATCTATTTCATCAAAACTATCTGCCAGATATTCAATGTCTTCATTTTCTGTAGCTTTTTCGAAGTTATGTGATTTTAGAATTCTAGCCCACCTTGAAGCTTGTTCAATAAGCCAGGTTTTTTTTGCATCTTTTAATTCCTGAGCAGCTGTTTGGTCTTCCTCTGATAGGCCTTCCGGAATAGTTTCATCCTCCACCGCCTCAGCCCAAAGTAATAATGCTCTTATCTGCTTGTAATAAGCCTCAACTTCAAGAGCATCAGGCCCGATGCATTCGGACATCACATCAAAGCTTGCATCCCAGTCACCTTCCGAAACATCATCACTCAATGCCCCACCTTCAGGTGCTTGATGAGCATGGATTTTTTCGTGGAGCAGCAACCATGCCAAGGCTGTAACCCGTTTAAATTTTTCCATTTCATTCTCTGGTAACGGGCTGACAAAATTTCTCCTTAATCGAATTTCTCCCGTTCTGGTTGTCGATCCATTTGCACTCATATCAGGATCAATCTTGATTTTTTCATCTTCCAGCCACTGTCGAACATTTTCAGCCATATCATTCATGTCCATGTCTTCCAGAAAATCAGCAGCTTCATTGATTACTTCCTCTTGTTCCTCTGTAGGTGCAGCAGGTGGTTGATTTTCACCGGCTATTCCGGTAATTCCGGAAAATGCCATCATAAAAATAAGAACCAACCCAAATGCAATCATTTTGATTCCAATCGTTTTCTTTCTCTTCATTCTCTCAACTCCTTTAATTTTTCAGGCAGTCATTTCGAATGTATTAAATTGTATAATCGCCGTTCCTAGTGAAATTATTAACCCTAGATTAACTTTAGCATATGTCTAACAGCCTTTCAATGCTTCCAATTAGCTATTTTAACTAAGGGTGCCCTGAATTAACATGTGTGATAACATAAACGCATGAAAAGGGTGCCCTTTATAATTCTTATAATACTAGTGGTCTTTGTCACCTTCTGGTTTTTCCCATTACTCAGAAGCGTTTCTGTCATGTCCATTTATTCTGCTCTTCATGAAAAAGACAGTGTTATGAAACAAGCTGGCTTCCGTCTTCTAATTCCAGGTGGTACTTCAACCCTTAAAACGGACTGGTACCCCTTCCCAATGATTTTCAATGCAGGGGAATTCGCCGAAGGTACAAAAATGTCCATAATATATAATTTTCCTGCTTTTAATCCTCTTGACAGAGCCAGTAATCTTTTCGATGAAGACTCTGAATATAATTCTGCATTTTATGGTGCTTATATAATTACAAAAGATGATTCCACACCCTATGGTTTTAGTGATAATTGGATCAATACCGAAGAGTTAACCAGTGCTTTTGAATACGACTATGTAAATCTTGTTCTTAAAAGTTTTAGGAGCAAAAACTTTGTTTTTACACCAGTCCATTATGAAACTACGAGCGTAGATTATCTTGGTTACAGTGATTGGATAATGGTTGATGCAATAATAAAAACCAATGGAGTATCTCACAATTCAATCGATTTCAAACGCAGCTATATCCAATATGGAAATCCCGGCCAAAATACTTCTGAAGATTTTCCTATTGTTACATTGTTTGGCAAACTCTATTTGAGATATTTTGAAGAATACAATTGCACAATAGCAATGTATATTATGGCTGTGAACGAAAAAGTAATTCTTGAGTGCGATAAAAATATTTTATCTAAAACTATTATTAGGTAAAAAAAAGCCTGCCAGTTTACAGGCAGGCTTTTTTAATGTCATATTTAACGTACTTTCACCAAAACATAGAACCTGATCCAGCCCATCTCCAATTCCTTGTCACCGGGAAAAAGTTCTGCTCCCGTGATTACTATTCTTATATCAAGGGAATCCGTTATTTCATTGAATGTTATGTTATCATAGGTCAATTCATCGCCGTATTCTTCCCATGCACTGATTATTTCACTCACATACTCATCTATGGTCTTGACGAACTCAGTCTCACCGTCCAGGGTAATTTCCAAAACTGATCCATCCGGATCCCTCATGAATTCGAAACCTACTCTACCCCTTGGTGTGTTAGATTCAGTATAGCCCCATCTTTCGGAATCCCATAGGTAATCATATCCATCAAGACTGATTACAGCCCCGAGGGTTTCGTCATTTATACTAATGTAAGTACCATTATCCTTTGAGGGAAAATCACGATAATAATAGGTGTAACTGAATCCAAGTAAGCTTTCCATATCAGACATGGTAAATCCGTCCGGAAGATAGTCTACATTCTTGTATTCATAGTTATATTCAAGATATTGTAATTTGTCTGATATTTCGCCCTTGGTTTCCTCGTCCAAACCTACTGCCTTTACAAAAGAGCCATCTGCCTGAAGAATATTGTTTTCTACCAAGATCTTTTCAAGCCTGTTGGTCTGACTGATTCTACCCATACTAATTGCATTCCATGGTCCTACCACGCTAATCAAAGCCAGTATTGCAAGAGATACAGTTATTATTCTGGTACATCTGGTTTTGTAATTTACGATACTCATGTAAACTGCGCATCCCAGCATCCATATTCCGGTTATTCCAAGCAGATACCTGTTTGCTGTAATTCCATAGGCATTGATTCTTATTCCAAGGGATATGAAAAGCAGTATAATGGGTAAAATTACTATTCTTGGAAACCACTTCCCAAAAAATGCCGTCCATTTGCTTTCAACATCCATACCATGAATGAAATACATCGTGATTGTCCCTATCAAGGCATACCAAAGAACCATATTTGCCACGATTCCGTCCGGCCATTCCCAGATAAATAGAATACGCAGTGAATAAATATAAAATACCGCAGTGTAAGCTGTGAGCAATGGAGCTATTACATATATTACAAGTATCCTGAAAAACTTATAGATTTTGCCGGGATCAAGTTCTTCATCATTCTCAGGTATTCCGCTGAGAAAGAAAACCGGAGAGAAAAAACCAAGAATTATCAATATTGTATTCATATAAGCTTCTTCTTCAATTCGGACATTAAGAAGTCTTTCAATTGCAAAAAGGATCAGTGATATACCGCCCCATATAATCAATGTGTAAACAGCGGTTATGGCAAGCCGCCACCCGACCATGGTGGAAAAAACTTCCTGATATTCGGTTTTGCGTCTGAAAACAGCTGTCATGAAAAGAACAAAGAAGGCCAGTGACAGGACTGCGAACCGCATTATCTGGAAAAGTTCCATACCTTCCATTGTTCCATACAGATAAGCTATATAAAGTGCAGTACCGCTGCCGAAAACAATCCATGAAAAAACTTTTATACGAAGTCTGGTTTCATTGTTTTCAAATATTGTTTTTATGACTATTGATATCAAAACACCTAGAATCATGGACATAATAATACTGCCCAAAAGTCTTTCTGTGTCTTCGGTTGCATTGTCAATGTTTACAAGAATTATTCCACAAACGGAAGCTGCAGCAGCAAATGCAACAGCAACAGGATATCTTTTGATTACTTCCGACAGACCGGATACTATTCTCTGAAAAATTCCGGACACACTGAATTTTTTCATTACATCATCCCCTCTCATCTATGTTTCTATATTATATCACTTTAAAATCATTCAAATAGCTCTGTCTCTTTTACAGTATCCTTGCAGTAAAACTCTATTATTTCCCAAAGTTCATCAACACCTTCATTGTTTGAAGATGAAAAAATAACCACAGGAGTTTCACCTGGAAGCTGGAGTGTTTCTAAAATCTGCCTTACATGTTTCCTGTAGTTGCCTTTTGTTATTTTATCGCATTTCACAGCGCAGACTGCAAACGGAATGTTGGACTCCTTCAGCCAGTTTGTCATCTCTATGTCCTGGGTGGTTGGCTTATGCCTGATGTCTACTAGATGAACTATTAATCTTAGGGTTGATCTGTTGCGAAGATATGTATTTGTAAGGGCTCCCCAGGATTTACTCTCTGACTTGGATACTTTTGCATATCCATAGCCGGGTAAATCCACCAATCGTATTTCATCGTTAATGCAGAAAAAATTAATCTGTCTGGTTTTTCCGGGTGTTGAGCCTACATAAGCCAGCCTCTTTCGATTTGAAAGACTGTTGATCATTGAAGATTTCCCAACATTGGATCTGCCTGCAAATGCAACTTCCGGTAAATTGGCTTCAGGATACTGGTTTTGTTTTACTGCAGTTGTAACATGGACTGCGCTTTTTATCTTCATTTTTCCTCCGTCATAACATCAATGAATGCTTTTGCAGCACCTGATACAACACTGCTATTCAATGTTACCACACCTATGCTGCGTTTACGAATAGGTACATCAGGTCTGATGATGTCAATTTTCTTATCATAAGGGCTTTTTTCAAGAAAGTCCCTGGCTATGCAGCTTATTCCCATGCCCATGGAAGTGAATCTAAGGAGAAGTTCTATGGAGCCAAGTTCCATGAAAGGTTTGAATTTTATACCTGCTTCATCAAAATACTGATCAAGATGCTCGCGGGTAGTGGTTCCCTTTTCAAGTGTCATAATCGGTAGATTTGCCAGCTGCTCAGGAGATGTGGAGTCATCATATTTTCTGATTCCGCGCTTCATTATAAAGTATGATTCCAGTTCGTTCTTCTTCCAGATTTTTAATTTATCATCCGGGCTGTTGCCGAGATTAATGATTCCAAGGTCAGCTCCTCCGCTTTTTAGAACTTCAATGGTCTCGGCGGATGTTTTGTTTGCAATGTTAAGCCTTATATTGGGGTACCTTTTACTGAACTTTTTCAGGTATGGAGGAAGATAATACATGGGATAGCCGAGTTTTTTGCCCAGCAGATACTGAACGGATCGGACGCACTTATCCTTACTTCTCCCATCCTGTTATGTCTGGCACTTTGAAGCCTTCTTTCGGCATCCTCGATGAGATTGAATGCCGGCTCCAGATACTCCTTCAATATCCTGCCTTCATTGGTTAGCACCACACCACGCGGCATACGCTGGAATAACCTTACACCATTTCTCTCTTCCAGATTACTTATTGCCTGGCTTACCGCCGGCTGTGTAATAAATAATTTTAGGGCACCCTTAGAAAAACTACCCTGACGGGCGACTTCAAGGAATATTCTATAGGAATCTATGTTATCCATAAGCTGTACTTATCTCTTTCATAATTTATATTAATTTTACTTATATTATACCAAAGCCTATAATCAAAGTATATAAAATAGCAAGGGGTGCAAAATGATAACATCTGTAGTTGGTTTGAACTGGGGAGATGAAGGCAAAGGTCGTATGGTCGACTATTTTGCCGGCAAGGCTGATTGTGTAATCAGGTATCAGGGCGGAGACAATGCAGGGCATACAGTTGTAAATGAACTTGGGAAATTTGCTTTTCACAATTTTCCATCAGGGGTATGCTATCCAGGAGTAATAAATATTATTGCAAGCGGATCGGTGGTCAGCCCGGAATCCTTTATAAAGGAGCTGAAGGAAGTTGAATCAAAAGGGCTTAAGGTAGAAAATATATATATATCCGACAGAGCCATTCTCATAATGCCATATGCAAAGATCCTTGAGAAGCTGGAGGAAGAACGACTTAAGGATAAAAAGTATGGTTCAACAATGAGTGGCATCGCACCGACTTATGGCTATAAATATCTAAAAAAAGGTATCCAGGCCGGTGAACTGCTTTACCCTGAATACTTGGAAGAACATGTAAAGGATGTTGTAGCTTACGCCAATCTGCAGATTTCAGCTTATGGTGCCGATCCCGTGGATGCAGATGAGATAATTGCATATTTAAAGGAGTATTCAGAGCTTCTCAAACCTTATATAACAAACACCAAGGTACTTGTGGACAAACTTCTGGCAGAAGGTAAATCCATTATAGTTGAAGCACAGCTTGG
The DNA here is from genome assembly GCA_964475455.1 of uncultured Clostridiaceae bacterium. Classification (GTDB taxonomy): domain Bacteria; phylum Bacillota; class Clostridia; order DUPQ01; family DUPQ01; genus JAFGQE01. Next base: position 895 of record CAYYXJ010000109.1, on the reverse strand, counting down.
CGCACTCAGAGATATAACCCATGGAATTTATCCATATACCACTTCATCTTCAACACTAAGCGGAAATGCCTGTGCATCAATTCCTGTTCCCCCGTCTTCGATTGAAAGAATCGTGGGAATTACCAAGGCTTACTCAACATGTGTAGGCGAAGGACCTTTCACTACCGAGCTTTTCGGTGACTTGGCGCATCAAATACGGGAAACCGGTCATGAGTATGGTGCCAAAACAGGCAGACCAAGAAGGATCGGTTATTTTGATGCGGTTGCAACACGTTACGGATGTACCTTGCAAAGTGCAACGGACATGACTGTAACATGTCTTGATGTCCTGACCGGGATTGAAGAACTGAAAATATGTACAGCATATGAAATAAATGGAATTGAAACTCCTGACTTCCCTATAAACTGCACACTTGCAGATGCCAAACCTATCTACAAAACAGTAAAGGGGTGGTCGGAAGACATCACGAGTGTAAGGAAGTTTGAAGACCTGCCTGTTAATGCGCAGGCTTATTTAAAGGAAATTGAAGACCTCACCGGTACCAGGATTTCCTATGTATCAGTAGGCCCTGAAAGAGATGCACTGATAACTATATGAAAAACTGAAAATTATGCATTAATAAAGAAAAACCGGTTCAGATGAACCGGTTTTTTATTATTTTTTCTTTCTCTTTCTTGCAGCTTCTGATTTTTTCTTCTTTCTCACGCTGGGTTTTTCATAGTGTTCTCTTTTTCTGACCTCAGCAAGAACGCCTGCCTTCGCACATTTTCTTTTGAATCTTTTCAATGCACTTTCAAGGCTTTCATTTTCCCTGACTTTTACTTCTGACATACTTTCAATCCCTCCCTTCTGCAATGGGGTTTTATCTAATGGGACTGCCTTCAAATCAAGTTT
>CAYYXJ010000108.1:0-9797 GCA_964475455.1 uncultured Clostridiaceae bacterium | reverse complement strand
GTGAGCATTACTGAAAGTGAAAATACTACTACTAACAACAAACCAAGTACTTTAGATTTTTTCATTTTTTTCCCTCCATTTTATATTTTATATACTGCCTTAAAGGCTGCATAACAAAACAAAAAGACATTCCGGTCGGTCGGATGATATTAATTCTTAACCAGGCAGTATGGCTGCCTCCGGTTTATCTTCCTGAATTGTATGGTATGAACCTTGAATGAAACTTTAATGAATCAATTATTGATGAATTTTATTGTAAAATTAGTTAGACCGTCCCTTTCACTTGTGCACGAAATAATTCCTCCGTGTCTTTCGACTATTGATTTTGCAATTGCAAGTCCAAGACCATGGGACTCCGCCTTCCCTCCCCTTGATTTGTCAATCCTGTAAAATCTGTCAAATACCTTTTTTATTTGATCTTCAGGTATAAATGATCCGGTATTGGAAATATCAAGAGCTACATGGTTTCTTTGCTTTTTAAGGCTTAAGGTAACTGTTCCACCTGAAGGAGTATAGTTCAGGGCATTTTCAAGTAAGATAACAATAAGCTGGGATAATTTTTCCTTGTTGCCCTTTATTCTTACATCCTCATCGATATCCTTTAACAATGTCAGTTTTTCTTCATATGCCATTGCTTCCATTCCCAAAACATAAGTCTCAGCAATATATGATAAATCAACATCCGTGATATCCATATCTTCCTTAGTCTGCTCATCGAGTTCAGCAAGAAAAAGCAGCTCTTTGGTGAGATTTGACATCCTCAGTGTTTCTGTTTTTATATATTCAAGCCATTTCTTTTCTGCCGGTCGAATATAGCTTTTTGCCAATATTAAATCAACATTGGCATTTATAGATGCAAGGGGTGTCCTGAGTTCGTGTGAGGCATCCGAGACGAATTGCTTTTGCCTTTTATAAGCTTCGTCTAGTGGTTTTACTGATTTATTTGTCAAATAAATACTGAGAAAGATTATTAAAATAATTGTAATCATTATTATTATCAAACCGGTGAATATAAGGTTCGTTAAAACACCACGCCGTTTTGTTATATTCATGAGTTTAATTACATAACCGTCAGAGTATTCCTTGATCCTGTATGCCCAGTGAATATCATCAAATGACAAGAACTGTATTTCCTCACTGTTCCATTTAATTTCATAGAGAATTTCTGAAAAAATGCGGTGATCTATGTCATAAAAGCCTATAGACTTGTCTAAAACCCTATCTGTATTAGTTGACAGATAGTAGGCATTACCTAACCGCGATTCAAGGAAATCATAGTTTTCCGAATTACCGAGGTATTCATTGAATGTTTCAATATCAAAAACAGCATCGTTCAATTCGATATTTTCCCTGACACTATCCCAGGTGTATGATATTCTACGGAAATCATCTTCTATTTCATCATAAACTCTCCCCCTGGTTACCATGTAAATCGATGTTGTTGAAATAATCATCAGTACTGATATCATAAAAACATTCATGATTAGAATGTTTTGTTTAAGTCTTTTAAACATTACTTATCCTTTCAATGGAATATCCCAGGCTCCTTATGGTCTTTATGTTAATATTTGCTTCAAGGTGCTTTAACTTTTTCCTCAGGAATGATATGTAAACCTCTACATTGTTATATTCCATTTCAGAATTAAACCCCCATAATTTTTCGGTTATCTGTTCCTTGGATGAGACAATACCTTCCTTAAGGATAAGATACTCAAGAAGGTCCGCTTCCTTCTTTGTTATAGTCATTTCTGAAATGTCATTTCCCATGATCAGCTTTCTGTGGTCCAGCCATATGTTGCCGCATTCCAATCTGCCGCTGACAATTATGTCACCCTTTCTTCTTAACATGGCCCTGACTCTGGCCAGCAGTTCACCTGAGTCAAAGGGTTTGGAAAGATAGTCATCCGCTCCGATATCCAAACCATGGATTTTTTCAGACACTTTATCTTTCGCAGTAAGAATCAGTACCGGCAAATAGCACCTTTCCTCCCTGATTCTTTTTAAAATTGTTAATCCATCTATTGAAGGTAACATAATATCCAATATAGCCAGATCAAAGTCACCTGCAACCAAAAGATCATACCCTTCTTCACCATCGTTGGCAATTTCAACGGTATAATTTTCTTGTTCCAGCAATTTCCCAATTGCCTCCGCCAGTCTTTTTTCATCTTCCACTACAAGAATGTTCATAATCCCTCTTAACCGTATTGCATTCTGAATATAGATATTATAATACTTTATAAACAATATTTCAGAAACCTTGAACGAACCTTGAATGATTTTCACCCTAATAATCAGGTCGGGAATAAATATTAGCCACTAATATTTATTCCCGACCTGATTATTGCTCATTTTACCGGAGGTGGTGTTTTGGTATAATCAGAGAAAAGGGTTAGCGGAGGTGCAAATGGGCATTTACAACAGAGCGGATGGAAAATATATCAGGGATCTTCCGGCATACATTAAATTTTTTCCATTTCTAATGACACGAAGGCATGACGCTTCAATATACTTCAGTCAAAAGATTGATTTGACCAACACGATGAAATTTTGTATTGAAAAGGATATTAAGATATTTCATATATTTTTAGCTGCACTTCTCAGACTTGGTGTTGAAAAACCCGCTTTCAATAGATTTGTTGTCGGTAAAAGGGTCTATCAGCGGAATCATCTCGTTATCGGGTTTATGGCAAAACAAAAGATTGATGAAGCTTCCAGAGAAATTAGCGTGAAGGTTTTCTTTGATGAAAAAGACAGGCTTGATGATGTTATTAAAAAAGTCCGTGAAAAGGTTGATGTTGTGAAATCCGGAGGAGATTTCGAAGTCGACAATACAATTGATATTCTGACAAAACTACCTAAATTCATTACTTCATTGATATTCCGAACCCTTAGGGTAATTGACCATTTCGGTCTGCTATCGAAAAAATTCATCAACAGTAATCCACTGTATGTCAGTGCATATGTTACAAATGTCGGAAGCATCGGCATCGATGCACCTTTTCATCATATGTACGAATGGGGGACCACATCTGTATTTGCAGCACTTGGAAAAATTCACAAGGATTACGTCATCAATGACCGGGGTGTTTCCAGTATTGCTGATGTTGTAAATATTAATTTCACAATTGATGAGAGAATTGCTGACGGAGTTCATATGGCCAAAGCCCTTGGCGATTTTCAAAAGTACATGGAAAACCCGGAGCTGCTTGAATGAATGATATCCTAAATCTTACAACATATGAAGTAGTGGAACAATCTGCAGGTTCTTATCCTGACAGAATTGCATATGACTTTTTAGGATTCAAAAGCACATATTCTGAATTTATTGAAAGTATCAATAGCTGTGCGACAAAAATGACTTCACTGGGAATAAAAAAAGGCAATATTGTTTCTTTTTTCCTTCCTAATATTCCTGCCGCACTGATCCTTTACTATGCTGCTTCTAAAATTGGGGCAATCTCAAATTTTATACACCCCCGGATGCCGGTATCCCAAATATCCGTTATTTTAGAGTCTATGAACCCGGCGCATATCTGGATTCCCGGATTTATGAAATCCAGTATAGATGATTTGGAGAATCTGTTGCCTGAAACCCAGATCCATCTACTGCATATGCACTCTTTTATGCCGATTCATATTAAATTGGCCACTTTCACAAAATATTTGCCTTCCTTCTTAGCCAACCGGTCAAAGGGAAGAAAGTATTTCAGCTTTGAACCTTTACCGGAAACTCCGAAAATACCCACCGACATTGCAGCTACAACTGTTATTCTGCTTACAGGCGGGACAGATGGTTCTCCCAAGGGGGTGTGTCTGTCTGCAAGGGCAATTAATCAAGCAGCCGCATCGACTGCTGCAATCAAAGCCCCGACAGATACCCAGGACAGAATGCTTGCAATACTCCCGGTCTTCCATGGCTATGGACTGGTCAATTGTATTCATACCACATTTGCAGAAGCCGCCTGCCTGATTCTTTTACCATTTTATAATGAAAAGATTTTTAAAAAAGCTATAGCTGATAAGAAACCCGGATACATGCTGGGTATTCCAAGATTGTACTCAAGAATGACTGATATATTCAAGGATGAAGACATAAGATTGGACTTTTTCAAGGGTTTGTATTGCGGAGGTTCAAAACTTTCGGATTCTGTCCTTGAAAAGATCAATACAGTTCTTAAGGCAAAAGGTTCTCCGGTCCTGGTAAGGGAAGGATATGGATTGACTGAGTGCGTCGGTGCAAACCTGTTGATGCCCGAGGATGAATCTCGTCCTGGCAGCATTGGTGTTCCCTATCCCGGCGTTAGTGCCGGAATTGTAAAACCAGGCACAGAGATATTCCTGGAAAACAACAATGAAGGTGAAATAGTAATTTCCAGTGATATGATAATGAATGGATATTTCAACGAAAAAACGGATATAATTTTCACAAAAAACAATCACCGTTGGCTAAGAACGGGAGATTTGGGTTACATGGATACTGACGGCTTCATTTATTTTAAAGACAGAATCAAAAGAATGATTAAAATTGCCGGTTATGAAGTATTCCCGGGGAAAATTGAGTCTGTCCTTTCAGCAATTCCAGGTATAAATAATTGCTGTGTTGTTGAAAGTGAAAAAAACGGTCTTTCATTTCTTCGTGCATATATTGTATCTTCCAAAATCATTAAATCTGAGAAAATGAAAAAAGAAATATTTGAAGTCCTAAATAAAAAACTCCCCGGCTGGTCTGTGCCGGGGGAGTTAATATTCGTTGACTCAATACCTGAAACACTCATGAAGAAGAATGCTTACAGGGATCTTTCCTAATAACCTCCCAGAGGTCCTGCTGATTCAATTTTTTCAGGTATAGTACCATCAAAATCAAATCCATCCGGAGTAACTTCAAATTCATTCACACTGAATCCTGCAAGCCCCAGCAACGCATTGTTAAGTGCTGTACCGGCGTCTTCAAGGCTGTTGTTTGCCTGCTTTACCGGAATTTTGATCTTACCGACGTAGAGTTCTTCTGTAACACCTTCAAAAAGACCTGTGGATTTATTGTAACTCAATGTTGCATCCATAAATATCGGTTTATTTTTTACAAGTCCCATAAAAGCCCTGTACTTTTCAAGCGCAGGAAATGCATCCACGATAGGACTTAAATCGCCGATAATACATGACATTTCAAGACTTCCGTCATTACATTTGATTGCAATGTCTGACATTATTGAATTATCATTCATTGCCATATTTGCCGCTGCAGTCAGTTCTTCATTGGTGACAACCGTATCAACCTCTACCTGCCCGGAGCTTATGAAATTGCCTGCTATCATATCCTCAGCCGAGGCGTGGCTTTCGTCGAAATCAATTCCGCCTTTTGCAAGATACGAATTAAAATCGGCTTCTGTCCATTGGGTTTCAACTACTCTGGAAGATGGTGTTCCTGTCATAAAAAAGAATGTTGCTATTACGCCGCCCAGGATTAGAACCAGTACAAACAGAATAATCAATAATGCCTTGATGACTTTCATGCTTAAATCCCCCTTAATATATTACCTCTTGTATTCTATATAACGGATGAGACCTTTTCAATAGAGCAAATAAAAGAATTCTCGGTTTCTATTATCCCGAATGTAGGACTGAAAGATCCACGGGCATATTCACCGGTTCTTCCCGGATTCATAAGACATATATCTTCACTTTTGATTATTCTTGGTATATGGGTGTGCCCGCAGAGAACTATATCGGCTCCCCTCTTTCTTGCGTTTGCTATGATTTTTGCATACCCGTTCCTGACACCGTAATTGTGTCCGTGGGTCATCAAAATCCTGCATCCATCAAGGTCAAGCATCTTTTCTTCATCAACAGCTGTCCAAAGGTCACAGTTTCCTTTTACTATGATTACCGGTATGTCTTCAAGCCTTTGTTCCAACTCAATTCCATCTGTACAGTGATCCCCAAGATGGAGAATCATATCCGGTTTTAGAGCTCTGGAAACCTTCTCCATGGAATCAACATCCCTATGTGAATCAGAAAATACAATAATTTTCATAGTGCCCCTTATAACTCGTTGAATACACGTCCGTCTGCTTTCTTCATGCGTTTTTCATCAGTCATGCGTGTAATCTGCCTTCTTATTGTTTTGCCGATATATCTTCCAAATAAATTGTATATAAAAGGAACCTTCAATGGAACATACCACCTGTTGCTGCCATTGGAATTTATATCTGTAAAGTATTTTGAATCAGCTTTTAGAATATTCGGAGCAATATTTGACATGACTCTAAATGCATGGAATATGGGAATATCACCGAACTTCAATCTTCGAGGTTTATCTGACAACAGCCTTTTGGAAAAAGTATCCGCGGCTTTTTTCAATTTGACCCGTCTTTTATCAAGTTCCTGTTCTGTCAATGGAAAAGGAAGTAAATCAACATATGTTTTACCGCAGACTTCAAATCCGGCTCCCAAAAGCCATGTTTCCATTGGAGTAAATACACTTTTTTCCTGCCATTTTGTGAAATTACCCAGAATATATGCTTTTTTGCCAAAATATTTTGGTCTGTGGCAATTGTATGCGACGTGGTCCAGAAAGTTCTTGAGAACCCCTGTAACACTGAACATATATCCGGGACTTGCAAGGATTACCCCGTCTGCCTCCATCAGTTTTTTCTCTATAGGAGCATATTGGGTGTGATGAGGACACTTCGTTTCTCCCAGGAATATACAATTGTGACATCCTACACAGAAATCAATCTTATAATCTGCCGGATAAATATATTCAATTTCACAACCTGTATGCTCAATCAAATTTTTACAAAAATATGTTGCTGCTCTGTTTGTGTTTCCAAATTTTGAGCCCCCGATTAAAGCTAGTATCTTCATAAAACCCTCCATTGCATCTGATTTTAATATATTATCACATGTATGATTCTTAATCATAAAAAAAGGGCTTTTCAGCCCTTGAGGGGTGGTTGTCCCGCAGGCAGCTGTCCAATCCACCTGCAGGAACAACCGGAAGAGTATAATGTCAAAGTATTATGTCGCTTTTTTAGCCCGGGATTTTGAATAAACATCAAATGCTACTGCCCCTAAAAGTACCAGCCCCTTGATGATATCCTGCCAGAAAATACTCAATCCCATTATTGACATACCATTGTTCAGGATACCCATTATAAATGCTCCGATTATTGCTCCCATTACGGTTCCAACACCACCTGATGCTGAAGCGCCGCCTATGAAACATGCAGCAATTGCGTCAAGCTCAAACCCCTTTCCGGCAGTAGGTGCTGCTGCGTTTAGTCTGCCCGCAAAAACAATACCGGCAATAGCAGCCAAAAGACCCATATTTGCATATATCCAGAACAAAACCCGTTTTGTCTTTATTCCGGACAATGCAGCTGCCTTGGAATTTCCCCCAAGTGCATATATATGTCTTCCGGGAACAGTTTTTATGGTTATGAAAGAGTAAACACCAAAGAGTACCGTAAGCAGTATGAGCACATTCGGCAGTCCGTCATCCAGCGCCAACCAATACATGAAAAGATTTATAATTGCCACAACAGCAACAGTTTTTATAATAAACAAGTAGGTTTTGGGTACTTCAAATCCATTTTTCTTTTTCTTGATTCTTGACCAAAGTATTGAAAAAACATAAATTGCCGAAAGCAGCAACCCTACCATGATGGTGACAAGATGCAAATTGCTGTCAGGCCCCCCGATAAAATCAGGCACAACTCCCGAAGCCAGCTTTACATAAAGCTCCGGTAATGCGACGGTTTCACCGTTCAGTATAAGGTTGTTCAACCCCCTGAACACCAGCATGCCTGCCAGTGTCACAATAAATGAAGGTATGTTCACATATGCGATCCAAAAACCCTGCCACATGCCTGCAATCACACCAAATATGAGTGATAGAACCATTGCAATGACCGGTGGTATACCCATATTTACGGCAAACAATGCTGAAGAAGCACTTACAAATGCAACTATGGAACCAACTGAAAGGTCTATGTTTCCTCCGCTGATAATCAGCAGTACCATACCTATTGCAAGTATGAGTATATAGCTGTTTTGATAAATCAACTTGGATACATTTCTAGGTTTAAGCAGAACTCCGTCTGTCAGAACCTGAAAAATAATCATTATCGCTATAAGTGCAAATAACATGGCATACTGTCTCATGTTATTCTTAACAACACCTTTTGCCCTTTCGTATCCATTTTTGCATAGTGTCTGTATTTTCCCCATTTTATACTCTCCTGAACATATTAATTTCTATCACTGCTTCTAATGATACAGCCCATTATATTTTCCTGACTGGCTTCTTCCCTGTCCAGTTCTCCGACCACCCGTCCTTCATTGAGAACATATATCCTGTCGCACATACCTAGTATCTCCGGCATTTCGGAGGATATCATCACAATGCTTTTTCCTTCTGCTGCCAGCTGATTTATAATTGAGTAAATTTCATACTTTGCACCTACATCTATACCTCTTGTAGGTTCGTCAAGGATAAGAACATCAGGTCCGGCAAATATCCACTTACTTATAACAACTTTCTGCTGATTGCCTCCTGACAGGTTTTCAGTCTTCTGGAACATGTTTGAACACTTGATATTAAGTTTTTTAATATATTCAAGGGCAACTTCAGTTTCCCTGTGTTCATTGACTACAAAGTTTTTACTGATTTTTTTCAAACCGGCCAGAGAAACATTCCTTCTGATGTCATCAATAAGAACCAAGCCTGCAGTTTTTCTGTCTTCTGTAAGATATGCAACCCCGTTGTCAATCGCCTGACTGACACTATGGAACTGTACTTCCTTTCCATCTTTTATAATGGTTCCACTTATTTTTTTACCATATGCTTTTCCAAAGATGCTCATGGCCAGCTCTGTTCTTCCTGCTCCCATCAGTCCGGAAAAACCAACTACTTCGCCTCTTCTGACATTGAAGTTCACTTTATTTATTCTAATTCTATCTTCATCCAGCGGGTCATATACCACCCAGTCCCTTACTTCGAAGGCTATTTCGCCTATATTCCTTTCGCGTTTGGGAAATCTGTCTACCAGTTCCCTGCCTACCATTCCCTTAATTATTCGATTTTCTGAAATATCATCCTTATCCTTTATCAATGTTTCAATAGTAGAACCATCCCTTACAATCGTTATCTGATCCGATATTTTTTTGATTTCATTGATTTTATGAGAAATGATTATACAGGTAATTCCATTGTTCGTGTTTAGATCAACCAGAAGTTTGAGTAAATTATCAGAGTCTTCATCATTCAAGGCTGCCGTAGGTTCATCCAGTATAAGAAGCTTTACATCCTTGGACAATGCCTTGGCAATTTCTACAAGCTGCTGCTTTCCAACCCCAATATCTTTTATGAGAACCTCGGGTTTGTCCTTCAAACCCACCTTTTTCATGAGTTTAGAGGCCTGTCTGTTTGTTTCTTCCCAATTGATTACACCGTTCCAGTCTCTTTCGTTACCCAGAAAAATATTTTCAGCTATTGTCATATATGGTATAAGTGCAAGTTCCTGGTGAATGATAACAATCCCCAGTTTTTCACTGTCTTTGATGTTTTTGAATTTACAGACTTCACCGTTGAAAATGATATCACCGGTATAATCCCCATATGGGTATATTCCGCTCAGGACATTCATAAGCGTGGATTTACCGGCACCGTTTTCGCCAACCAGAGCATGTATTTCCCCGCTTTTTACATTTAGATTGACATTGTCCAGTGCTTTTACACCAGGAAATGTTTTGGTGATATTCACCATTTCAAGAATACTTTCGGACATTTATAT
>CAYYXJ010000107.1:0-9909 GCA_964475455.1 uncultured Clostridiaceae bacterium | reverse complement strand
TTCCATTAAGCGGTATTTTTACAGATTTTTAAATCTCATTTTTTTATCATCAAATTCAAAAAAGGCTTATTTAAAGGCTTTCTAGCTTACTCACTTGCCCACCCTTGTCATCAATACTACCGTCTCAACGTGGCTTGAGTTGATGAGATTGATGTTTGAAGTGAGTTCGTAGGCGGGAACATATCGAGAAAAGCCCTCATCTAAAGGTCTTCCAAACAGCCATCGGATGATTTTTTATGCGCTCTATAATTTCGCTTTCTGTAAAAAGCAGTTGTGGTATATACTCTCCCCTTTCAAACCTCTCTAGAAACTCGTACTCATCTTCTGTAAGGTTCATCAAATCGGATATATAAGCTTTGACTAGTTTTTTCGCCGGCTCAAGACTAAACTCATCCCTTATCGTTATTACCGGATATAATTCCCGCTTTATTCTTCTTTCTGTAATATTATCAAGCGCTTTCGTACTGAATTCCTTGTTAATTGTCTTAGCAGAAATCGCAGCATAAAAAACGATAACCTTTCTTAGCAGAGCCCTTTCCTTATCAATGATTAACTCATATTTAATCATTCTATATGTATCATATAAATCCCTGGCTGCTGCTCTGCTTAATAATGCATTGATTTTACTTCCAAATATCTCAATAGGTGCCAAGGTCCTTACCTTGTATTTATTCAAAAGATTCTCCGAAAGAATTGTTCTTTCCCCAACTGGTAAAACATGGGAACGTATAGAATAATTCACTTCAATCTTGATATTGTCATTATTTCCGCTTGCTCCCATATAATCATATACCCAGGAGTCCAGGCTGTGCGGAGTTTTAGATTTCTTGTTTATTGAGTAGCCTTGAGTAATCATATAGCTGCTGAGTATTTTGTTTATTTTTTCCCTTTCCTGAAGCATTTCCGCTTTGTCATTATTGATACAATAATCCATATCAATGTCAACAGAAAGGCGCGGAAGATTGAAAATCGTCAAATTTATAGCTGTGCCACCTTTTAACGCAAGGCTTTCTTTAAACAGCGGGTTTGTATTCAAATACTCGAGTATATCTGCCAATCGGACCACCTTTTCAAGTGTATCCCGTATAAACCCTGTTTCTTCCGCTTTCTTACCAAGGTAAATAATGTCGTAATCAGGCAAGCACATCACCGCCTTGTCTGGTTATTTCAAATAAATCTTTCGGTACCATTAGCTGCCATTCACTGCTATATATATTGTTATCTGTTAGTTCATTTACCAAATATCTCCTGCTTGATCCTATTCTGTCTTTGCATTTTTTAAAGAAAACAGCTGATATCTGCATTTCATTTTTATAATGTTGGAGAATAAATCCTGTCCTTTGGTAAATACTTTTATTATTATATGCTTCAAGATATTTTAGCAGTTTGGCTTCATCCAAATAGTGAATTCCATCCAGACAATCAGTTAGTTCCTCAAATCCACCTATTTTGTTAAAATCATGAATACTGTCTACTACGGTTCTTTCCATATCTGTTATCTTCACCCCAGTGGTATTCTTTGCATTATCTATCCCCTCGCATATCCGTGACGCAACATATCTGTAACTTATATTTTCATAAACAAAGTTATTGAACCTTGTATCAGAAGAAACATAAACCTCATTGAAAACCTGATTGGCAAGACCATAATACTCAAAGGCACTATGATGGGATATATATGCCGTATCAGTGATTGCACATGCTATCTGATAACGCGTCGCTGCTATCTGCCTGGTCAAAGGATTTACCGGTGAATAGATATTAACCCGCACTTTTCTTACAAGGTCTTTCTTCATCAGCCGGTCCATCTGTGAATATGCAGTCTTTATATTGCCTGTCAGTCGTTCAACTTCTTTTATTGTAAAGACCGGGTACCTTGCCAGCTGTTTATACACTTCCATATTTTCACCTTTTTATTATTCGCACATTTTTCGTTATATTTGAAGAACTGTAATCTGTAATTAAAAACTGTTGTCACATTTCTTTTTTTAATTTTAACCCATTTTTCTTTATTTGTAAAGATTTATGTTCCATTTTTAAAACCATAATGCAATATTAAAAATATCCAAAACCATCTAAGGACACTCTGGATATGGTCGTATGATCGGTCCAAGAAAACGTCCGCACCCCCAAAGAAGTGGATTCTGCGTTCCGGTCACATAATTAATCTGTAATAAATTATATGTAATACAAAATTTTTTTACGTATATTTATAGCTTTCAAAACACTATTCAACTTCATATATAAATGTTATCTAAATCGACCACTCGCAAACTTAAAACATCTAAATAGACCACTCACTAAGTGCCGACATCTAAATCGAGCTGTACGCTAAAATACCGCTCCTTGGATATGTTTCCATTAAGCGGTATTTTTACATGCTTTAAGTTTCACTTTTTTATCATCAAATCCAAAAATAGCTTATATAAAGGCTTTTTAGCTTACTCACTTGCCCACCCTTGTCATCAATACCACCGTCTCAACGTGGCTTGTAAACGGAAACATGTCAATAGGTTGTACTTTCCCTATGCTGTAGCCTGTTTTATTACATAAGATTTTTAAATCCCTGGATAAAGTCGCTGGATCACAGGATACATAAATAATCTTTTGTGGATTCATTTCAAGAACGGTATTTAAAAGTTCTTTTTCGCATCCCTTTCTAGGTGGGTCTACTACAATTACATCAGGATTCCCATGCTTGTTTACAAGTTCACCTGCTACTTCCTCGGCAAGACCAAGCTCAAACTTTATATTTTTCAGATTATTGTTTTTTGCATTTGCACGGGCATCCTTAATGGCAGCTCCAACAGACTCAACGCCTACAACCTTACCCGCCTTTTTAGAAAGATACATTCCTATACTCCCTACACCACAATAAATATCGTAAACCGTCTCTTTACCTGTCAGGGCAGCAAGTCTACCGATTGTTTGGTAGAGATACTTGGTCTGTTCCTTATTAATCTGATAGAAGCTGTTCGGTGAAATAATAAACTCAAGACCCAATAATCTATCCATTATATACGGGTCGCCATACAGTGCTATGTTTTTATCTCCAAGAATCGTATTTGTATCCTTTGTATTGATATTTAAAACAATTGATTTAATGCTATTGTATTTTTCAGTAAGATCACTTATCCAACTACCCAGCTCCGGATTTGTTTTAGCTGAAACAATGACCATCATGACTCCTTCTGTTCCACTTCTATAAACAACATGTCTTATGTCATTGTTTAGATAAGATTTCGAGAAATTCATGATTTCATTAACATCATCAGGTTGAATGGCACACAATCTGTGTTCAACAATTTTGTGGCTTCTTTTCATATAAAATCCAACATGCCCATTGCTTACAGGATATTGAACCTTGTTTCTATATTTATATGGAAACTTCATACCTTTTGTATGAGCAACATCCGCCTTATCAAATCCCCCTATCCTTTTCAAGCAATCTTTAACATAGTTCTCTTTGAACTTGAGCTGGATATTATATCTCAGGTGCTGCATGCTGCAACCACCACATCTATCATAAACTTTACAAAATGGTTCTACCCTCTCCTCCGATGCATCAATGATTTTATAAATATTAGCAATGGCATAATTTTTTGTTTTATATAAAATCTCAATCTCAACGGTTTCGCCTGTTATTGCACCATCAACAAAAATGACAAAACCATCTATTCTGGCAACTCCACGGCCTTCATGAGTCATATTATCTATATGAACTTCAAAATGAGCACCCGGCCAAATTTTAATTATTTCCGAATAATAGTCAAGTGCTTCCTTCGAACCCCTGTACCATACATTCTTATCACCTTCTGTTTTTTGTCTGGTACCATCAAGTGACATAAGAACAGCCATATCCAAGTCAGTTTTGGCGATTTTCCTCAGGTTTTTAACTCCCGGGAATTCCCTGCTTTCTTCGATTGCATCGGCAATAAAAATTATTTTTTCAAGTAAACTCATATTTGCCTTACCGAAAACATGATATTTTATTGCATCGAGAATTTCCTCATCCTCTATATCATATTCTTCCCTTGCAACAATAGCACCACAAGGGCCGTGCAGAACCTTTGGAGCTTTGGTTAGTTCCTGAATATTCTTTTCATCCGCAAGCATTTGAAGCTGAATTTCTGTATCCAGATGTTTTGCACAATCATGCAACAGTCCGGCCAATTCAGCTTTCTTTACATCACATCCATATGTCTTTGCTAATCTTACTGCTGCTTCGGCAGTTAGTATAGTATGGTTGTATCTCTCTTCCCCCAGGTTCTCTAAAAGCTTCTTTTTAATTTTATCTATTCTCATAAAGCTATTGTACCACAACTATGTATATTTCCAAAAATCACATCATTTCGATGGCTAATAATCATTCCCGACCTAAATATTTGTATATTTAGGTCGGGAATGATTATTAGGCTGGCTTTCAAGATAACAAAAGGAACCCGAAAGGGTTCCAATTGTATGAATAAGCAAACTCTATAGTAATTGGGCTAGATAATACAGTGGTCTGACGCCTTCGCCTGTGGCACCTTTTGCATATATCCCATTGGTTTTGTCAGTTATGAAAGTACCGGCTATATCAACATGAATCCAAGGTTTGTCACCGTTGCATGAACCCACAAACAAACCGGCTGTTACTGTTCCCGGATCTCCTGCAATATTCGTAAGGTCTGCATGTTCATGCTTAATCAATTCACGGTATTCATCAAAGACCGGCATCCTAATGATTTGTTCACCTGATGCCTCAAAAGCCTTTTCGGCTTTATCAAAGAATTCATCATTGTTGCTGATTGAAACCGATGCCGCAGATCCTCCGCACTTGATGGCTGCCCCTGTCAGCGTGGCAATATCAAGGACCTTTGTTACATTTTCCCTTGTTACAATATAGTGCATGGCATCAATAAGGGTCAGCCTTCCTTCGGCATCTGTATTTCCTATGAAAATTGACTTTCCACCCATGGAGTTTATTATATCTCCAGGCCTGTAGCTTCTACCGGAAATCATATTTTCGCAGGCAGCCACAACTGAAGTTACGTTGACCTTGAGTTTCATCGCTGCCACGGCACTTATCGCTCCGATGACTGCTGCAGCTCCCGCCATGTCCCCTTTCATGTCAACCATGCCTGCAGTTGATTTTATAGAAAGCCCACCGGAATCGTAGGTAAGACCTTTGCCTACAAGACCGAGTCTTTCATCAGATTCCGGGTTTCCTGTATATCTCATTACTATTAGTTTTGGTTCTTGCTCAGATGCTCTTGCAACAGATAAAAAAGCCTCCATGCCAAGTTTTTTTATTTCATTATAACCAAGAACCTGTGTTTCAAAGCCGTTTTCTTTGCCAAGTTCAACTGCATTTTCTGCTAACGTTGTTGGATTGATATGATTAGCCGGCAAATTAACAAGTTCCCTGGCTTTTAAGTTCATTGCGGCCAGAACTGATGCTTCTTTAAATACTTCATCAAAACTCCCTTTTTCTACCAATATATCAACAACTGCTTTTGTTTTATCCCCGTCCTTTGACTTGAAATTATCGAAGCTATATTCTGCCATTGCAACAGCTTCAATAGCTGCTTTTACAACTATTTTATCAGCGTCAAAACACCCCTCTGCGAAACTTACTGCAATCCTATCGGCTTTGCTTGTTCTCAATGTCCTGAAAGCATCTCCAAAAAGTGCCAGAAGTTTTCTATAACTACCGGAATACTTTTCATCTACAACCACAATCACAGCTTCTGTAATGTTTTCACCTCCAAGTGTTATCTTGCAGGTACTCCCACCTTCGTCCTTGATTTTCTTATTCTCAATTAGCTTTGCAAGTGACAGTTCAATCCCTGTCAACTTCTTTGTTCCAGCTTTAACAGGAAAGATAATCCCGTTGTATTTCCCTAAATTTGAATCATTTACTATATTTATTTCCATTTATTTGCTCCTCTGTATATCTTATTGCGATTTATATATAACTCAACGGATATCGGTACCAATCCTTTGATACTTTCTCCATTTTGAATTTTTCCCCTTATTTCAGAAGATGAAACTTCCATTACTCCAGTCTTCAAAAGCTCGATTTTTGCTTCATGGTTCTTTGTAAGATTTTCAATTTCTGACTCTATTATTTTTGCACTGTATTCTTTTCTTGTAAATGCTAAAAATGAAACCCTTTTTGCTACCTTTTTAAAATCCTTCCATAAATGAAGATTCATAATTGTATCAGCACCTATAATAAAATAAAGATCATTCATTCTGCCATATCTTTTTTCCAGTTCCATCAATGTATCAATAGTATAAGTTGTACCTTTTCTTTCAATTTCGATGCTGCTCACAAAAACATTATCCAAATCTGCAGCAGATAAAAGGCACATCTCGTACCTGTCATATTTGGAAATAACCTCACTTTTAACCTTATGCGGGGGATCCCCTGTAGGAATTAGTATGACATATTCCAGACCCGCCTCTTCGGCAGCCTTTTTAATCATTTCTATGTGACCCAGGTGGATGGGATTGAATGTACCACCCATGATACCTATTTTCATTTTTTTCCGATATCCCTTCTATAGTGCATATCCGTAAAGCTGATATTTTCTATAGAAGAATATGCCTTTGACAACGCAGTGTCAAGATTTTGGCCTATTGCTGTAACCCCTAAAACTCTTCCACCATTCGTATAGTAACTGTCATTTTCTTTCGTTGTTCCTGCATGATAAACAAAAATATTTTCGTCTGCTGAAAGTGTTTGTAAACCATTGATTTCATAACCCTTCTGATAGCTCAATGGATATCCACCACTGGCCGCCACTATGCAGGCAGCCGCTTTATCATGCCATTCAATCTTAAGTTCTTCCAGAGTTTCATCAATTATTGCATCAATGATTTCCATTAGGTCGGTTTTTAGTAACGGAAGTACAACCTGAGCTTCCGGGTCACCGAACCTTGCATTATATTCTATGACCTTGGGACCATTTTCGGTAATCATAAGTTCAAAATATATTACTCCCTTAAAAACTCTGCCCTCAGCTCGCATAGCCTTAATGGTTGGTATGAATATCTTTTCCATACATATTTGTGAAAGTTCTTCAGTATAAATACTACTTGGCGATATAGCGCCCATTCCACCGGTATTCAATCCCCCGTCGTTGTCCAGAGCTCTTTTATGATCCTGGCTTGAAACCATGGGCACAACAGTTTTCCCATCAGTAAATGCCAGCACAGTTACTTCTCTACCCACCAGATACTCTTCAATTACAATTTGATTCCCGGAATCACCGAATTGCCTGTCGTTCATTATCGAATTGACCGCTGCTACTGCTTCTTCATGGGTTTGTGCCATAATTGCACCTTTGCCAAGTGCAAGGCCGTCAGCTTTTACAGCAACAGCCTTATTGATTGATTCAAGGTAATTGATTGCTTGTTCTGATTTGTCAAAAGTTTCATAGGCAGCAGTGGGGATTCCATACTTTTTCATCAGATTCTTAGAAAAAACTTTGCTGCTTTCCAGTATCGAAGCATCCTTAGTCGGACCGAAAACTCTGATCCCCTCTTTTTCAAACATATCTACCATGCCTAGCGCCAGAGGGTCATCGGATGCAACAAAAACCAAATCAATTTTTTTATCAACTGCATACCGCCTGATGCCTTCAAGGTCTGTAGCCTTAATATCAGCACATTGGGCCAGTTCAGAAATCCCCCCGTTTCCCGGAGCGCAGAAAATTTCATCCACTCTACTGCTTTTGGAAAGCTTATGGACTATGGCATGTTCCCTGCCGCCTCCACCTACAACAAGTACCTTCAATTCAATCCTCCTTGTTCTTGTTCAATATGCTAACCTTTACCTCTTTGGTGGCGATATCAATGAACTTTACTGCCAGTGAGACCTTGTTTTCAGCATCAAGCATATTCCAGAACTTATTTGCATTTTCATCAATATCATCTGAAATTTTAACTGGATATGGTTCTCCATCGAATGATGGCAATGGGTTTCCATCCCCAATATATGTGGTGATGCAATGGCCTATTCCTTTGATAAAGTGATTATATTCAAAATAGTTCCGCAGACCGAAATCCGGATTATTATCTATAGTCTTTAAAATGGAAAGTTTATATACCAGGGTGTTTGCAAAGGCAATTCCGGATATCCTTGGTGTGAAATTTGGTTCATCAGGCTCAAATTCCCTTGTGTCCAGTGCTTCCTTGAATCCTTCATTGATTTCTATGAAATCAAAAATTGTATCAGTTTGATCACCATTGGTTACAATATGCGCATCCTTGCACTCCCTCATGGCATTGTATATCACAAGGCTTGGATCGGTAAGTTTCGACTCATCAAATGCCCTTGTTCTCAGAGTAGTTCCGTTATACTCAAAAACACGGTTTCTGCTGTTTTCGCTTCTGCCCATTATCCAGTAAATCTGGACAATATTTTTACCATCGGGGGTCATGCCTATCACGATTCCCCTTCCCGGATATCTGCTTTCTTTCAATCTACTTTCAAATGTCTTCAAATTGTCGCCTCCTCAATGGTGGAAAAGCCTTGCGCCGGTATTAACCATAACTATTCCATATTCGTTGCATGCATCTATGACTATATCATCCCTTACAGAACCACCCGGTTGAATTATATATGCCGCACCACTTCTTACTGCTCTGTCTATATTGTCCCTGAACGGGAAAAATGCATCAGAACCGAATGTAACTCCGGACATGCCATCAAGCCATTCAGATTTTTGTTGCCTTGTAAGTTGTACAGGCACCTCTTCAAAGAAGCCCTCCCAGTATTTTCTTTCTTCAGGAGACAGGGTTTCCTGCAGGAACATATCTATTGCGTTGTCCCTTTCAGGTCGTTTGATACCTCTCTTGAATTTTAATCCAAGAACTGCCGGATGCTGTCTTAAATACCATATGTCGGCTTTTTCTGCTGCGAGTCGTGTACAGTGGATCCTTGACTGCTGACCTGCACCACATCCGATGACCTGGCCGTCATGTACAAAGCATACTGAATTTGACTGTGTATATTTAAGTGTTATGGCAGCTACAATCATATCCTGCCTTACTTCATCAGGTATTTCACTGTTTTCTGTAACAACTTCTCCGAGGAAATCAGGATTCGGTATATAGCTGTTTCTAGCCTGTTCAAATGAAATACCGTAAATCTTCTTTATTTCCAGTTCGGCAGGTTCATAATTCAGGTCAATCTGAACCACATTATATCCACCACCCTTTTTTGCCTTTAGAATTTCCAATGCCTTTTGTGAATATGATGGAGCAATAACTCCATCTGATACTTCATTTTTAATAAGTAATGCTGTTGCTTCATCCACCTCATCACTCAGTGCAGCCCAATCACCGAAAGAAGACATTCTGTCTGCTCCCCTTGCCCTAGCATAAGCTGATGCCAGCGGAGAAAGTTTTCTGCCGCCTGTAAAATATATCTTTTGAAGCGTCTTGCTAAGCGGCCTGCCAATGGCTGCTCCTGCCGGGCTTACGTGTTTGAATGATGCTGCTGAAGGAATTCCTGTGGCTTTTTTTAATTCCTTAACAAGCTGCCATGAATTTATTGCATCCATGAAATTTATATATCCGGGATTACCATTTAACACCTTGATGGGAAGACCCTCTTCCCTGCGAAGGCCTGCTTCAGCCTGATGTGGATTACATCCATATTTTAACTTTAGATAATTCATTTTGCCTCCTGTAGCAACTCAATTCCTTTTCCAGATTCCACCGTACCGATTTTAAATCCACCGGTAATTGATATTGTTTTTTCCAGATCTTTTTCAGATATGCAGATTACCAGACCTAAACCCATATTGAATGTACCATACATACTGTCTTCATCTATTTTACCTACTTTTCTCAGAACTTCAAAAACAGGCAATACGGGCCATGAGCCTTTTTGAACAACTGCCTTTGTCCCAT
>CAYYXJ010000106.1:0-10327 GCA_964475455.1 uncultured Clostridiaceae bacterium | reverse complement strand
GGTCTCACTTTTTTGTCTCTTCCAATATTAATGAAAAGGCGAACCATGCCTGGTTCAGCACCGGAGTTATCAAAATCAGAATCCTGATATTCGTCTGTTTTTTCTTCGTTGTTTCCAACTGTCATTTTCACCAGTGCTGCAGCTATGTCAACGGATGCGAAATCATCCTCCATAAGCCGGTCAACTATCTTCATATACTTTTCCAGGTTTCCCTCATCAAGTATTTGTCTGATTTGCTCAACGAATTTATTATTCTTGGTTTCTTCAACATCACTTCCTGATGGAACCTTCATGAATTTAATCTTTGAATTAGTGAAATTCTGGATATCCTGAAGTTCCCTGAGCTGTTTTCTGCCTGTTATAAATGTAAATGAAATGCCTGTTCTTCCCGCTCTTCCGGTTCTTCCGATCCTATGTACATAGTATTCCTCATCCTGTGGAACATCATAATTAAAGACAACTTCAATGTCATCTACATCTATTCCCCTTGCTGCAACATCAGTTGCTACAAGAATATCTATTTTACATTCCCTGAAGGCATTCATGACCTTTGTTCTTGTAGGCTGTCTCATGTCTCCGTGAAGACCTTCAACCAGATAGCCACGTTGCTGCATTTGGCTTACCAGTTCATCAACCATCCTTTTTGTATTGCAAAAAACCAATGACAGTTTTGGGTCATATACATCTATGAGCCTGCAAAGGGCTTCCAGTTTCTTGCTTCTTGGTACTTCGCAATAATATTGTTCAATCCCCGGTACCGTCAGCTTGTGATGTACCACCTTTACAAACTCAGGATTATTCTGATATTGATGTGTAATTGCCAGAATTGTCTTTGACATTGTTGCTGAAAACAGTACTGTCTGTCGTTTTTCGGGCACATCATTAAGAATTATTTCAATGTCTTCCCTGAATCCCATGTTGAGCATTTCATCAGCTTCATCCAGAACAAGCATTTTAAGGTCATCAAGTCGGAGGGTCTTCCTCCTCATGTGATCCATTATTCTTCCCGGAGTTCCTATAACTATCTGTGCACCTTGTTTCAGTGCCCTGATCTGTCGGTCAATCGGTTGCCCGCCATAAATGGGGATAATCTTTATTCCATCTATATATTTAGTAAGTCTTCTGATTTCACCCGATGCCTGTATTGCAAGCTCACGTGTTGGACAAAGAACAAGCACCTGTGGCATTCTGTTTTCAGAATCTACCATTTCCAGCGCCGGGATTCCAAATGCTATTGTTTTTCCTGTACCTGTCTGTGAATGCCCTGTTACATCCCTGCCGCTCATAATAAATGGGATGCTGGCTGTTTGAATTGCCGTTGCTTCTTCGAATCCCATGTCCTCAATTGCCCGCAAAATCGGGCTGGATAATTCCATATCCGTGAATTTAATTTTTTCCATATCTTTCCTTTATTCTTTTTTGCCTGCTTGTTATATATAGATAAGTTGATTTATATGCATATTACAATTAGCCCTGCTCATAATAGCACAAGTTGGTTAAAAAGCAAGGATTATATTTTCTGCTTACTTTGAATGCCAGTTATAAATTTTAATGAATGCTTCCCTGATATCATCAACTACATAGTCGGGGTCTACTGTCTCAAGTTCGATTTTACAAAACGCAGTAGTAATACCAATTACAGACATTCCTGCGGCCTTTGCCGCCATGATTCCGCTCTTGGCATCTTCAACAACCATACAGTTTTCCGGTTGAACATCAATTAATGTTGCTGCTTTTATAAAAATTTCCGGATCCGGTTTCTTTTTTTCAACTTCACTGCCTGTAACAATGGCATCAAAGAAATCAATCTCCAGACCTATGCATGCCAGGTTTGTCTTTACTTTAATTAAGTCAGCAGCAGATGCGACAGCCACTCTTAACCCCAGATTCTTTACTTTTAAAAGGACTTCCTTCACTCCGTCAAATACTTCTACAAGCTCCCTGGCTTTTTCGACATAGAGCATATATGCATAATCCTTCATTTCGGTGTTATATTCAAGACCATATTTGCGTGCAACTCCGCCTATGAAAGCATCTTCTCCCATACCTGTGAATTCAATGAAATCACTTTTCTGCGGGTTAATTCCAAATCGTTTCAGCGATTCAATCGAAGTGGTCTTCATGGCATCTTCTGAGTGAACCAGGACTCCGTCCATATCAAAAATTACTGCTTTGGTTTCCATGTATTGATCATTCTCCGTCTATAAGTTCTTTTGTATATGATGGACTTGAATCCCATATTATCCAGGAATCAAACCCGGCATCATATACTGCCTGCATCTGCAGCTGGAATTTCTCAGAATCATAATCAGTCCAATAACCATTTGGTAGATAAGATGCAGTAAATCCCTGTATGTAAGGTCGCATAGTTGCTTTAAAGTTTTCTATTTTAGCCATCTTGGAAGCTGCGAGTGCCAGAGTGTCATAAACTACACCATACGGATCCAGGTCTGGTTTTTCATAAAGGTTTCCATTTATTATTGAACCAACACCATTTCCCATGGTGGATTTTGAAGAATTTGCGTAATGTGACGGGTAAATCATTGGAGAAATCACATCAACATTACTGCTGAAGACTGACAGTGACTGCCCTATTCCGCCTGCATCATAGCTCTCTATGCAAGTTATCCCGAATATATCAGCAGAAAGTATATGGTCTGACAGTTCTGATGATGCATAGTTAATAAACCTCTGAACGTAAAATTCCCTGGATTCAGTTAGATTACTGTAATCGACATCATGTCCGTTCCCCGGGAATCTTATGTAGTCAAACTGAACTTCATCAAATCCTTTATCAAGGACTTCACGTGCTATTTCAACAATATAGTTGCCTGCGTCAACATTTGATATATCCATCCATGTCGTTGCACCGCTGTTTGTTATTTCCCTGTAATTTGTACCGTCATTCTTTTTCAGTGCCCAATCAGAATTAAATTCTCCCATAACATCATCTTTGAAACATACAATTCTTGCTATGGCATATATACCGTGTTCATGGAGTTCATCAGTAAGTGCCTTTACATTGAATGCCGGAGCAATGGCACCGGCCGCTGCTGCCGTTTGGTTTTGTGAATCGTAAACCAAATATCCTGAGTCATTCTTTACATTTATTACAAAAGTATTTATTTGTGTTTCTTCAGCCAGAGAGAGCCATGTTTCAAATCTTGTTCTGTTGGATATATGACTCTCAGAAAGATAAATACCTCTGACTACCGGAATCTCCTTAACATCTGGGTTTCCCGGAACCATTGAAGGTGTCGGCGTCGGTTGTGTTGAAGGTGACGTAGTAGGCACAGGGGTCTGTGTTGGACTTGCTGTCGGTGATGGTGACGGTGTAACTGTTGGTGTAACCGTTGGCTTTTGAGTACCCACCGGAGTTGCTGTAGGCTGCGCAGTTGGTTCAGCTGATTCAATATCAGTAGGCTCGGGTGTTTGTGATGTCTCAGTACTGTTTACATTACCACAAGAAACCAACAGGGATATAGTCATTAGTATTAATATAAACATTTTTATTTTTTTCATTTGTACGCTCCGGTTTCTGTTAATAGGTTCCAGTTGATTTTAACTCAAAAGTCATATTTTTACCAGTATGCAAAATAGATTTCACAGAGTATTTTTCAGTACAATCTTGGTACATAAAAACATATTTGATATAATTCATTCAAGGGGGGTTCATTATGTCATTTGATACCAATACAATTTTATTTGCCTTCGGTCTTACCTTGTTTGCCGGCCTATCAACAGGTATCGGAAGCGCTTTGGCATTTTTTGCAAAAAAAACCAGCACAAAATTTTTGGCTATAGCCCTCGGATTTTCTGCAGGCGTTATGATTTATGTTTCAATGATAGAAATATTTAACAAGGCCAAGGATGCCCTTCAAGGCGCAATTGGTGAAAAATGGGGTTACTGGGTTACAGTTGCTGCTTTTTTCGGAGGTATTTTCCTGATAGCCCTGATTGATAAACTCGTTCCCGAGATTGAAAACCCGCATGATATGAAAAAAGCCGACAACACAAGCGTCTTGGAAACCCCTGAAGCAAAACAAAAACTCATGAGGATGGGTGTCCTTACCGCTTTGGCAATAGGTATACATAACTTTCCCGAGGGATTGGCTACCTTTACGTCAGCTTTAAAGGACCCCTCGCTTGGAATAGCAATAGCTGTAGCAATAGCAATTCACAATATACCTGAGGGTATAGCAGTATCCATCCCTGTTTATTATGCAACCGGAAGCAAGAGAAAAGCTTTCTGGCTTTCATTCCTGTCAGGTGTTTCCGAACCCGTGGGAGCACTTCTTGGTTTCTTGATTCTAATGCGATTTATGAATGATGTTGTATTTGGAATATTATTTGCATCGGTTGCAGGCATCATGGTATTTATATCTCTGGACGGACTGCTGCCTGCAGCCAGGGAATACGGCGAAGCCCACCTGTCAATCTATGGTTTAGTATCCGGTATGATAGTAATGGCTGTCAGCTTGCTCTTGTTTGTTTAGCAGGTTTCCCAACTTTTGACACGTTATCCCAGGGATGGCGTGTCAGGATTGATGGAATTGTACTGTTTTTAATAAATCTCCAAAAAACTTATTATATTCATCCGGACTGAATGGAATTAATCCGCTGTCCGGATAAAAAGTAAATTCTGAAAAATATACCTTTCCTTCAACCGAATACAAGTCTACACGAACAAATGGAAAACCCTTGCATAAATCTGTCGCGGTTTTAATCATTTCATTGAAAGTATCCGGTCTTTCAAACTCAAAATCAAGACCTGCCTTTCCCTTGGTGACATATATCCTGTTCCAATTCATATCATAAGCATTGTAGCGGACTCCATTTTCACTGTACCTGCCGGAACAGACAAACATAACCTCCGGTTTTCCATCATAACAATAGAACTTGTAGTCAATCAATTCACCATACTCTTTATTTTCAAGATATTTTTCACATATTACAGCAGGAATTATATCTTTATATGACCATTCCCTTGTATGGTGATATCGATTTATTCCAAGCCATTTGTTCATTGTTTTAACTGCGCTCTTTGGATTTATACTGTTCTTTCCATTGCATATCATATTCATATCGCTTCCATGGGTTGCCTTAATGACATATTCAGATGGAAGTTTTTCAAAATCTTCAACAGTCAGCTTATCCTTAATGAAATAAATTTCATTCAAAATACTTTCATAACCAAGGGATTTAACATATTCCCGTGCCTTGGCCTTATCTGCCATAACCGTCATCAGTGGATTCTTGTAATGCAGTTTGTACCATTGCAGTTTTTCGTCAAAGGTAACCGGATTATTCAAATCAGGGAATTTCCCATATGCTGCATAAAACATCAGCTGAACTGAAATCTTTCCCGGAACCAGACACTTTAAATAACCGGGTATTTTTCTGGAAATCTTTATGAGTAATTCCTTTTTAAACAATTACATTTTCCTCTCCATAAGGTCGGCTTCGTAAACACTGCAGGAATCAACATCAATCACTATGGTTTTAAATTCCATTCCGACAAATTTTGCCGAAAATTGTTTATTGAACACAGGAAATTCCAGCGTTACATCAGCTGAACTTATATTTGGGTTGAAAACCCTGAGCACCACACTTTTCTTGTCATCTGACATCTTGGTTGCAGATACTTCAACATTACCGCTTAATATATTGACAAGTGTTTCCGGTTCCACTCCGACTCCCGTCGGAAAGAATGAAAGCGCCATAGGCTTTTCATTGAAAATCATGGCTTCCCTTTCAACATTTCCGGATATTTCCCCTGCATCGCCCGCATTTATTACAAATTCATAATCATGTTCCCCCTGGTCTATATAAGGTGAAAATCTGTCCTGTGGCATGATATATGCATTTCTGACGGAAAAGTCAGATTTCCCGGCTGAATATCCAGGGGATCTCATCATAGTTATTCTTAGGTCACCATTAACACAATTGGATCCATAAGTACCTGTATTTATAACAGATAGCGCTTTAATTCCATCAGTCAAAAGGTTCCATTTATGTGATACCATCTCATCTCCATTGGAAAGTAACTTCTCCTGGCCATATGCAGTTTGACCGATGAATTCCACCTTCTCAAAGGTTGTTGGAATTGACATTTTAAGCATTTTCATTTTTTCGTTCCAATAAACTTTTATCTTGGTGACTATTTTTGTTCCTTTGGTCGGCAAATAGTAGTTCAGGCATATATATGAGTTATTATATTTCATAACTGCTTCAATGATGGTTCTTACGGGACCCTCTTCAATAACTCTGACAGATTCGACATCTCCTTCAAGGATTCCCGAAAACTTTCTTCCTTCTTCAGGACTCATAACTTCAAATCTTCCTTCAACATCATTGAAACTCTTTTCCTTATGCGCCCAGGAATTCTCATCATCTTTAATTATCAAAGGCATGAAAGCATTGCCTTGTATAAAATCAACCCCATTTACACAATATTTGGTAATAGTTCCGGACTGTTTTCCTACCCAAACCTCAATTTCTTCATTTCGAAATATGAATTTCCCACCTGTTTCCTTGAATTTGATAGGTGGTTTTCGTTCTACCATTTCAATGCTTACATCAAATCTGGTAATTGAGTTTGCCTTCAAGAATGCAGAAAAAACACTTTTTTTACGCCAGTCGACATTGAAATTTGAGGCCTCATGCTCAACCTGGCTTGGTATTCTTACTCCATTGCAGCGGAGCACAGGATATGCGAATACTTCCTTATTCTTATTTTGATCCGGCAGCTGGTACTCACATTCCATAATCTCTTCAATGTCATATGGATGAGGATTATAGACTATTATGGGAATAGTATCCTCATCAGCTTTTTTCAACCCTGCGCAAAGTGCTATGAATGCCCTTGACCGGATTTGTCTGAGTTCTTCAAGAGCATGGCCTGCAAGATTCATGCTGAATCTTTCAACGGCAGGTATTGATGACCCGGGGAGGATATCATGGAACTCGATTAGCATTAAATCCTCAAGTGCTTTTTCAAATTTTTCGTAAGGGTACTCAATCAATCCGTTTACATGGGCATGGACTGCCATCTTCTCAGTTTTGTACATTTCATTTTCCAATTGTCTGTGCAGTTGCTTGATTCGTATCTGAGAAGTATAACATCCGGTATATCTGGGATTAAGAATTCCCGAGTAAACCGGCAAATCAGGTGTATTTTCATTTAACTCATCAAAATATGCTTCAGGAGTAGAGTGAATCAGATTCCAATCTTTGGTATTGTCGTTCAGTTCTTTTATTTTCTGATAATCAATCCTGGATGGACCGCCTCCATGATTTCCAATGCCCCACAGGACTATTCCCGGGCTTTTTCCCTCATGTGATTCCATCCATCCCTTTATTTTTTCATCAGCTTCACCCCGATGGGATTCATAGGAATTATATGCACGGTGCATCTTAATCCTTGATCCGCAGAAGCCTTCCCACTCAAAATCATCTCCTGGTAACTCAAGCATATCCGGTTCCGGTCTGCAGAACAGGTACGATGTGTATCCGGCTTTTTTTAATATCTCAACCAGACCCCTGGTATGCCCGAAAGCATCGAAATTAATTGCAGTTTTTGGTTCAACTCCAAATTTCGACATAAAATATTTTTTCCCTGACAATATCTGGCGAACAAATGATTCACCTGAAGGCATATTGCAGTCAGGCTGCAGATACCATCCACCCATTATATGCCATTTACCCTCACTAACAAGTTTTTGAATCCTTGAAAAAAGCTCAGCATCGTATTCCTCAACCCATTTATATAGAAGTGATTCATTATGGTTAAAAACAAAGCCTTCGTAGTTTTCACAGAAGTCTGCGGCAACCCTGAAAGTTGAAAGAGTTTCAGCCAAGCCTTCCTCAATTTCCCATAGCCAGACAGGATCCAGATGTGCATTGCATACAAGGTGTAAATTTTTCATTGGTCAATCTCCGATAATTTGATATGGTAAATTATATATTCATAACTAAATAAGTCAACTACAACAAACAGCATGATTGATTTTAGCGCAGTTATTTTATATACTCTTAACATTAACTGTTTGGAGAAAATATGAAGCATTTATTTATAATTAATCCAGTAGCCGGAAAGGGAAATGCGAAATCATATATACCGGCAATACACAATCATTTCAAGGGCAAAACAGAAGAGTATCATATTGAAATAACCAGAAATCCCGGTCATGCAATGGACCTGGCGAAATTGTACTCAGAAAAAGGCGATTACCGTATCTACGCAATAGGTGGTGACGGCACCCTTAACGAAGTACTGAATGGAATGGCGGGCAGCAACAGCTGTCTTGGCGTTCTTCCGGCAGGATCAGGCAATGCTTTATTCCAGCCCCTATATGACGGCAGGGATTTTGGGGATATACTTAAAAAAACAATTAATGGTGAAGTTAAACCCATTGACTGCGGCCAGATTAACAACAGGTATTTTATTAATATAATGTCTGTTGGCCTTGATGCAGAAGTAGCATATTATTCTTCAAAGATAAATAAGAAGCTTCATCTTGCCGGCACACTTTCATACCTTTTGGGTATTGCTGCTGCTTTGATGAAAGGTAAAATCAGATTTCCTATAAAAATTACCTTTGACGATTCAGAAACAATAGAAACCGAGATTGCCCTAACCGCATGCACCAACGGTAAATATTATGGCGGAGGATTCATTCCCGTACCATATACCGAATTCAATGACGGAATCCTTGATGTATGTTATGTTGAAAAGAAAAGCCTCCTTTCAATACTCCGCCTCATTCCTAAATATATGAAGGGAACCCATACCAAAATGAAGGGCGTAAACTTCAAATCCATAAAAAAAATGAAAATAGAAAGTGATGAAGACCTTCGTATAAACATTGAAGGTGAGCTTATAACGGCAAAAGAAATCAATGTACAGGTAAAGACATCATTCATTAATTTTATAATCCCATCACCCGGAGATAAAGAATAGAATGAAATTGGGGTTATCCAGAGTTTAAAAAACACCCTAACTTAAAACATGCCTTACCTGCTCCCAACAAAAAGACACACCGTTTTAAAGCATCCATGATTATATTTTCTTATGAAGTCAGATGCTTTCTTGAATACAAAAACAAATGAAGGATCAAGCCCGGTGTGGATAAACTTATCTATAGCAGTTATAAGGAAGCTTATTTAAAATTGGATCTATAAATTATATTCCTTCACAAGAATTTCTGAAAATTCAGGTATTCCAAGAGAATTACGCACTTTCCCTGTGTCTATATCCGCAGCGTTTCTTTTTCTCTCAACACAGTGAACAGCGGCACAACCTGCGGCTTCACCCATGGAAATCATGGTTCTTGAAAGTCTGCATGATGCAGCAGCAGTCCTTGAAAAAGATGAACCTCGGCAAGCTACCAGCATATTGGAAATTTCTTCAGTAACCATACAACCATAAGGGATACCATATGGCATATCCAGTATTCTAAGCCCGGGAGAATCCCCTCCGTGAATGTCAATTGGATGGTCAGAAAATGCAATGATTTCATCTGCCTTTTTCTGATTGAGAAAACCAGCTAGCACCTCATGTTCATCAAGGACATGTTTACCTATAAGCCGATGGCTTTCCCTTATACCTATCATAGGAAAAATATGCTTTATTTTATAGTTCTTCATGATTGTTGTGTCTTCCTGAATCCGTTTCCAGTGAAGGTAAACTCTCCCGATGCATCTGTCAATTGCTTCCCTTGCAGTAAGTTTGTAATAGTCATCCCCATCCATGGTTGGAAGCTGGTTTATATTCAAATCCCCGTTTGGATATGTGGTTATGGAAGATATAACTCTGACATCATCAAGTCTTTCAATGAATTCCATGTCTTCATACGGCAATTCATATTTATGTGGAATAGAATCAATTCCGGCTTTATTCTTTGGTGTTACCCTGTAAACCTGTGTTACTCCGTTCAATCCCTTGTCCATGGCCGTGCTGCATCCCGCCAATCTTGCAACATCGATATCCCCGGTACAATCGATGAAAAACCCTGCCGATATTTTTCTTTTATCAGTAGTAACCGATTTTATACGACTGCCACCACTGACAGCAATGTCTGATATCCGTTCATTCCCAAGAAAGATAAATTTATCATTACCGACCTCCTGAAGCAGCTTCAGCATTTCCAAAACCATGGCTCCCGGTTCAAATATAAAGCTGTTGTGATAGTTAGCCCTGTCATAAACACCGGCCGCCTTCAGGGTGTCTTCATAGTTGTATCTGCAGTCAGGAGCCGCTATTGCAAAAGGCCATTCCTTTACAAGTGGCTTCCAGTTACCCTTGAGTATTGCCGCCTTGCCATTT
>CAYYXJ010000105.1:0-10368 GCA_964475455.1 uncultured Clostridiaceae bacterium | reverse complement strand
GTGGTAGAGTGTTCAAATACATTGGATGAAAGTCCAGTCTCGAAAGAGTGCGTGAGTTCAAGTCTCTGGTTCTATGGTTTATCAGGATCCGGTAAATCAGCAATAGCACGCAGGGTTGAAGAAGCTTTAATTGAAAAGGGCATTCTTTGCTACCGGCTTGATGGTGACAATCTGCGTGGAGGACTTAACAAAGATCTTGGGTTTTCTTTAGAAGATAGAATTGAAAACATCAGAAGGGCAGCAAATGCCGCAAAACTTATTGCTGATGCCGGTGTGGTTGTAATTGCCACATTCATTACTCCTTTAAAAGAGAACAGAAACCAGGCCAGAAAAATAATTGGAGACATTTATAATGAAATATATGTTAAGTGCAGTGTTTCCATCTGCAGCGAAAGGGATCCAAAAGGTTTGTATGTAAGAGCCTTCAATGGTGAAATACAGGATTTCACAGGGGTTTCCTCTCCTTTTGAAGAACCAGATGGTAAAATCTTTACAATTGACACTGAAAAACTGAGTGAAATTGAATCGGCAGAAAAAGCCGTTGAGTATATAACTGAAAGGATATTAAAGGATAAATAGATGTCAGGAATTTTTAGATACAATCAGGGGAAAAAACAAAAAGAAGATGCACAATCAAATGGAAAACTCATGGGCCTTATAAATTTAATAGCACGTAAGGCCTGGGATTTATCAAAGCTGAACATTATAAGTCTTTTACTTAATGTCCCGTTCTTTGCCTTGCTATGGGTGATAAGTTATTGGTTTGTTCCGGCTGAAGGCATGGAGATTTTCAACTACAGGATTTATAGTCCGCAGGATGCGGCATTGATTGATTTACTATGGAGGCTTTCCATAGGGAGCATTTTTATTGCAATCCCAATAGTAGTCTTCGGACCGGCAAATGCCGGCGCAACCTATATTTATAAAAATATGATTTATGGACAACCGGTATTTATCTGGAGCGATCTTTGGAAAACCATGAAAAAATTCCTGTGGAAATCCCTGCTCATTACTGTGATAGATGTCATAATACTTTTTGTGATTGCAATGGGATTGAGGTTCTATTCAATGTGGTATGAAATTGCATTTCCCAATTTACACAGTCCCATGATAGAAACCATTGCCGTTATGATAATTCTTCTGTTTACTCTTTTATTCATTATGATGCATTTCTATATTTATCAGCTTTTGATTGAATATAATCTGAAGGTGCATCAATTATACAGGTATTCATTTGTGTTTTCACTTTTGCGGTTTCTGCCCAATCTTATGGTGCTGATTGTTTGCATGGCTATAATAATCGGACCGTATACCATACATATCATGGCCGGTAACGGACTTTTGATATTTGTTACCCTGGCTTTATGTGGGATAATAATTAACTACTATTCCTGGCCTGCAATAGAGAAGCATTTTGATCCCATAGTAAAAAAATAGATTTATGATTGAGAAGGAATGATGACTGAACACAGGATATTTGAAATTATTAATGAAATATACGGTTATGAAATTATTAACGAAGAAGCTCTGGAAAAACTAAAAGGCTCCAGGGATGCAATTGTATCAGAATTTGGAATTGAATCTATTTATGAATTTCTTTCATACGATATAACAGAGTTTTCAGAAGCCAGAAAGTCCATACATGTAAGACGGTTTTATCAAGGGTTCAAGGAAATCTTCAACCTGGGGGCATTTACCATTGAAGCTTTTCATAAGATTCAGGCCGGATGTCTGTATTCAGCACTGACATCTGGCGTCATGAGAGGTTATGGTTCATATGATTATTCCGGTTTTGTGAGTGAAGTCCTTCAAACGGTTAGATCCGGAGATCATGGGAATACAGGAATAACTCCGGTGGAATTGCTTGAGGAGATTTCCGGTCAGTTCAGATTGTTCAGCAGAATTTCAATTGGAATCTACAGTCTTCAGATTTTTACGAAATACGGACTATGTATGGACAAACTTAAGTTTGTGCCACTTGAGAACTCTCGGAAACTCTTCCTTGATGTACTGAAGAAACTAGAGGATGGAAGAGAAGCAATAAGTGATATTCAAAAAATCTTAAAATTGCGAATACCAACTGACGATAAAATCAATGAGGTAATAGATGAATACATAGAATATGCCGTTAGAAGTGTCATGGAGGATGGTATTCCAATAAGCCGTTCTAAAGCCAGCAAAGAACTGACAGATTCGGTAGATGAAATTAAAACGCAGGCAAGAAAGGCATTTACATCGCTTTTCATTGATATTGAAGGGTTGAGGAGATTTAGAAATTCCATTGATGAAAAGTTCAACATTTATAAGAGAAACAAGGATAGCAGCGATATCTCAATACTTTATATTTCTATGCTGGAAAAATTGATCTCTGACTATAATAAATTGAGTTATTATGAAGATATAAATTTAATAAAAAGATTAAATGCAATGTTTGTTAGCAAGGTAAGTGATGTGTTTTATGCCCAGATGGTAGAAGAGCAGGGAGCTATCAGAGAACAATGTATCCGTATTATTGAGAGTAATATCAACAGTTATAAAGTACATGAACTGGATGGTGTGCTCAGTGCATTATCTTTGCACAAGGACGATTTTGCAGTGCAATTTTCTGTTGATTCCGAAGAACTGGACAGGACATTGGATGAGCTGAAGTCATACTTAAGGCAGCAGCTTGAACTTGTTTATGACATCAGGAGGAATCTAAAGGATAGCTTGGAGGATATTTTAAGAGCAGACCTACTTGAGGAAGAATCATCAGGAATATTGGTAAATGTTATCAGTAACTTTTCAGATATCAAGGAATTCTTACTGGAGGATGAATAAAATGACAGTAAGTGCATCTACCCCGAGCAGGCTGTGCCTTTTTGGTGAACATCTGGATTACCATTCACTAGAAGTCATTACAATGGCCATTGACCTGAGTTTTTATGCAAAAGTCAAAAAAAGAAATGATGGGCTGGTTTTTATTAAAATCAAGGATGAAAGCATTGATACGTTAAATCAGGATAACAGTGGTAATAAGTATGAGATTTTTGAATATGACCTTAAAAAACC
This sequence comes from uncultured Clostridiaceae bacterium, assembly GCA_964475455.1. GTDB lineage: Bacteria > Bacillota > Clostridia > DUPQ01 > DUPQ01 > JAFGQE01. Next base: position 7,317 of record CAYYXJ010000105.1, on the reverse strand, counting down.
TCTTGTTTATGAAAACAGCAGGGACTATTTCAAAAGTTGTTTCAATGTCATAAGAAAAAGAGGATGTGACATTGAATGCGGATTTGATATAACAATGGACTCAGAGATACCTATAGGTAAGGGAATGTGTTCTTCCAGCACCATGATTGTTGTTCTTATTAAAGGTGTCCTTGAAGCATTGGGTTCAGAACTTAAAGATAATATGATGGAAATAGCCCAGATGGGTTATGAAGCGGAAGTCGCAGAGTTCAAGGAACCTGGAGGCAAAATGGATCATATGGCAAGTGCCTTTGGGGGAGTTTGTCACTTCGATTTTGCTGACATCAGAAATCCTGTTATGAAAAGGCTTCAGGGGCTTCCCGAAGGTGGTTTTATACTTTTTGATACATTGAAAAGAAAAGATACAATCCGGGTTTTGGCCACAGCCAGAAAACCTGTTGAAGAAGCGGTAAGAAAGCTTGATGTCACAAGCATTGGAAAGCTTACAGAGGAAGATATAATGTCATCGGGTCTTGATGAAAGTCTGATTAAACCATCTATTGCTGCCATTAGAAATTATAAGATCCTCAAGGAATTTCTCAAATTGTATAATTCAGGTGATTTAACATCAGAAAAACTTGGGGAAATGCTTTATGAACACCATAAAAATCTCAGGGATGGACTGGGTATTTCTACAGTTGAAATTGAAGAAATACTAAATACCGCCATGTCAGCCGGTGCCTTAGGGGGCAAACTCAACGGAACCGGCGGCGGTGGTTGCTGCTATATATTTGCAAAAGAGGATAAACTCGAGAAAATACTAGGCGCAGTGGAATCAAAAGGCTATCCTGGAAGAATAATACATATTGCAAACGGTGTGTCAGCATTTTGAAAGGATTAATATGAAGGCAATAATTCTTGGAGCAGGAAAAGGGAAAAGGCTATTAAGTGAAAAATATGACTTGCCGAAGGTCATGAGGTTGGCTGATGGAAAACCAATTCTTTTTTATGTTCTTGAAAGTGTAGGTTTCTGTGAAGAAGTTATCATTGTTGTGGGATATAAAAAGGAAAAGGTTATATCTGCAGCAGGTACTGACTATACATATGTTGACCAGATTGAAATGAAAGGTACCGGACATGCTGTTTCGGTTACTAAAAAGGCACTGACTGGTTACAAGGGGCCTGTTCTTTTAGCTTTCGGGGATATGCCCTTGTTCAGGAAGTCAACATATGAGGCAATGTTTGAACTGCATGCCAGAGAAAATGCAGACTGCACAAATCTGACATGTGTTTTTCCGGAAAATGAAGAAATTCCTCACTACGGCAGAATCATCAGGGATGAAAATGGCGGGTTCATTGAAGTTCTTGAGCATCGTGACTGTAATGAAGAACAGAAAAAAATACGTGAAACAAATGTAGGTGTTATGGTCTGCAATGTTCCAAAAATGTATGAATACCTGTCTATGCTTGACTGTAATAATTCACAGGGAGAATATTACCTGACAGATTTACCGCGGATAATGAAACAAAATGGCAAAAAAGTCATAATGAAAACAATATATGATACTTCTGAGGTTGTAGGTGCAAATACGCCGGAAGAACTTGAGATGATAGAAAAGATATTGAAGGAAAGGAAATCCGGCAATGATTAAATTCGGAACAGGTGGCTGGAGGTCAATTATCGGTGAAGATTTTACAAAGGAAAACATAAGGATTCTTGTTCAAGCTCTTTGTGATGAAATGAAAGCCACGGGCAAGGATGACAAACCGGTTATTGTTGGTTATGACAGGCGTTTTCTTTCAGACCTTGGCGCCAGATGGATGTGCGAAGTGTTTGCTGGGAATAATATAAAGGTAGAATTCATTGACAAGAACGCTCCAACACCTATGATAATGTTTGAGGTTAAAGCAAGAGCTTCCCATTATGGTGCAGCAGTTACAGCCAGTCATAATCCGGCTGTATATAATGGAATCAAGCTTTTTACAGAAGGGGGCAGGGATGCTTCCATGGAAACCACGGATGTCATCGAAGAGTATATCAGCAGGGTTGAAACAATCAATTCCATGGATTTTGAAGAAGCGGTTGCAAAAGGATTGGTTGAAAGAATTGACCCTTCAAATGATTTCATAGATGCAATTCTTAAAATGGTTGATGAAAAGGCTATCAGAGCCAGAAATCTTAAAGTTCTTCTGGATCCAATGTATGGAGTTTCAAAGACAAGCCTTCAGACAATTCTTCTGACATTAAGATGTGACCTGGATATTATAAATGACAGGCATGATACCCTTTTTGGTGGTCGACTTCCTTCACCTTCAGCAGCAACACTGATGCATCTTCAAAGAGATGTGGTGGAAAGAGGATTCGATATTGGACTTGGAACTGATGGAGATGCTGACAGACTTGGTGTAATAGATGACGGTGGTAAATTTATACACCCAAATGAAATTCTTGCGTTACTCTATTATTACCTAAACAAATACAAAGGTTGGAAGGGTGACTGCGTAAGAAATCTGGCAACCACCAATTTATTGGATGATATGGCGATAGATTTTGGAATGAAGTGTCATGAGGTCCCGGTGGGTTTCAAGCACATCAGCTCAGCTATGGAAAAATATGATGCGGTTATAGGTGGCGAATCAAGCGGAGGTCTGACAATAAGAGGTCACATAAGAGGTAAAGACGGTATCTTTGCGGCTACATTGCTAATAGAAATGATATGTGTAACCGGTAAAAAGATTTCTGAAATTCTAACTGAAATATATGATAAATACGGATACAGGACCATGATTGAAAAAGCTTATGAATTCAAACGGGAGGAAAAGGAGAGGCTCATGGATATTCTTTATAAATACAAAAAGCTTCCTGGGTTTCCATTTGAAATTGAAAAAGTCAGCTATATGGATGGTGTAAAGGTGTATTTTAAAAACAAGGGATGGATTATTGCAAGATTTTCCGGAACGGAACCACTTCTTAGGGTATTCAGTGAAATGCCGGATGAAACCCAGGCTGAAAAAGCCTGTGAGGTGATGAAAGAATTCCTGGGGGTGTAATATGAAAGTATTGGTAACCGGAGGCTGTGGTTTTATTGGATCACACATCGTTGATATTTTGATAGAAAATGATCATGATGTTTGTGTTTTTGATGATCTATCGTCAGGATCCATGGAAAACCTCAATGAAAAAGCAGATTTGCGTACAGGGGATTTAACCAACCGAACTGAGATTGATGCACTTTTCAGAATTTTTAAGCCTGATGCTGTAATTCACCATGCTGCCCAGATTGATGTCCAGGAATCAATGAAAAATCCGGCTTATGACTGCTCTGTTAATATAAAAGGAACTGTCGATTTACTTGATTTGTCAACTAAATACAGAGTTAAGAGATTCATATATGCTTCGAGTGCTGCTATTTACGGGAATCCTGAATATCTTGGAATCGATGAGGAACATCCCAAAAATCCAGAATCTTTTTATGGTTATTCCAAATTGGTTCCTGAAACATATATCCGTATGATGTCAGAAATATCAGGAATGGGTTATGCAGTATTGAGATATGCAAATGTTTTTGGTCCGAGGCAAAAGGCAAGAGGGGAAGGCGGTGTCGTTGCAGTTTTTACAGATAGAATGCAATCCGACAAGGACTGCACGATATTCGGAGATGGTAAGCAAACCCGCGATTTTATATATGTAAAGGATATAGCAGGGGCAAATCTTCTGGCTCTGGAAGCGGATAAGAGCTTTACTGTAAATGTAAGCACATCTGAAGCGACTTCTGTCAACCAATTGTTCAATCTGATGAAGAAGGTGTATGGTTATGATAAATCGGCTGTTTATGAAGAGGCGAGAAAAGGTGATATAGAACACAGCTGGCTGGACAACAAAAGAATCAAGGATATTTTGGGATGGAACCCAAAATACTCACTTGAAGATGGAATCAAGGAGATGAGCATAACCAATGATTGAAAGACAAGCACTTAAAGACAGAATACTCAAGTACAGCAATGCCCTAAGGTGGAGGGAATTCAGGATTATACGGGAGTACGACTGGAGAAGTTCACTGCTTGATGGAAAGCTGCCTTTTAGTGCTCATGGAACAGAATATAAAGTGGATTTCAGACACATAGACTTCACCGGTCCTGAAGTAGATAATCAGGAGTGGAGAGCCCAACTGAACAGGTTTCTATGGTTAAATGCCTGCATGGAAGAGGATGAAAAGGAAAAAACCGATTATTTTGCCCGAATTGCAGCTGATTCAATCCTGGCATTTCATGATTTTAGAAGGGGTGTCAGCATTCCGAACAAAGAATTCCTTTGGAAGGAGCTGGGGGATAATACTCTGAGCATCTCTGTTAGACTTGGTGTCGGATATGGCAGGGGCTGGTGGGGAACAATACCATTTATAAGAGAATCTGTCATTGATGCAGAATTCTTGGAGATGCTTTTTGAATCAACTGTGCAACAGGTTAATTTCATGATTGACCATATGACATCCTGTGGGAACTGGAGGATAAATCAACTTTACTGTCTGCTTTTTCTAGGTTACATTTTTGAAAAAAAACAATGGTTGGAAATTGGTGTCAAAGGATTGAACGAAGCTTTCCATACACAGATAGGTGAAGATGGGTCCCATGAGGAACATACAACTAGTTACCACAATTGGATGGCTTCAGAATTTACAGCCCTTTTCTGTTTATCAAAGGAAATTCCGGGAATTGGTTTGAATATTGACGTCAATACCTTGATACGTATGTGGGAATATACAATTATCTCTGTAAGTCCGGACAAGCGTCCTACGGGTTTGAATGATGAAACAAGATGGGGATATGTAAACATGGATATATATCCTGAAATATTTGATCGTGCGGTAAAAACAAGAAACATGCTTATAACAGAGTACGCAAATAAGGATGTTGATGATTTAAGCAAAAGCAGCAGATATTTCAAAGATGCAGGACAATGGTTTATAAAACATTATGAAGTTGATGAAGCATCAATGCTGATATTTGATGCAACGAGATATGGTGGTGGACACTGTCACAAAGCTCATAATAGTGTCAGTTATTATTATGGAAACAAAATGCTCCTTTTAGATCCGGGAACATTCAATTATGAAAGGAAAGACCCTTTTTGCATGTATGGAAGGCAATCGCTCAGCCATAATACGGTTAGTATTGACAACCTTTCACAGGTTACCTGTGCATCCAATGAAGCAGTTTGTGACATTGAAGGAAAGTGCTCTTTTATATTCAATGCCTATACAGCAGGTTATTCCAATGAGGAATTTGGTGTACAGGGGGTCCATGAACGACTTGTAGTTTGGTATAAAAATAAAATATGCATTATTAATGATAGTGTCGTGGGATCGGGTAAAAAGTATACAGCTAATTTTAATTTCCTGCCATGCAAACACTCTTTTGAAGACGGAGCTTTTTATACACAGCATGATGACTTCAATATAATGCTGAAACCTCTCTATTCCAATAGAGAAATGCAAACAGAAATATATAAAGCGTCACTTGAACCAAGGGCAGGATGGCTTGCCAAGGATGGATATAAATTAAGAGGTGCTGAAGAAGGTCTGTCTTTGCAGGTATCCGGAGACATTGCAGAGGACAGGGGGACGGTAACAGTTTATGCACTTATTCCTTTTAAAGAAGAAAAGCCATGTGTAAAAATTACAAACAGTGCAGAAATTAAAGCTGAAGAAATCGAAGATGTAAAATCAAGAATATACAATAGTGCAGGATGCTATTCCATTGAGTCGGGTAAAAATCGTTTTGAAGTAGTTTCTGCATATTTAAAGTACAGACACAGCCGTCTCCACCCATCAATCGGTAAGATGGGTAATTTTGAGAGTGATGGAAAACTTGCTTTCATTGAGTTGAATGAAGATAAAGTAGTCTTTGCATATATGTTTGACGGAACATACTTGAAATATAAAGGTCAGAACTTGATGGAAGAAGTGAATTTTGGTAATTATGAAAAGACTTATTGAAAAACACAGACACTTTTTAATGTACGTAATAATCGGTGCCATAGCAACAGCTGTAGATATGGTTATTTTCTTTTTGTTAAGTGATGTTATGGGACTTCACTATATAATCTCAAATATAATAAGTGTGTTTATTGGTATTTTTACGAGTTTTGAATTGAATTCCCGCTTTAATTTCAAGAAAACAAATCTTAGAATGAGGCGCTTGATTTCTTTCACCATTGTATGTCTTCTAGGCATGGCAATGGGATCATTTCTGCTTGCATTGTTTTATTCCCGGTTAGGAATTCCTAAATATATATCAAAAGTTCTCTCGGTTATTTTAGCCGGAATTTTTCAGTATCTGTTTAATAAAAATATTACATTCAAGAAATAATTAATGCAGGTATACTACAAGCATATCCATATAATCGCCTGTGGATGAATTTATGTCACCGGACTGGGTTATTAAAACGGTCCGGGGCGATGTGCTTTCAAGTTCAAATACTTCAGTGGGTAAACTATTTTTGCCATAAACTTTTTTATCATAGATTTCAAGGTCTACAACTGTTCCATTGTCAAGTGTAAAACCAATTTTATCACCAACTTCAACCGTATCAAGAAAGTAAAATGCACCTGAAAGCCCATTGTAATATTTAAAGCCGAAAAGAATACTGTTATTTGAACCTGAAGGGAGGTCGCTTCCATCATACCAGGAAACAATCCTTGCATCAGGATACGCTTCAATCCTTTGGTACAGGTCAAGACCTACATTCTTGACTTCATGCAGTATGCCTGAAATATTTATACGCACAATGGAAGAAGCTTCAGCATCAGTTATGGGAACGGCCGGAAGGACTGTAGGACCGGGTGTTGTAACAGCTGTAGGCTTTGGTGTTGATTGAGCGGTATTTACAATTATTGGAGCGGGGGATGATGTCGGAAGCGCTGTTTCGTGAACCTCAATATTATTTTTTCGAAAATCAAGTGTCCCATCAAAGACAAGGAAGTATAGAATTGAAGCGGTTGCAAGAACAATAACCACTGCCAGGGATATAAGAATATATTTTTGGGGCATGGGAGGTTTTTTGAGCATATTGGCATATTCAGCTCTTATTACATCACACTCATGCTCCTTTGGACATACTCCGGATATAAGCTTTTGATCATATGGACATTCATTTCCAGTGACCGGACATATAGTTTTCATATTTGTCTCCCGGGTTTCAGTATATCATATGAAAATAAGCAGCAACAATATTATAAACAGCAGTAGCGGCTGCAAAGGAATCCTTGACAGCATACTGTACCTAAACTAAAATGATATAGCGGCTTGGGGCTATAACTCAGCGGGAGAGTGCCACAC
>CAYYXJ010000104.1:0-10421 GCA_964475455.1 uncultured Clostridiaceae bacterium | reverse complement strand
TAGGAATATGCGAGACCATACTAAATTAAGGGCTTTTGAACTTGCTTTTGGCTCATTAAGGGAATTGCACTATCAATTTACTTTAGCTGGTCGATTGGGTTATGTTGAGGAATCAGAAATAAACAAACTTGAACAAAAAATTATTGAAACAGAAAAAGTGCTGGGCGCATTGATTCGATCCTTACGGAAATTCTAATAGTCTTCAGCCTTCAGTCTAAATAACCTGAATAGATAAAAATCAAATTAATGAGACCAATCAATTTTTTCAAACAAGCAGCAATTTTTACATTGATTATGTTCTCTTCATGTGGAAAGCAAAATGATAAAAAATATTCATTCAGTAGTTCATCTGCTGATTCCAGATGGCCATTGATAGAACTGGAGGAAGTCTCCCATCACGTGATTTTTAAAGAGATGAATAAATACGCAAGTTTTCCCAAACTTTTCATTGACCCGGCGAACGACTATCTCTATACCCGTTTTTCTGTAAAAGAAGCACGCTCTCATTGGGGAGGTGAGACTCATGAACGCTACATGACAATGGAAAGTCGTGATGGAGGGATCTCCTGGCAAGTCATTGATGAATTGCCGCTTTCTGCAAGGGATTCACGTCCATTGCTGCCAGGATTGTTAAGCACCGGGTTTAATGATAAATCTCTTCAGGGAGGAGTATTCAGAATGAAAGACAGAGCTCTTGTAAGAATAGGACACTACTGGAGGCGTTGGCTACCCGTTGAACGCCTGCCTGAGTTCGAGGGTAAGTATGATATTGTACTTGGTGGCGAAAACCGGGGACCGGGGGAGGATTACTTTGCTATCCTCAGCGGCGGTTACCTGGAGCGTTCTGAAGATAACGGGAAAACATGGGAACGAACAGATATTCCCGAATTGGATACCTATGTTTCATGTTCCTCCCCCTGGTCATACGACCAGTTACCAGACGGTACAGTTATCCGTGTTTTTTGGCTGAGAGAGTCGGCTGAAGAATCTGACAGTTCAAAGCTTGTGGCGGTCATGACACATGACGGGAAATCCGCCCGGGTAGTGGATATATTAGGCTATATACCCGGGTACCAGTTCACTGAGGAAATTCTTTTACATGTCACAAGCAAGGGTGTAATCTGGGCACTCGTAAGGGTAAGGAACTTCGGTAAGGGAACTGAGCATCATAACCTCTGGCAGCTTGTCTCTGAAGATGGAGGTCTGAGTTGGACTGCTGCACCTTCTCCTATCCATATCGGATTCAGTCCTCCAAGTGGTCTTGTTCAGCTTGATGATGGCAGGCTCGTGTTGATAGCAGCAGATCGCGCATATTACAAACCTGGTATCCACGCCCTTATCTCAGAGGATGAAGGACTAACCTGGCGCCATGACCGGCGAATAGCACTGAGGAGTGATGCACAGCCCAGATACGTGGGTATCGGCTCAGATATGGGATACCCTGAAGCCGTAAAACTCAGTGATAATACAATCGTAACCGTATATTATTACTATACAGCTGAGGAATATCCGGAAGGTGGGGAACTGACACGCTGGATATGCGCAACCCGGTTTAAGGTGCCTGAATTTAAATGAACATAATATATATATCATGTTTTCAGTGAAAAATAAACACATAATCATAACGGGTGCAGGAGGTGTTATCGGCTCAACAATAGCCACAGCCCTGGCCCAGGCAGGCGCAACTCTTATCATCCTGGATTATAATGAGGAGAAATTGATGATAACAAAGGGAAAAATTGATGTTTCAGGGAAATCCCATTTAGCCTTCCCCTGCAATGTATTTGACATCCCTGAACTGGAGAGAATAAATAGAGAGATACTGACGAAATTCGGTTGTATAGATGCTTTAATTAATGTGGCAGGCGGAGCCAGTAAGGGAGCATCCACAAGATCAGAATTTCTGACATCAGAAACAGCCCTTGACGATTCTTTTTTCGGTATCAATCTTTCTGACTTTCAACAAACATCAGATTTGAATTTCATGGGAAGTGTGATCCCGGCTAAAGTTTTCTGTGCATCCATGGTTAACCGAAAGTCAGGGAATATCATTAACATAAGTTCTATGGGAGCATTCAGACCTTTAACCAAGTCACCTGCATATTGTGCCGGTAAAGCTGCCATTACCAATTTCACCATGTGGCTGGCTGTGCACCTTGCAAAAGCGAATATCCGAGTAAATGCTATCGCTCCCGGATTCTTCCTAACCGAACAAAATCGTTTCCTGTTGTATGATGAGAACTCAGGTGAACTCACTCCACGGGGAAGGAGAATTGTGGATCACACTCCACTCGGCAGACTTGGTGACCCTCAGGATCTTGTTTCAGCAATTTTCTGGCTGTTGTCGGACACATCATCATTTGTTACCGGATCAATTGTTGCAGTTGATGGCGGTTTTTCCGCATTTAGTGGTATTTAAAGTAACGGTATTTATATGGAAATAGTTATTATTGATTCAGGGTATAAATCCTACGATTTTGAAAAGGAGCTATTTGAGCAGGCAGGCTTTAATCTTAAGATTCACCCTGCTTATAAGGGTGATCCCCTTGAGAAGAGAGAGTTTGCGAAAAATGCAGACGGGATACTTGTAAGGCATACAAAAATAGATGAGAAATTTCTTTCAGGAATGAAGAAACTGAAAGCTGTTGTCAGGTATGGGGTTGGATACGATAATGTTGATGTTCAGGCTTGCACCAGGCACAAAGTTAAGGTGGCAAATGTCCAGGGTTATGCCAATCATTCTGTTTCCGATCACGCACTGGCTCTTATGTTCTCATGTATAAGAGCTCTGTGGGATACAAATCAACAAGTTACCCGGGGTTTTGCTTCCCCTCCGTCACCTGATGTTTTTGAAATTCATGATAAAGTGTTAGGTGTTATTGGTGTAGGAAGGATTGGCACTGAATTCTGTAAAAAGACAGTTCCCCTTTTTCACCGGGTAATCGCCTGTGATCCATATAAAACGGAGGAGCATTTTAAACAATTGTCAGTAAAAAGGGTTAGTATAGAAGAACTCCTTGAGGAATCAGATGTCATTAGCCTCCATTGTAATCTTACCGATGAAACGAAGTATCTGATCAACGAAAGGGAATTTGCACGGATGAAAAGAAGACCGGTTATTATCAATACAGCTCGCGGTGAGGTATTGTGTGAAAAAGCGCTTCTGGACGCTTTAAACAGTGGGAAGATCCACAGCGCAGGACTGGATGTATATGAAAATGAGCCTGTAACAGAAATGCAGGATGCCTTACTTAATCATCCCCGGACAATATGCACAGGGCATTATGCATGGTATTCTGACCTGGCAGCTGTTGAACTCCAGCGAAGAGCCGCACTTAATTTATATAATTTACTTATCGGGAATGAAATTGAAGATTGTCTTAATAAATAACAGGAGTATTAATTTAATGATATGTAAAATATGATACAAAGAAAATTTTTAAAAAACAGTCATGATTTGGTATTGATTTTAAGAATGATGACTTTAGCAATACTTGGTATTGTTTTTCTCTCAGGTTGTCAACCTTCCTGGAAGATTGAGAATCCTTACAGTACAGTTGACTGGAAGAATCACGGGCAATATAAAGCTAATCTTCATACCCATACTATGGTTAGTGACGGATGGATGAATCCTCACACCGTGGTGGAGAAATACCGTGAAAAAGGATACCAGATACTGGCTATTTCAGATCATAATGCAGTTACCTATCCCTGGGAAGAGTTTTCCGGCTTTAAGGCAGGTGGCAGTATCTTTAAACGAATAGAGGAAAAGAAGCTTAAACCCCAGGAGGAAGAAATGATCCTTCCAGAAGACCTCGAATTTAAAAATGTGAATCCATCTGATGTCGGGATGCTCGCAATCCAGGCTAATGAACTTTCAAGCCACCATCATACAGGGAGCTACTTTAATGACCATAATGGGACAAAAACAGAAATTGAATCCCTTGAAGCAGTGGCCGGGAAAGGAGGTTTGAATGTTTTGTTTCACCCGGGTCGCTACCATGGAACCAATCCTGAACATTACAGCTTTCAATGGTATCTCAATCTTTATGAGACCTATGACCATCTTATTGGGATAGAGGTCTTTAATAATGGTATGAGATACCCGCGTGACCGTTCTCTGTGGGATTCGATTCTTACCGTCATGGCGCCGGTAAGGCCGGTATGGGGATTTTCCAACGATGATATGCACTCCATGCGTGATTTTGGGCGTAACTGGAATGTTTTTCTTTTACCTGAACTTGATGTCCAACAGGTTCGTCATGCTATGGAAAACGGGATATTTTTCTTTGTGTATGCACCTGAAGGACAGGATGGACCAGCTCCTCCAGTAATCAGGAAGATCAAGGTAAATCAGCGAAGAGGAAAAATTGAAATAGAAGCATCAGGGCAGGATTCCATTGTCTGGATTTCAGGAGGGGAAAGATTGACAAGAGGAAATGAATTCTCCTTCAGGAAAGTTCAGAAGGAAATAAATTATGTGCGTGCAGAAGTGCATGGGAAGGAATTCTCGGTGGTATGTACCCAACCTTTTATAATTAAAAAAACTGATCCTTCGTGTTTTCCTTCGTGTCCTTTGAAGTAAAGTACTATTGAAAGTTAACCCTGCCTGCCGGCAGGCACGGCACAAAGTACCCAAAGGGTTTCACAAAGAAACACAAAGAAATTATGAAATTAATATCAAATATAAAATACCTGAATTTTAAACCATGATAAGGAAATTAAGACCAGTTATTATTTACTTCTTTTTTGCCGGACTATTGTTTCCCTCCTGTTTGCCAACAAAGAATAATCCGGACACTTGTATCCTGCCTGCTCATTCTCATAATGATTATGAACAGGCAAAACCATTATTTGAGGCTCTGGATCATAATTTCAGAAGCGTTGAGGCAGATGTTCACCTCATAGGGGACTCCTTGTTTGTAGCTCATGGATCAAAAGAAATAAAGCCGGGACGCACTCTATGCAGTTTATACCTTGATCCTTTAAAAAAATTAGTGGAGCAGAACAATGGCTCTGTCTATGGTAACGGGGAAGAAGTGATATTATTGATTGATCTCAAGAGTGAAGGACTTCCGACTTACAAGCTGTTAGATTCTGTGTTGCAGGACTATAAATCCATATTAACTTCATATAAAGAAGGGGAAAAAATACAAGGTGCAGTAAATGTTATTGTTTCTGGTAATCGTCCGTACGAATATATGAAAAACCAAACTCTCAGGTATGCAGCATATGATGGACGCATTGAAGACCTTGATAAAAACATTCCTTCAACGTTAATGCCTATGGTAAGCGATGACTGGCGGTTATTTTTTAGCTGGAAAGGACAGGGGGAGTTTCCTTCTCATGAAAAGGAACTGCTTGACTTATTTGTGATGCGGGCAAGTGAGAAGGGTTATTTATTACGTTTCTGGAGTACACCAAATACCCCGCCTGAACAAAGAAATGCAGTTTGGAATGAGTTAAAGAATGCCGGGGTTGATATAATTGGAACGGATGAGATCAGCGACCTGCAGGAATTTTTTATGAGTCGCTGAGAACAATGATTCCTGATACTTTTATATTGCGTTGAAGATGAGCATGGTAATAGTCTGGGAATACATAAACTGTGTTGTTACTTTGCAATATTTTGCGTCGTTGCGCTTTTGCGTTTTAATTTATATTTAACCAAAGGGGAGACACTCCTGGAAATTACACAGGAAGGATCACAAAGAAATAATTTTTATTCTTACAGATATGAAAAAGATTATGATTCATAAACTTATGACAAGCTTGTTAATCCAGGTTGGTTTTCTGTTAATTTTCATTTTTTCCGGATGTAATAACAAATCCGAAGATCCTGTTAAATACGTCAATCCTTTTATATGCACGGAAGGAGATAACGGCCAGTTATATCCCGGTCCGGCTTATCCCTTCGGGCTGGTGCATTTATCCCCTGAAACAGAAGGAAAATCACATGTGGGCTATTACTACGAAGATGAATTTATTGAGGGCTTCTCCCACCTTAAGATCGGAGGAGGCGGATCTGACGGAAAGGGAGGCGGCTTGTTGATAAAACCCGGTATCGGCAAATTCACAAATAATATAGATGAATTCAGGGAGAAATACATCAAATCAACTGAGGAAGCCTCACTTGGGTATTATAAACTGGTTCTGGAATCAGGGGTAAAAGCAGAGCTTACGGTCTCCGAAAGAGTGGGTTTTCATCGCTATACATTTCCCGAAGATGTAAAAAAAGACCGTTACATTGTGGTGGAACTTTCACACAGTTATGTCGGTATGCTGGATGCAAGACTGAGAGTGATCAATAATAATGAAATTACCGGAATGATAAAATCCCTGCACAACAGTGGAGGCAACTACCATAAACTTTATTTTGCCATTGTGTCTGACATCCCTTTCGAATCATATACCAGCTGGAAGGGAGAAGAAACAGGAAGTATCGCACTCAGGGAGGGAAATAACACAGGAGTATGGCTGCACTTCCCCGAAACAGGTGAAAATGTGGTTCAGCTTAAAGTGGGATTATCCCCTGTTAGTGAAGAACAGGCAATGATTGAAGCTAAAAATGAAATTAAAGGCTGGAATTTTGATAAGACCCGGAAAGATCTTGTTTCTGTATGGAGAAAAATGCTTTCTAAAGTGGAAGTAAAAGGAGAATCGGATGAATTTAAAACCCTCCTATATACACATCTCTACCATTCTTACCTGGTTCCCAATAATGCTACTTCATCAGACGGAAGGTACCGTGCTGCTCACCGGGAGGATGAGATATTTTTTACGAAGGATACCGCACCGGATTTTACATATTATTGCACCTGGAGCCTGTGGGATGATTTTCGGAAATACTCCCTGGTATCATTACTTGAACCTGAGTTCACAAAAAATATTGTAAGGTCATTGGCGGATCATTATAAACATCGGGAAAAGGATCGTACAAGTCCTAAAAGACTTTACTGGCCAACCCCCAATATCAGGTTAGAGTTTACAGGAGCCCCGATAATGGACGCATGGAATAAAGGACTTACTGATATTGACCCGGAAATTGCATTTACGGGTATGAAAGAAGATTGGGAGCATTATGGAGAATATACGGTATGCAGGACACTGGAGAAATCCTATCATGCTTATTTTGCATTGAGAATGGCTGAGATGCTGGGAAAAGAAGAGGAGGTGAAAACTCTGAGGGATGGAGCACTCGCTTACAGAAAGCTCTGGTGCGCAGAACAAAAAGACAAGCAGGGAAATGTAAGAGGATTTTTCACTCCCGATGGGAAACCTGTTGATGATGTGGAAGCAATGGAAGTTTATACCTATGAGGCAAATTTGTGGCATTTTCGCTGGTTTGTGCTTCATGATATCCAGGGCCTTGTTAATTTAAGGGGAGGTGCTGATTTACTTGCAGATGACCTTGAATACTACTTTGAGAACGATTTCCATATGGCGCTCAATGAACCTCCCATTCATGCTCCCTTCCTGTTTAATTACCTTGGAAAGCCTTATCTAACACAGAAATGGGCAAGAACTTTTACAACAAAGGAAGTTACACAATTGTATCATAATCATGGAGTATTTGATGAACCTGTGGTGAGTCGTATCTACAGGACTGACACTAAGGGGTATATTGAAACCATGGATGATGATGCCGGAGCTATGGCATCCTGGTTTGTTATGAGCGCTATGGGGCTGTTCCCTTCGGATCCCGTGGAACCTGTCTATCTTATCGGGTCTCCCATTTTTCCTGAATTGACACTTCACCTTGATAACGGGAACTCGTTTAAAATTATCGCAACGAATGTAAGTGAAGACAATTTTTATATTCAAACAGCCAGATTGAATGGAAAGGAATATAATAAACCATGGATTGAATATAATACAATAATGGCAGGGGGGACACTGGAATTTGTTATGGGAGATAAACCAAATAAGGAATGGGGAAGTGATCCGGCGCTTGCACCGCCTTCCCTTAGCAGGTAATTATAATAAATCATTAATGGAACCTTTGTGGATCTTATGGGTTTTTATTACAAAGGATCCGGAGTGGATACAAGTGAAACAAAAAGAAAATTATAAAGTATTATGCTAACTATGAAATACATCAACTTACTTTTGTTCCTTTTTATTATCAGTAATGCCTTATCACAGGATACTGAAGTTATTTATTTATCAGGAACAGGTGCTGATCATACCAAAAAATGGGATTTCTTCTGTTCTGCGGGCATGAACAGCGGGAAGTGGACAACTATTGAGGTGCCCTCATGCTGGGAGCAGCAGGGCTTTGGGGCATATAATTTCGGCCGCTCCAAACCTGAAGATCGTTTGAACGAAACAGGAAGGTATAAATACCGGTTTATGGTTCCTTCGACCTGGAAAAACAAGGAGATAAGGATTGTGTTTGAGGGTGTAATGACAGATGCTGAGGTAAAAATCAATGGCAGACCTGCCGGCCCCATCCACCAGGGAGCTTTCTACAGGTTCTCTTACAACATCGGAAAACTGATACAATTCGGTAAAGAAAATGAACTGGAAGTTTTTGTGAAAAAACAGTCGGATAATATGTCGGTTAGCCGTGCCGAACGTGAATCCGACTACTGGATTTTCGGAGGCATCTTCAGACCGGTATATATGGAAGCCAAACCACCTGAAAATATCTGCAGAGTGGCAGTTGATGCACATGCAGACGGACAATTTGTCGCAGATGTTTATTTATCCGGTCTGAAAAATGCTTCAAAACTTGTTGTGGAAATTCAAAACCTTAGCGGTGAAACTATATCAGCATTTGAATATTACTCAATTACACCGGTTACCCGAATTTCAGGCAGGTTGAACAATCCAAGCCTCTGGTCGCCTGAGTCCCCTGAATTATACAATGCAGTATTCACGATACTGGACAAGAACGGCAAACGTATTCATCGTACAGATACGCGCATTGGTTTCAGAACCGTTGAAGTGAGAGAAAGTGATGGTATTTATGTAAATGGAGTTCGGGTCAAACTGAAAGGCGTCTGTCGCCATACCTTCCACCCTGAATTTGGTCGTACATCATCAAAGAATATGAGCATAGAAGTGGTGAACCTGATAAAGGATATGAACATGAATGCTGTACGAATGTCGCATTACCCTCCCGATAAACATTTTCTGGATGTATGTGATTCCCTGGGATTATTTGTGCTGAATGAACTGGCCGGCTGGCAAAAACCATCCTATGATAATATTGTGGGTCGTAAACTCCTTGAAGAAATGATAGAAAGGGATGTAAATCACCCTTCCATTATTTTATGGGATAATGGCAATGAAGGCGGGGATAATCCCACTCTGGATCCTGTATTTGCTGAACTTGATATCCAGAAACGCAAGGTGTTACATCCCTGGCAGGATTACGACCTTGTCAACACACTGCATTATATTGACTATAATTACCTGGCACTGGATGGATATAACAAAAGGAAAATTTTTCTTTCCACCGAATTTTTGCATGGGCTTTATGATGGAGGCCTTGGTGCGGGACTTGAGGATTACTGGTTGAGAATGTGGAACGATCCCTTATGTGCGGGAGGATTCTTCTGGGTTTTTGCTGATGAATCCGTTGAACGAACGGATCGCAACAGGGAACTTGATTCAGACGGGAATCATGCACCCGACGGCATCCTGGGACCATACCATGAGAAAGAAGGAAGTTTCTATACTATCCGGGAGATCTGGTCACCTGTGCATTTTGAAAAAAGATATATAACACCAGCCTTCGATGGTATTTTTCGCATAGAGAACCGTTATTTTTATACAAACCTCAGTCAATGTTCCTTTACAGCTGAATGGGTGAAATTCTCCGGACCTGATGAAGAAATTCAGGAAGATGTGCGATTTACCCGGGAAATTAAAGTGGATATGGAACCGGGACAGAAAGGAGCTTTAAAGGTTCAGTTACCCGGCGACTGGATGGAAATGGATGTCCTTAGGATCAACCTGACAGATCCGTACGGCAGAAATCTTAATACATGGACATGGCCGGTAAAAGATCCGGAAAGTTCAGCAGAGGAATTTTGTCAGAGTTCTTCCCCTGATAAACCTATCCTTAATATAACCGATCAGTCCCTGACAGTTACTGCACAAAATATGGTTTATACTTTCCAAAAAAGTGATGGAACTATTAAAAAGATTGAAAAGAACGGACAGATAATTCCTCTCTCTAACGGACCGGTCTTTGTGAGCAGTGGAAAGATCATTAAGAATGTAAGCCATTATTTTAAAGGGAATGACCTTGTGATAGAAGCAGTTTTTGAAAATGGAGATCAGATAAGGTGGATCATTACAGGAGATGGCCTGCTAAACCTGGAGCTTGTTTATGAGCCGGCAAATAAGAGTCTGTTTGCAGGGATTTCATTTGCACTGCCTGAAAGATATATAGCTGGCATGAGATGGCT
>CAYYXJ010000103.1:0-10422 GCA_964475455.1 uncultured Clostridiaceae bacterium | reverse complement strand
CATTCCGTCACCCCCATATATTATATGCGTTTTCACGGAATTAGGAAAAGAACCATAATATTATGATCCAAAAAAAATTTGAAAAATTATTGTGTACACAATTGACATGGTGTACACAAGGGGGTATAATGTTAATAAATTGATGCATCACAAGAACGACACGGGGGTGAATCGGACACTATTACAAAAGATAAATTTTTACAAAAGAGGAGAATACACAAAATACGATGGACAAGAAAAATTTAATTTTTCAAGATACTGTCATCGGATTCAGGGAATTAAGAAACAACATAAGCGAAGTTTTTGACAATGTAATTTACAATTACGATATTGTAAAAAGCACAAACAAGAAAAAAAGACATTCGGATTCAGCGGTGATCCTGGCGGCAAAGTTACTAGAGGGCATACTGTATGCCTACACATTTAAACCTGTCGTACAAAAAGATACACAGACGGGACTACAAAAGATAACCTTGAATGAAATTGACGTAATCGGAAGCGGAGAAACCAAAGAAGATGCCGCAGCAAGCCTCATGGAGGCAGTACAAAGTTCTACCGTTGAATATTTCAGCAATATTGACCTCAATATACGACTGGACAAACAAAAGAAGAAGCTTCCGTATTACTTGAAAATCAGACAGTGCCAGACCCTCCAAGACCTAGAAGATTTACTGTCGTTATAATCCCGGATATCGAAAACAACCCGGTTATTCATCCGGGTTGTTTTCTGTCTGCTGATTTGTCACTTTTTACTTTCTTATATTTATAACATATAATGTATTGGGTGAAACTCTAAATCGGGGAATATATGACAATAATAAAAAAGAATCTGCTATTTATAATAATTGTGTTAATTATTACAGCAACTTTAACATTGGTGGGTGTTAGAAATAACCAAAACTATTTTAACGAGGCTGAATTCAGTACATACAGAGCAATGGGTCATATAAAAGAACTGTGTTCCAAGGAATACAGCGGAAGACTAGCCGGTTCAGTCGGGAATGAATTAGCTCTTGAATATATTGCGGCGTACTTTGAGAGAAATGGCATATTACCGGCTGGTGATAACGGCACATACTTTCAAAAATTCAATACTCTAATGCCCGATATAAAAAAGGGTTCTGTTTTTACTTTGTCAAATGAGCAGGGTGAAGTTATAGCAGATTACGAAATATTCCTTGACTATAATGCTCTTACTGATATGAATGGTGGAGAAATCGATTTTGAGGGAGAACTTCTTTTAGTTGGCGACAACTTACTAAGAATAA
Organism: uncultured Clostridiaceae bacterium; assembly: GCA_964475455.1. Taxonomy (GTDB): domain Bacteria; phylum Bacillota; class Clostridia; order DUPQ01; family DUPQ01; genus JAFGQE01. The sequence continues at coordinate 9,154 of CAYYXJ010000103.1, read as the reverse complement.
ATCCAGAGTATATAAACGGTAGGGTTGTGGTTGTAACCTCAACAAATCTGCAGTCAGACAAAGTACAATATGTAATGGAAAACGGTGGTTTGGGAATTCTGTGTGATGCTGATAACAAAAGTCATGTACATTCGCGATATTTTGAGCAAGTAAAAGGTCTTAATGCTTCAGGTAAAACAGGCAATTCGATCCTTGCTGGATTTATAACAAATGATGTTTACAGAACTCTTGAAAGAAATATGCTGCCATTTGAGGGGGAAGAAAAAATAATTCCGGATGGCATAGTTCCTTTTGTCAGTTTGAAAGTGGAAATGGAATTCCCAATAATAGAAACTGCAAATGTTATTGGTAAAATTGAGGGTAAGGAAAAGAATGGAAGATACCTTCTTATTACTGCAAATCTTGATAGTACAGGAGAAGGAGAGGGGATCCGATATTTTCCCGGGGCTGTAAGCAATACATCAGGACTTGCTGTTATGATGGAGATTGCCAGGGCAGTTTCTGAACAGGAAAGTCAGCCATACGAAACCATAGTTTTCATCGGTTGGAATGCTCAGCAACGTCAAAGTGCCGGTTCAGAGTATTATTTAGAAAATCCATTATTCCCAATTGATAAAACAACCATTATCCATCTTGAAGATTTAGGTGATAAAAATCTGGATGGCTTAAAAATTGCTTCTGATAATGTTGTCAGTAAAATACTTAAACACAAAATCTACAATTACGCAGAAGATGCAAAACTCACTGTTTCAGGAACCGGGTCATTATATAGTCCGGCAAGCCGGTTTACTGATTATAAAGCAGCGGGAGTTATGCTAAGTGATGAAATATACCGGCAGAACAGTTATAGGGATGTATATGACTCGGTGGATCAGGCTAGTATTAAAAATGCCGGTATGGTGGTAATGAATTACTTGAAAAGGGATGTATTCAAAGATACCGGTATAGATTACTTAAATACTCCTTTTATTATAATTCTTTCAATTTTTGCAGCCTTTATGCTTTTTAACCTTATTTCCGGAAGACTATATAAGTCCAATCCCAATATGAAGATATTTGGAAATACAATGGAGACATTTTACTACTCAGGTCCGGTAATGATAATCCGAAAGGGAGTTAAATTAATGCTTCCGGTTTTCATTGCATTATTCTTACTCGTGTTTATAGCCAATGTTAGTCCTCAATTAGATATCAACAGGGTTAATAATGAAACTGTATCTAATTTTTCAACATATCTTACATTAAAAAGAACACTTCTGTATTTTCAGCAGATATTTCAATCATCAACAACAATAACTGCCGGAGGTTCCAGTATTGCCGGAACAATAGCAGGCGCAGCTTTGAAAAGTCTGACATTAATGCTGTCGGCATTGCTTGCTTCAGTAGCTATTGGAATAGCAAGGGGATTGAGCGAAGGATACAGATCAAAAAGAAAGAATCTGAGATCATTGGGGACACTTGTTGTGTTTTCGATACCTGATGTATTAATAGTTCTTGCCGGAATGCTTTTATATATATTTATTGCTCAAAACCTAAGGTTTTTAGGTAATGTATCTGTTTTAAGAAAATTCATTCTGCCATTTATTACTCTTTCAATACTTCCTTCAATATATATAGCCAGAATTACATACATAACCATTCAGGATGAGATAAGGCTTGAATACATTATGAATGCAAAGGCAAAGGGTCTTTCACGCAGGCGAATATTTACATCAGAATTATTACCTGCAGTTTCATTTAGAATTGTTGACACACTTCCGGCTATAATGACCATGCTTTTCTCAAATATGATTATTGTTGAGTATCTGTTTAATTACCAGGGCCTTATGCATTATCTGCTGTATTTTTACAATAGACAGGATATAAACGGATTTATTATAACAGCACTGACAATGGGAGTTATTTACGTTCTGCTGACATGGGGAGTCCAGTTCCTTGCAGGATTTATTAATCCACTTAAAAGGAGGCGCACAAAATGAAAAAATTAAACATGCCTCTTATAATGGGTACACTGATTATTGTTTTACTGCTGGCAGTTATTTTATTCCCAAGTTTATTTACATCAAAAAGTCCATACAATATGCAGCATATTATTTTCTCAAGGGATAACGGTAAGCTTGAGGTTGATGTTGCACCATTTCCTCCGTCATCTCAGTTTATATTGGGTAGTGATGATATGGGCAGAGATATATACAGCTTTATAATCTATGGTACAGGACTCACCATTTTATTGGGAGTACTTACAGCCATCGGAAGATTCTTAATAGCTGTACCCATGGCCTTATCAGCTGGTTTTGGGAACGGGATAAGCAAATCTGCAATCCGGCAGTTCAATATTTTGTTCTCTGCAATTCCTGCATTGTTGATAGGTGTTATTGTTCTAAAATTTGATTTTCTTTCAAGTTTGGATAAAAGTGCATCAATTATAGCATTTGTTGTAGTTCTGTCTTTAATTGGATGGCCTAAACTAGGGTCACTGCTTATGGAAAGAGTAGATTCTATAAACAAGCAACCCTTTATAAGAAGTGAAGTAGCCATTGGAAAAAGCAGGGCAAAGATTGCAATTGAAAATGTATTCCCTCATCTTGCTCCCGAAATGGTTGTACTGTTCTTCATGGAGATTGCAAGAGCACTTTCGACAATTATGCAGCTTGGAATATTCAGTGTGTTTGTAGGGTACCTTAAGATTATTAAAGATACCGAAGGCAGTGTCAGCTTCTATGATGTTAGCTTTGAGCCTGAGTGGGCAGGGATGCTGTCTACATCAAAGAATTTTCTGAGTACAGCACCTTGGGCAGTTATTTTTCCTGCTATTGCATTTTTTATAAGTGTACTGGGTTTCAACTTGTTTGGTGAAGGGCTGAGAAGTATACTTCAACGGAGTGATTCACTTTTTATCCCAAGAGTAAGAAAACTATTGTCTTTTGATGTTAAATATATTTGGAGCAGCTTTAGTCGCAAAAGCAGGGTTATATCAGTTGTTTTAGTTGCAACTATTGTAATTTCTTCTTCGATGCTATTGATATTTTCACAAAAAGGTAAACCAATTGAAATAATAAACTCTTCTATACCGGAATATGAATATGTGGTAATAGGGACAAACGAAGCATATTCTACAGCTAGTATAATCAGCACAAAAATGGAAGAGCTAGGTCTTGTTCCCTTATATGATGATAACTTTATGAATGCTTATGACATACCTCCCATAAGTCTGATTTTAGAGCAGGATCTTAAACTTGGAAATTTAAATAATTATACAGCAGGGAAAGATTATACAATTCTGGATTCACCTGATGGAAATTTTTCCGGCGATATTTATGATTTAACAAAAGAAGACCTTTTCAGCATGAATGATTTTTCAAAACTAGATGGTCATTTCGTTATGATAGACAAAGCATATTACAATGATGCTGCGATATCATATTTTGTTAGACGCCTTGACACCATTGCTTCAGTTAAGGGTGTTCTTTTAGTAGCAAGAAAAGAAGAAGCGATATTTGATATCTACTCAGGTAGAACCAGTGAAACCCTTCATGTCCTTATTTCAAGACAAATGGCAGAAGAAATCAAGGAAATGGAAAATCCCGAAATAGAAGTTTCTCTGACTTCAAAAGCCCTTGGAGAAACCGGTATAAATGTAGTGGGAATGTATGAGGGTACGGACGATCTTTTAAAAGAAGAAGCAATAATGATTGGTCTTCCATATAACTACACTGATCAAGGAGAAAAGCAAGTTGTTGGATTTGGGTTGCAACTGATGGAAGAGATATGTCAATCCAGCCGGCATGGAAGGTCGTTGATTTTTGTATTTATTGACGGAACAGATAAGTCTATGATAAGTGGAATAAATGCTCTTGCAGATGACTATCCATACAGTGAGTCCAAGACTAAACTTTTTATAAATTTACTGGATTTAAACGAATCAGGATTTGATGATTTGATTTTCAGCGACAGCCAGTCTCCTTTCACAAGACAATATGCCTGGAGTATGGGTCGGCAGCTTGAAGCATATATAAAAAAGACAGGTATAGGTATCATTGAAGCCAACAGTATATTTTTCGGTGATCAACACTATTTTACTGATGATGCTACATATAACACAATATTTATGGGTAGTGGTGTTGCAACAATTATTATAGCGGCAGATGAAGAAGGGGACAGAAATCATTCTCTCGGGGACCTGGGGAGGATACTGGTAGATACAATAAATGACAACAATTATTAAGGATATTATGAACAGTTTACTTAAAATTTCTAATCTTGAAGTGTCACTTGGAACAAAGTATAAACCTGTAAAAATAATCAGGGGATTTGACCTGCAGCTGGAAAAAGGAGAAATTGTAGGGGTTCTGGGAGAATCAGGAAGTGGTAAAACTGTATCTTCCAGAATGATAGCAGGACTATTTGAAAAAGATGAAAGTTCAATGGATGCCGGAGAAATATTATTCAAGGGAAAGAACCTTTCTACCCTGGAAGAAAAGGAAATGAATCTGATAAGGGGCAGAGAAATATCATATGTGTTCCAAAATCCATCAATGTCCCTTAATCCATATAAAAAGGTAGGGAAACAACTCAGGGATTTCCTTGATACCCATGGCATTGAATATACCGTGGACTCTTTGATAAATACCCTTAAGGAAGTTGGAATCAACAGACCGGAAACGGTTCTTGAGATGTTTCCATTTCAACTCAGCGGAGGACAGAATCAAAGAATAATGATTTGTCAGGCTATTCTTGGCAAACCCGACTTATTGATTGCAGATGAGCCAACAAGTTCAATTGATGCAATGCTGCGGAAGAAGATTCTGGACCTTTTAAAAGAGATTAATAAGAAATATGGGATGGCAATAATATTCATCACCCATGATTTTGATGTGGCAAAATACATATGTGATAAACTTGTAATTATGTATGGTGGACTTATGGTTGAACAAGGTCCCCTTGAACGTATTCTTAGCCAACCAATGCACCCCTATACAGATGAGTTGATCAAGTGTGCTTCTTCACTGGATTCAAGAGACAGCAGACTTTACAGTCTTGACGGTACTCCTCTGGTTCCTTCGCAGTTCAAGGATGAGTGTCCTTTCTACAGCCGGTGCAGCTACAGGGTTGAATCATGTCTTGATGGAATACCAAGCATGATTGAAGTGGCCGGTGGCAGTACCAGGTGCCCTGTATGGGCAGGAAAGGGGAAAGACTGTGTCTAAACCAATTCTAAGTGTAGCGAACCTGTCAAAGCATTTTATAATTACAAGCAACAATATATCAGGTAAAACTATCATTAACGCTGTTAAGAACATTTCATTTGATATATATGCGAATGATTCTTTTGGGCTTATTGGTGAAAGTGGCAGCGGAAAGAGCACTACAGCAAATCTTGTACTTCGATTATTGGAACCAAGCAGTGGAACCATTCACATGTTTGGTAATGATATTACCGGGCTTGATGAATCAGGGATGAGGAAATACAGGAAAGATATTCAAATAATATTCCAGCAGTCCGGCAATAGTCTTGACCCAAAGATGACTGTTGGTGAACTGATAATGGAACCGCTGAAGATACATGGAATAGTCAGCGAGAAGGACTATGATAAAGAAACTGATAGATTGCTTGAAATGGTAGGGTTAACCCCCAATGATAAGAGAAAATACCCGGCTCAGATGAGCGGCGGGCAAAATCAAAGGATAATAATCGCAAGAGCTATAGCTGTAAAACCAAGAATAATTGTCTGTGACGAACCGGTAGCCTCCCTTGATGTATCAGTTCAGGGCCAGATTTTGAACCTTTTGATGGATTTGAAAAATGAGCTGGGATTCACCTATCTGTTTATAACACATGATCTAAAAGTTATCAGGCACATTTGCAGCAGGATTGCTGTAATGCACAATGGCGAGATAGTCGAAATGGGTGAGGTGAGGGAGGTTCTTGAAGAGCCAAGAGCAGACTATACAAAGCATCTTGTTGAATCTATCCTATAAAATATTAAACTTCAGCTTTTAAAAAGAAAAGGTTACAACAGTGATTGAATTCCCGAGAAACTTAAAGTAGAATTAACGTATGCAATCAAATTAAGGTGGGGGTAAATATTCAATGAAAAAGATAATGGCATTTTTAGTTATAGCGCTGCTGCTGACAGGATGTAGCATAAGTTTTACAACAGCTAACATAACTGAACCCGGAATTACATCAGCAATTGTGGATGGAACACCTGTTGATTCAATTACAGAGTATTCAAGCGATGCATCACAGTTTTATGCTTATGGCATATTAAACAATGCTCCTGACAATACATCAATCCGCTTTGTATGGAAGTATTTGACTGAACCTCAGATAATTGACGAAGTAGAGTTTAGCTCAGAGGGCGAGAGCGGAATATATGTTTATAGTACTCTTACAATGAATGGTCTGTGGCCTATGGGAGATTACAGTGTTGAAATGTTTATTGACGATAGGGAAGAACCAGAGGCAATCATAGAATTCAGTGTAAAATAGTCAAACAGCAAAAGTATCGATTTTAGATAAGAAAGCATATATTAATCCTTATTCATTAATTATATAATTTTTCAGGTGTGACATTTTCCCTGACGAACGACAAAGACATCACTTTGCCGTTGCAATTTAATTCATCATAAGTTAATATATACTATGCTTGCGCCCATAGCTCAGCAGGATAGAGCGCCGGTTTCCTAAACCGTAGGTCGTTGGTTCGAATCCAATTGGGCGTACCAGTAAAAAAGTCCCTTAAATAAAGCATTTAAGGGATTTTTTACGCCCAAAGTATTGCTGCACTAAACGCTTAGTGTAGCAGTAATGTAGCAGTCCAGCTGAAAAATCAAGTTTTTAATTGAAAATCGACCAAGTTTTACATCCAGAAACTATTCTGAATTCTTTCGAACAGCAGCTGTATTTTTCAATTGATGCTCTTTAGATTTTTCATCCATGATCTTGTTGTGATGTTCGATAAATTTCTTCAAACCTTTTACATTTCTTACAACTTTGGGTATCGGCAATATGTGACCGGAACGCAGGATCCACTACTTTTCGGAAAATAAGCATCACTGATTTTTGGCAAACAATTTTCCCATCTTTTTCTTAGACAAATAAAGACTATCTTTGTATACTTTTCAAAAAGTAATCAGAGGTGGAGAAATGGTAGACAGCAAAATGTATGTAAAGATTAAGGAATTAAAAGAAATTGGGTTCAAGAAGAATCGTGTGGCAAACACATTGAAACTTGACCCGAAAACCGTAGACAAGTACTGGGATATGACAGATGAGGATTATGCACAATACATAACTGAAAAAGCGGAACGGACAAAGATTATGGATGAGTACCATGACTTTGTTCTTGAAAGACTCATGACATATCCTGAGATAAGCAGTTCAATCATATTTGACAATCTACGTGAAACTTTTCCCAATCAATTTAAGGGATCTGACAGGACAGTAAGGCTGTTTGTGGCTTTGCTGAGAGAAAAAGAAGGTATACCAAAACCTGTAACAATCCGTCAGTATGGGGAAAACCCGGAGCTTCCCTTCGGGTACCAAGCGCAGGTGGACATGGGGCAAAAGCAAATGAAGGACATCAATGGTAAATCAGTAAAGATATATATCTTTGCAATGGTTCTTAGTTCATCGAGATACAAGTTCGTTCTCCTTCAGTTGGAACCATTCACAGCTGAAACATTCATAAGAGCACATGATTTAGCATTCAAATATTTCGGTGGAAGACCATCAGAGATAGTATATGATCAAGACAGGGTAATGGTAGTGAGTGAAAACAGGGGCGACATCATCTACACAGAAGCATTTGATAATTACAGAAACTATGCAGGCTTTTCGATACATCTTTGTCGTGGAGCAGATCCTGAAAGCAAGGGAAAGATTGAATCTGTTGTCAAATATGTCAAAGGGAACTTCCTTTCATGCAGAATATTCCACGGAATAGCATCATTGAATAGTGATGCTCTTAGTTGGCTTGACCGCACCGGTAACGGTAAGGTACACGAAACAACAAAAATGATACCCGCCATTGTTTTCAGAGAGGAACAGAAACACCTTAAACCAGTACCGGAACTGTCGGTATCTAACGTCATGCCTAAAACTGCAATAATAAGAAAAACCAATGTAGTAATGTATAAACAGAACAGGTACTGTATGCCCAAGGGAACATACAGACCGGGAAGGAGAGTTAAGATTGAGACGGATGAGAACAAGAAGAAAATATCATTCTTTGACACTGAAAACGGCTCTTTAGTCGAAGAACACCACCTGAATGATGGTATCGGCCAGTGTATAAGGCATTCCAATCCTGACAGGGATAGGGGGTCAAAGCTAAAAGCAATCAAAGAAAAAGTGTTCAAGGGTTTTTGCGGTGATGAAAAGGCAATTGGTTATGCAAAGATAATCATGGAAATGAAACCAAGATACGTAAGGGACCAGTTCGGTTTGCTTATCAAGCTGCAGGAAGAATACAGCAACGAAGAATTGCTAAAAGGAATTCATTACTGCATTGAAAGGAGTTTGTATTCAGCTAATGACCTGAAAGATACAATGGAGTATTTTAGGAAAAAGAAACCCGAACCTGTAATCAGGTCAACAGCAATACCCGTCAAGTACAGGGTTGTTGCTGCTAAGGAAAGATCTATTGATACATATATCAAACTATACAAGGGAGGTAAAAACTGATGAACAACGAAGCATTGATACGACAATATGCAAAACAACTAAGGCTTACCAACCTTGCGACAAGGACCTTTGATTTTCTTTCTGAACCGGTTTCAAATGAAGAATATCTTAAGGATTGTCTTCATGAAGAGGTCGCATACAGAGAAGAAAAAGCCAAGATGCGTAGGAACAAGAAAGCATGTCTTCCGACCTATAAAAGTTTTGATGAATTTGACACAGACTTTCAAACGGGCATAAGCGACTGGCAGCTGAAACAGATTGCCGACCTGAACTGGATAGACGGCATATACAATCTGATAATCATAGGTCCTCCGGGAACCGGGAAAACACATCTGGCTCTTGCCATAGGAAACAAGGCTGTGGAGACAGGATACAAGGTATTCTTCTCATCAATGGATAATCTGATACACATACTGAAGACACAGGAGATTTCACAGCGATCCGCTGCAAAGGTGAAGTGGATAA
>CAYYXJ010000102.1:4298-10433 GCA_964475455.1 uncultured Clostridiaceae bacterium | reverse complement strand
CTATCCTTCTTAAACAGATTCCTTCCATGGTCCTGTTTATTTTTCTTTTGTTGTTTGTCATGTTTCTGGCCTTTGGTCCGCCGGGTGCATTACTGACCGGATTCACTGAGAAATGGATCTTCAAAGCCGGTGAATCGATTGCCGGTTGGCTTACAGACAGCGGTACCTCCGAATGGCTTATTTCACTAATCAGGGACGGCATAATTGCCGGAGTCGGCGGTGTACTGGTTTTTGTTCCTCAGTTTTTTGTTTTGTTTCTTATGATGGGAATACTGGAAGCCAGCGGATATATGGCAAGGGCAGCTTTTATACTGGATCCCTTGATGAAAAAGATAGGCCTCAGCGGCCGGGCAGTAATACCATTCATATTAGGTTTCGGATGCACGGTGCCGGCGCTTGTTTCAACGAGGGCACTTCCAAAAAGGGATAGATTCATTGTATTGGCCGTGGTGCCTTTTGCTTCCTGCGGAGCCAGGTTACCGGTTTATGCAGCTTTTGCAGCTGTTTTCTTCCCGGGTGGAAAATGGTTTCTGATACCTGCCTTATATTTCGGGGGCATACTTGTAGCCGTTCTGGTTTCATCTATTTATTCCAAGGTTGCCGGAAAGGATTATTATCCTTTTATCATGGAGCTTCCTAGCTACAGGCTTCCTGCAGCCGGTGAATTGCTGGGTTATGCAGGAAGACAGGCCCTGACATTTATAAAAAAGGCCGGAACGGTTATTTTTCTGGCCTCAGTAGTCATATGGTTCCTTATGACCTATGGTCCTTCCGGACAGGCCCAGGAGGCCTCAGAAAGCTATCTCGCTTATGCCGGCGGATTCATTGCCCCGGTACTGAAACCCCTTGGATTCGGCACCTGGAGAGCTGCTACAGCCCTTCTGACCGGTGTGGTTGCCAAGGAAGCAGTAATTGGAACCCTTTCAATATTAGGAGGAGGAAGCGGAATCTCAGCTGCCCTCGGAAGCATATTCACAGCTCGGTCCGCACTTTCTTTCCTTGTGTTTGTTTTACTGTATATTCCATGCATCGCTGCATTGTCCACATTGTGGGGCGAGCTGGAGAAAAAGCGACAGATTCTTTATATCGTTACCGGACAGTTGATTATAAGTTATTCAATGTCTGCCCTGGTATACTATATCGCCGGAATCTTTACAGGTTGAAAATATGGATGTTATATTAATTATATTGTTATCAATAAGTGTAATTGCTGCTGTAACAGCAATGTTACTCTCCCGCCGTAAGGGCAAATGTGCTTCATGTCCCTATTATGACAGCTGTCCACGGCTAAACTGTGATATGAATACCGAAAAAGGAGATGAGAATAATGAAGGATCTTCTTAACGACAGCAACATGCGATGGACAACTCAAAGACAATCCATTTATGAAGAGGTTCTGAAATTGAAGGGACATTTTACAGCTGAGGAAATATACAGTTCCCTTCTTGATAATGATCAAAACGTAGGTTTATCAACTGTTTACAGGACCCTGCAGCTGCTGGTTGACAAGAAAATACTGTCCCAGCTTCCTACGGATGACGAAACTGCCATATATGAATGTGCAGATGGAAGTCTCCACGGACATCATCATGTCCACTGCATAAAATGCGGAAAAACAATCGAGCTGTACATCGACAAACTGGAAGAATTGGAAAATTGCATCAGGGATGACCACGGTTTCGAAATTCTTGGACATACTGTAATTTTCAATGGCATATGCCCTGCCTGCAGGAAAAAGAACCCTAGATAAGCGGAAGCAATATTCTGTAAATCAAAAGTTCCCACATCCTTAATTCATTGTCCAGTTCCTTTCTGAAATCCCTGTAAAAAACCTGCATTTCTTTATAAATTGAGGGATCTATATCATCAGCCGAATACATTATCATATAATATGTCTTTGTCAAATCCTTCATGGAGATTTTACCCATGTAGAATAATTCATCAACACTTTGTGCATGTTCCATCAATGTAATACCACGGGCAGGCCTGATTCCCTTGACTCTCAGTATCCTCAGGATAACCTGATAACCCCTCTTATACTGCCGGCGTGTCCTTATATTCATGAAGAATATTATCCGTCCGAAATAAACCATGATATTAATAAGAATATAGGCACCTGAAATAATAAAAATAACACCAACCGGACCAAGACCATTATCATCAGGTATGGTTTCATCCCCTGTTAATCCGGGGAAGTTTGCAGGTTCATCTTTATCCAGTTCATCAGCATGCGGGTCAAAGGCCGGGTCATCCGGTATGAACTCTCCCCTGTCAGGATTTCCGATTTCAACGCTGTTCAAAATAAGATTGTATGGTGAAGTGGGTTCAAATGACACCCATCCGACTCCTTCAAAGTATACCTCCACCCACGCATGTGCATTTGAATTCAAGACAGCATATCTGTTGCTGTCCGTAGCAGAAAAAGGTGTTGCAAAACCTTCAACATACCGGGCCGGAAGTCCAATGCTTCTGACCAGCGTGGTCATTGCTGTTGCGTAGTATGTACAGTACCCTTCCTTTGTGTCAAATAGAAACCAGTCAACGAAATTCCTGTCTTCAGGAACATCCATGACCGTCAGGCTGTACGTATTGTTGTCGCTGAGATATTCTTCAATTGCAGAAACACGGTCGAAGTCACTTTCAAGCCCCTCTGTTATTTCCACTGCCAGGTCAACCACCCTTTGCGGCAGGTCCTCCGGCAGATTGGTATAACGCCAGTAAATTACAGCTGCTTTCTGGCTCAGTTCATATAAATCACGCAGCGTGCTGTCCATGGAATTGGTTATTCTGATGTTATCATATGCATCGGCATTATATGTTATAAAGTATAATCTTGATAATAAATCCTCATAAACCCCCTTCTTGCTCCTTTTTACGGTATCAAGGAAATAAGGGTTCTGCCTGTCCAGTGAAAGATAATCGAAATTCAATACGGTAAATAATTTTATGGTTTTGTCAGTATCAAAGGTGCCATCAGTTTCTGCATATACAGGTTTCAATTCATCATAATTTGTAAGAACTGGATAAAGTGGAGTAAACATTGTCTTGGTCTCTACCCCGGCATAATTTATCTGTGCATTTTTAATATTATACCAATCCGGCAGCAGGTGTTCACCCATGATTGTATTGAAGTCCACCCCCGGCAATACCTTGATGCCGATTGAATTCCTAAAGTCATTTATAATCCAATCGTGCAGGTCCATGAACCTCCACCCATAAACCGCCTCAATAAGCATCTGCCTTTCCGCTCCATAATCAGGATAATCCATAAGAAGTTCCGCATAGCTGGCTTCTTCAGATACGGTTCCCCACATCCTGCCGTCGAAATAAGGCCATGATTCGCCTCTTAAATACAGTGGTTCATCACTGTAGACATCAAGCATATGGGACATATCCAGTGTTACACTGCCCCCAAGCCTTCCTGCATCTGAAGAAAACCCTGTAGCAGACAGTGAAAACGAGTCATAGGATTTAAAATCTATCGGTTTGTCTCCGCCCAAATCCCTGTATTTGATTCTGTCATCAAGCCATTTCCATTCTATAGGGTCCGGACTTTTGGGTATAAGCAATACAATTATAAAAATAATAGAAATAACCGGAACTGCAGCAGTAATGAATCCCATGATATCCAGCATTTGCATTTTCTCTCCGGATTTTTTTATTTTTCTGGTATTTCCAATATAGATTCCGATAAAATACAACAATGCCAGCATGGCGGTTGTTATATAGAATGCAGTCTTGTTTACCTCCCTGTAGATGGCCCATTGTGCTACAAACAAAGCCATTGACATCAAAAGAACCGGTAAAAACATGGATAATCTTGTAACAAACCAATACATGAACAAGGTTATCAACGAGGTAAGACCAATGGTAGTTATAAACCCATGGGACGGAGTAATATCACTCACACTGCGCCATTTGAAAATGAAATCAGAAAGCCAGATAAAAAAGCTCCTCACAGACTCCATTGTTTCTTCTCCCAGACTTCCCCTGAACCATATTACAAGAAAAATCAAAGAGGTACTGATAAAAACAATTACAGTGGCTATAATTGCTTTTCTGCTGGAAAAAATTAATATCCATAGTGCGAATGAAAGGATTACTGTAAAAAATATTTTCCAATAAGAAGTGAGCATCCATGGATCTAAATCCAGGTATTGCACTGCAGCAGACGATACTGCAAAAGATAAGACTGCAGCGATTACAGTAAGTATTGCCCTGTCCCTGATATTAACTGCTCTGTCCATCTGTTTCTTCCCTCGGTTTTTCTTCTTCCAGTTTTTCTATTTCAATACCCTGCTTCATCAACAGTCTTTTATAGTTATAAACTTCATCGTCATCGACATCTATCTCACAGTACCTGACATAGATTCTTTTCTCCATCAAGTGTATCTTAGTAAGAAGCTCATAAAGTTTTTTCCCCAGCTCAAGACTGAAGATAAAGAAGGTATTATTTGTGTTTTCTTCATCGAAAATGGGATACATGACTTCCTCAATGCCCTCTTCGGAATCAAATTCGATTTCAGCCATAAGATTGTAAATATCATCAAAGTCCTTAATGCTTGACCCGTGTACAATATTGATACCATTTTTATAATAAACAAGATCCACGGGCACCCCTTTTCCAAGAAAATAATTTGCAGTGGAAACAATCTCCTCTACCATGAGGTCCTCATAAACAATCCTTTCGGATAAATTCCTGTTTATTCTTTTTAAATCAATTACAATGAAAATCCTGCTGTCAAATGTACTTTCTTTATCCGTAACCATAATTTTATTCAACCGTGCTGACAACTTCCAATGAATCAACCTGCTGCTGTCACCGTATGCATACTCCCTCAGGTTCATCATTGTTTCCTCGCCTTTGCTTTTATTGAACATTGCGACCCTGAAATCCGAAAGGGTCATTCCGTCGTTTATCATTTCCTCAGAAAGCTTGATTCTAGGGAAAACAAGGACAGATAAATATGCGCTTTTTTTAAGAACCAGTTTAAATAGATTCAAAAAATCAGAAAATTCAACTTTCATGATACCTATTTCATAACGCCCCCTGTAACGACAGTCTATTTCATATTCGACCTTCCTTTTGTTTCCCATTACTACTGATTCATTCAAAACATCATATTCGCCCCTTACTATGCTGTCCGGAGTCTGAAGGTAAATCCTGGTATAAACTGCAGGCAACACCATACTGTTTGAGAACGAGCACCTATAGAGCATCTTTTCACCTTTTATGAATGTAGTATTTGAACTTTTTTCATAATACCTGAATGAAAAATAAGAAATCAGAAGATAAGAAAAAGATAAAAGCGGAAGAAGAATGGCCAGATAAAACAACGCCCACGGAACTACTCCCCCGTAAAAATAAACGAAATACAGGGATGCAAGCAGCATTACAGAGTATATTATCCTGGTTATCTTCATGATTACTTAACCTGGATATTTATATCAGACAGTACTTCTTCTATAATTTTCATACTGCTGATTCCCTTGATTCTGGCTTCCTGATTCAGTACCAGTCTATGCCCGAGGACATAAGCTGCAAGACTTTTTACATCATCAGGGGTTACGTAAGTCCTGCCCTCCATGAATGCCCTGGATTGGGAGGCTTTCATCAGGAAAATCGCCGCCCTTGGGCTGCATCCTAGTTTCACCTGCTTGTTTGATCTTGTTGCAGCCACAATTCGAACAATATATTCATTAATTCTTTCATGTACTGTTATGGAGCGGACCTGGTTTTGGATTCCGATGATATCATCGGCTCCGGCTACCTGCTCCAGGCTGTTCATAGGATCAGATTCCCTGTATATTTCCAGTATTTTCTTCTCCATGGCAAACATTGGGTATCCAATTGAAATTTTCATGAGGAATCGATCCAGCTGGGCTTCAGGCAAAGGGTAGGTGCCCAGGTATTCCACCGGATTTTGTGTTGCCAGGACCATGAATGGATCAGGAATCTTATAGGTGACACCATCGACAGTAACCTGCCGTTCCTCCATTACCTCAAGCATGCTGGCCTGGGTTTTGGGTGATGTCCTGTTTATTTCATCAGCAAGTATAATGTTGCTCATAACATTTCCCGGTCGGTACTCAAACTCTCCGGTCTTCATGTTATACATGGAAAATCCTGTAATG
>CAYYXJ010000102.1:290-4288 GCA_964475455.1 uncultured Clostridiaceae bacterium | reverse complement strand
AGGATGTCAGGAGTGAACTGTATACGCTTGAAGCTCAGCCCCAGAGACTTTGCAAGTGCTGATACCATGGAGGTCTTCCCAATTCCCGGAACATCCTCAATCAGAATATGTCCGTCGGCTAATAGAGCAGTAACAACCAGTTCAATTGCATCCCGCTTTCCAATAATAACTTTTCCAATATTGTCAATCAATTTGTTTGGAAGGGTCCGAAGATCACTCATATATTAGCTCCTTCTGGTTGAAATATATACATACAAAAGTTTATGGATATAAGTATGTCACTTCAAATATACCATTCTGACCCCCTGTAAATAACCCGGCTTGCAAAAATTAACAAATTGTTCATATTTGCTTAATTGGATTTTAAAGGAATTTCCACCGGCAAATTTGTGTATAATTTAAATATCAAGCAAAAGGAGGAATACCATGCAGGGTACCGGAAAAGCTACGATAGATATAAAAACATTGAAAGCCGGCCGGTCTTCAGTTTTCACACTAACATACGAAACCGGCAGCTACGGTATTGATGACAGCGGTGAAATCATTGTTACAAGAAGGGATGTCTGCGACTCTGCAATCCCTCAGTTTGACAATCCACATGAAGACGGATATGTCAGTGTTTCAACTGATTCAGATGCTCTTCTTTCAGTGTCTTATGTTCCGACACGTTATATAAGACCCTGGAAGGCCGCCATATCCATCAGAGTCCGGGATGGTTCCCTGTATCCAGGAGACAAGGTCTTTATTAGATTCGGCGATCCCCGGGGGCCCGGTTACCGCATTCAAACTTTTCCTGAGGCAGAACATATTTTCAGGGTTCTGGCTGATTGCGGAGGAAGCGGGAATTTTTATGATTTGGAGGAAACACCTGTAATTTCCATAACAGGAGGAGATGCGGTACGTCTTGAATGCTGCTTTCCCTCCACAGTGAAACCCGGTCAGAAATTTAATGCTTTGGCAAGAGCCATGGATAACCGCGGGAATATTGCTGACGGCTGCAATGATTCCGTTGAAATAATTCTGGATGGTAAAACTTATAAAGGAAATTTTTCCGAAGGACTGTACCGGTTCTGGGATCTACATATTGATAATACAGGAACCCACCGGGCAGCATCGGGGAAATCAAACAATCTTCCCTTATCAAGTAATCCGGTAATTTGCAGCCGGAACATCCAAAACATTTACTGGGGTGATATGCATGGTCAGACCGGGGAAACCGTCGGCACCGGAACCCCTGATTTATATTTTTCATTTGCCCGTGACAAAGCCAATGTTGATTTTTCCGCCTGGCAGGGAAATGATTTTCAAGTAACTGACGAAACATGGAAAGATATAAATGAAAAAGTAAAAAAGTATAATGAACCCGGTAGATTTGTATGTTTTCTTGGATATGAATGGTCCGGCACTACACCGATGGGAGGAGACCACAACATATATTTCCTTGGTGATGATGAAAAAATTCACAGAAGCTATCACTGGCAGATTGGCATGGATGATCAGGACGGCAGTGCACGCAATCCCCTTTCATCCCTCTGGGAGGAGTTTGAGAGACGCGGTGATGTAATGGCCATACCCCATGTGGGCGGCCGATATGCTAATTTTGATTATTATAACCCTGATTTCATACCTGTTATTGAAATACATTCCCACCACGGTTCCTTTGAGTGGTTCTTCAAGGATGCTCTGAAAATGGGATTAAGACCCGGAGTCATTGCTGCCAGTGATGATCATTCCTGCAGACCCGGGCTTTCTTTTCCAACAGAAGTTTCTTCCAGAGGTGGTTTTGTATCTTTCGATGTAAAAGGTGGATACACAGCTGTTTTAACAGAAGAGCTCACAAGACAGTCTATCTGGGACGCAATAAAATCCCGTCACTGCTATGGAACCAGTGGCGAAAGAATGATTGCTCAGGTGACTTGTGGTGATTTTGTAATGGGAGATGAATTTGATACTGACAGCTCACCTGTTATAGACATCGAAATAACCGGAACTGATGATATACGCGATCTATTTATCATGCGTAATCTGGAACAGGTTTTCAGGCTCAATGACACAAGGCCAAGGGACTTTTCTAAAATTTATATTGAATGGAGCGGGGTCAGGGTCAGAAGCAGGGCTAAAAAAAACATTTGGAATGGTACGGTTATTGTTGATAATGGATCTATAACAGCTGTAAATGAATATACCAATCAAAAACGCGGAAAGAGAACTGATCTAATTTCAGCAAATCTTATTATGTTCAACTCTGCTACTTCAGGAGACACTGATGGATTTGAGATGGAAATTGAAAAGACTTCTGAAACGATTATTACAATTGACATTGGATATACAAAGTTTTCATTTAACGCTGCTGAGTTAGCTGATGGATATATTCACCATAGCTGCGGTGGTGTAAATCTGGAAATCAGGGCCGGCCATCCACCGCTTTATACCCAACAGGCTGTTTCACTGCAATTTATTGATGCAAACATACAACCGGGTTCAAATGAATATTGGGTAAAGGCTGTCCAAAACGATGGACACACTCTGTGGACTAGTCCAATGTATATAAACTTTAACGATTGAATGTTTTAATCAGGTAAGTTTTTCTAAAACCTAGAATCAACATACTGAAGAGCCATATTAAATGTATGATAATCCCTATTGCCAGCATATAAAATTCACCATCTCTGATGTAGGTATACACCCAGTAAAATGGGGTCAAATAACCAATCAAATCCAGAAATTTGTTTCCAAAAAGATCGAAGAACATGGGTAGCATTAATATTCCAAGTCCTTTTGCAACAGTCAATCCCTGGACTTTGTTTGCAGCAATTGAAAACAACAACAGTGCTATAATTATACTATCCATTACAACCATTAAACCAATACCCGGAATAATCCATGGGTTTTGATAGTAACCCTTAAATAAAACGAACGCAGGAACCATGTAAATCATGGAAAGTGCCATTGGTATAAGCATCCTTGAAAATAAATATCCACTAAACCCCCCGGGGGTAACCAGAATCAGATCAAGAACATTTCCGTCCTTTTCATCAAGCATAAGAAAGCCTGCCAGAGCACCGCTCATATATGGCGTTACAGCGATAATCATCGCAAAAAAATAAATATTATATAAAGATAGGTTAAATCCGGTTTTCTCAAAAAGTATTTTTGCAGCAAGTGGTAAACCGAACCTGAAAAGAATCATTAAAAACAGTGGTAACACAGCAAACAGTAGCATAATGGGTTCACGAAGCATAATTCTAATATCATATTTATATCTAAAAGTTTTTATCATTTATCAACCTCTGATCATATATCTGTCAATTTTTCTAATGATGGGAATTACAATAATTAGACACCACAAAATTAAAATACTGTAGTCAAACAAAGGGCTCGCTGTCACTCCATTTTGAAATGATGAAAGAACCAGGTGCAATCCTGCATAACCTGGAAAAAATCTAAAAGGAACCGCCCAGGCCTTATTAAGGAAACCAATTGCAGGTAGAATTATTAAAAGCATATATGGAATCATTCTAATGAAGTAGTCGTTCATTGTCCTGCATCTTGCACTGGCAGAGAATCCAAGTAATGAATTAAAAAATGAAACCAATATAACCCCCGAAACCAGCACAATTACATTAAATGTTTTACCTGATGAGATTACTATTAATATTGATGTAAAAAGGGCAAGAATTACCATGGATATACTTTTTGCAGCAATGTACTCGATTGTAGTAACCGGAGTAATACCCAGGTACCCGGTTATTCCCTGTTGTCTTTCTAACATTACCAATCCACCGGTGAACATAAAACCCACCATTGCCGGGTCGAAATAAATAAGAATTGGTATTAGGATAACAGCCGCTTTATCTCCTACCTGATATATTGAAATTATATATATCACCGCAAGAATAATATAAATCAGATAAAAACCCTGTCTTAACTGGAATTTTATATCGGCTTTCAAAGCTCTGAAAAAACGCGTCATTCCAATCCCCTTCCGGTTACCATAA
>CAYYXJ010000102.1:0-280 GCA_964475455.1 uncultured Clostridiaceae bacterium | reverse complement strand
TCCATTGTTCTCATTGACAGAATCTCTTTCTCCTTTAATATTTCCTGGAATTCCAGATTCCCATGAAGTCCCTCAAGACTGAATATATCAACTTTTTTGCCATTTTCAGAGTTATACTCTATACGAACTTCACTCCTACCATACTTACGCATAAGATTTGCCGGACTGTCTATCAAAGGAAGCAATCCACCTGTAATAAAAGCAACTCTGTCGCACAATTCTGCTGCAACACCCATATTATGTGTTGTTAAAAAGATTGTCTTGCCTTGATTACTCAGTT
>CAYYXJ010000101.1:0-10465 GCA_964475455.1 uncultured Clostridiaceae bacterium | reverse complement strand
CAACTTTGCTGCAGGAAGAAAGTTCACCGATAATGTCCGTTGACATGCAGGATGGGATTTTGGCAAAGGGGTTGATGTCCGGGGAAATAAATACGGGGGCTTCGGAGGATGAGCCTGATTGGTCATACAAGGAAGACGAATCAGCTCATACAATTTGTTTTTCGGATGGCATTGTATATGCTGGTGTAGGAGCAAATATTCTAGCTGCGTATAGAAAGGGTGTCAATTTATGGCATCGGAGATTTGAAAGAATACCCACAATGTTTTATTGGTGGGAACTTGAAAATCAGCGGGTTGTCTCGCTTAAGATACATAAAGATAAGCTGTTGGCAGGTTGCGGGGACGATCATTTGAGATGTTATTCAACAGATGGTGAGGAGCTGTGGAATTATTATTACAGGGCATCAGTACCTGCAGGTTTTGAAATTTATGACATAGATTCTGACGGCGAAGAAGAAGTTATAATATATGGAGGGCTAATTGGAGCTTACTCACAGATAGAAATCATAGATATGAACGGAAATTTGAAGTATACTCCGAACGAAAGTATTGGTGCAGGCTGGACCAGTATAACAACTGCCTTGAAGGCATTTGAATACTCGGGTGAAAAATATATTGTCCAGGGGGTCAACAGAAACAAGAATCTTGTGCTTTATAAATTTGATAAAGCTTCAGGTAGTTTCAGCGAAGTTTTTTCTCATTGTCTTGCAGGGGCGGTTTCTGCCATTTATGTTGAGAATGATACTATATTCACGGGAACAAGCCTTGGCTTCCTATCAGCATATGATATGAATGGAAACAGATTATGGCTTAAGACTTTGAATGGTGGCCTGAGATATATAGCGGGAACACCGGATGGACTCATAGTGATTGAAACGGAAGGGACAATGTACAGAATATCAAGGCAGGGTGAACTGATAGTAATGTCAATGGATTCAATGAGGGCATCAAGAATAATAGAGGATAGTCAGGGTTTGATTCTTGTACAGGAAAGAGGAGTGTACAGGATTTTACGGGAAAGGGAAGAATATGACCTTTAAAATATGTCTAATTGGATGCGGAGGAATGTCTCAGAGGGGACATGGACCTGCCATGATGAAATATGCAGCCGACTTTCCGGAAACAGAACTGACAGCATGCTGCGACACCGACATTGAAAGAGCAGAGGAATTTTGCCGGGACTTTGGTTTTTTCCGTGCTTATACTGATTGGAAGAATATGCTGGAACAGGAAAGACCCGATGCCGTAAGCCTGGTGGTGCCTGTTCTTAAAACTGCCGACATGTCAGTTGAAATACTGAAGATGGGTTATAATCTCATCACCGAAAAGCCACCCGGTATGACTGCCGGGGAGTGCAGAAGCATCATTGAAGCAGCCAAAACCTCAAAGGGTAAGCTGGGTGTCATGTTCAACAGAAGATATATGCCATTGGTAAAAACTATAAACGAGATACTAATTAGCAGAGAAATTGAGAATGTTGGATATGATTTTTTTCGCACAGGAAGGAAAGACAAGGATTTTTCAACCACTGCAATACATGGGATTGACACAGCACAATTTATCTCGGGAGGAAACTATTCTGAAATGTCTTTTGTATATCAACCTCTGAAGTCGACGCCTGTGGGCAATATAATGGTGGCAGGTATAACTGACAAGGGAACCAGGGTCGCATTGAATTTTTATCCTGACTCAGGTATGAATGCCGAAAGAGCTGTAATTATATCCGAAGGTTCAACCTTTTTCCTGAACATACCCATATGGGATTGTCCCGATTATCCAGGAAGCATCCTGGAATACAGGGAAGGAAAACTTGTCAGGGAAGTATTAGGCGAAAAAACTGAAATGTTTATAAACAGTGGTTTTTATGACGAACACACTGATTTTTACAATAGCATCCGACAAAATCACCCATCACCTGCAAATTTAAAGCAACACCTGATCTCAGTACAAATCATGGAATCCATCCGTCTTCAGGTAAACACCTTTCGGGTAAATACCTGATTTTCAGGCAAACACCTCTCGGGTATTTACCTGATTTTCGAGCAAATACCCGAGAGGTGTTTACTCGAAATGTCAGTGCAAGTTAAAAAGTTTTCACAATACATATAAAGTTCATAAAATATTCATATTTTAATAACAGTATATTCACAACTCAAAATTATAATGAAATTACAATTTATTAACCTAACCCCAAATTCCCCTAATAAGGCTGCGCCCCCCGCAGTCTTATTTCTTTTCCATGAAGACTAATAATCAGGTCGGGAATAATTATTAACTGCCACATCAATATGTAATAATTATTCCCGACCTGATTATTAGTGGAGAGGGTGTTGCATGGATCTTGCATATGTGCTATATTCCAACTGCCGGTATCCATATGGAACCGGACATCAATATTTATCGGATTTTTTATTCGATCGGCATCCTGAAAAGGAGCTGAAGCGGAGGTAATCATGAATTCATCAGGCAAAACATACAAGCTGGTTCTTTCAGCAATACTCGGAGCTATTGTTCTTGTAATGTACTTCATTCCCCAGGTAGGATTTATAAGATTCGGGCCCATATTGGCGACAACATTGCATATACCAGTTATTCTTGGAGCAATTTATGGGGGACCATATGTCGGTATGGCGGTTGGTCTGTTTTTTGGAATACTAAGTGTGACACAAGCACCGGCGGATCCAACATTTGGATTTGCATGGGCAACCGGAGAGTTCAGAAATTATGCACTCGTTGTTGTGAATGCTATAGTACCCAGAGTTCTGATTGGATTGACAAGTGCCATTGTTTATAAGTGGGCAAAAAAAATACCTGGTAAAATTTCAAAGGCGATACTTACTGTGATTGGTACAGCTATGTTGGGTTACTCAATTTATAAGCTTATTGACCTTATAAGTGCAGGTGGTGGTTTCAGCACATACTATATGTTCATCATTTTAATCATTGCGATAGTAGGTGTGGGCATATGGCTTGCACTAAGTTTAAAGGGAAAAAGCCTTAGCTCGGTTCTTGCCGCAGGTACAGGTTCATTGACAAATACAATTCTTTTCCTGGGGCTGGCATATCTGTTCTTTAAAGATGTTTTTGCAAATGCACTGGAAATTACCAGGCTGGAAGTTGCAAATATTCTGGTATCTGTAGGAACAGTGAACGGCACACTTGAATTAGTTGTATCAATAATTTTGATAACTGCAATTGCTGCTGCATTAAAACCCCGTGATTTGGATGCCTGAATGCAGGACCCCTGAAAAAACCCATTTTCACACGAATGAATAATAAAAGATGTGAAAGGAAGTGCGTGATGAAAAAATTTATAGCTATTCTGGTTATTGCAGGGGTGTTGGTTATTGGAGCCGGAACAGTTTTGGCAGGTGGGGACAAGGTGCAAAAGCTGAATCCTGAGGACCTTCCGGGAAGTGACCATAATGTAATCAGTCACTGTTTCCAGGGAGAAAGTTCAAACAGATAATTAAAAAAGAAATAAAACAACCAACCGTACTTGTGACGATTGGTTGTTTGTTTGTGTATATCTATTTCAGTGCATTCAGCCACACCACCATATCTCCCGGGGTTCTATTGGACCACATGGCGTATGGTATCGCTTTGATTGGGAACGGAGTATATTCAGGAGCATAAGGCGCATAAAGAGTGTTCTCAAAACCTTCTTCTGAAATTTTAAATGCCTGTCCGGTAAGATAAGAACATCCTCCGAGAAAATCCGGATCATAATTTACATTGAAATGGTCAGCTGGTTTTATAAACAGTGTATTTAAATGCTTTCCATTATCCTCTTGTTCCAGACAATAAATTATTGGTCCGCGCTTTAGAGCCAGTTTGCCGGTATCATGTCTTACATGTGGATGTGCCTGTATTTTTTCAACTGGCATTTCCAAGAAAAGTTCAATGATGTCACCATCGTTCCAGATATTCTTTATATAAGCAAAACCTTTCCTAAAATCCGGGGAAACTTCCATGCCATTGACTTTTATCCCGAGCTTTCTGCACCAACCGGGGATTCTAAGCGCAACACTCTTATCAAATGCATTCTCACATCCTATTGTTATTTCAATTTTTTCGCTCCACGGATAATTGGTTTTTTGTACAAGGGTTATTCCGTCGAGGTTGAATTCCGAATCACCATATAGATTCACAAATATCGCATTGCAGTCATATGAGTAGAAATACATGTCAAGGCTGCTGAGAAGTCTGGCAACATTCGGTGGACAACAAGCACAGCCGAACCACTCGCGCCTTTTATAACCCATGTGCCTGTTGTTTATTCCAAGGGTCTCTTCGTCAACAGCCTTCGTTACAACTTCAAGCGGATTGGAATAAAAGAAACTTTTACCGTCAAGACTTACTCCTGATATCATTCCGTTGTGTAGGGTTAGTTCCATTGTATCCCCGTACTTTCCGTCCCTTGTTATATAAAGCATCCTGTGACAGAAAAAAACGGAAGCTATTGCAGCACAAGTTTCTGCATATGCAGTCTCGTTTGGAAGATTGTAATCATATGAGAAACGTTCGATGTCATGTGTATCCCCGATTCCACCTGTTATATACATTCGCCGGTTGACCATGTTGTCATAAAGACGTTCACAAGCTTTCAGCAAGTCTTCATTTCCTGTTTCTTCTGCAATGTCTGCAACACCGGATAGATAATAAAGGGCTCTGACCGAATGGCCTACAATCTCTTTTTGTTCCACGACCGGTTCATGGGCCTGGCAGTAGTAATATAGTTTATTGGTGCCCTTCTTTTCCCACTCCATCCACTTGGCTTCTGTATTCTCAAGTTCCCAATTATAATAATGAGGCTGACTGCCTCTCTCAGTGACAAAATACTCCGAAAGTCTGAGATATCGTTCTTGTCCGGTTACCTTGTAAAGCTTTACGAGCGCAAGCTCTATTTCCTCGTGTCCCGGATAACCGCGCAATTTACCTTGCTCACGACCAAAAACAGAGTCGATATGATCGGCGTATCTGCACATTATTTTAAGAAATTTATCTTTTCCAGTAGCCTGATAATAAGCAACGGCAGCCTCCATAAGATGCCCGGCACAATACAACTCATGCATTATCCTAAGATTGGTCCATCTATTTGATTTGCCTTTGACCGAGAAATAACTGTTAAGATAACCATCATCCCACTGGGCTGTTTCCATCTCATCAATTACTTCATCAACCTTGTTTTCCAGTTCCTTGTCAGGATAATTTATGATGCTGTAGGAAACTGCTTCTATCCATTTGGCTAAATCCGAGTCCCAGAATTGATGGGGTTCAAAAGGTTGCCCTTCTGTCCATGTTTGTTTAAATGTATGAAGTCTCCCGGTCTCTTTGAGTTGAATGTATTCTGTATCAAGTGTAACGGTTCTGTTTATATCACACCGCTGCTTCCAATAACCACCGGTAATTCTGACATTCTTTAGTTCTGCTGATTTCATAAAAATATTGTCCCCCCTGGTTTGAAGTATTTGTTCCATTAAAGTATAATACATTTGCTCCCGGTTGTTGACTTTTATATAATAAATGTTGATTATTTTGTTTTGCGGGACTAAGGCTGGAAGGATGCTTATGGGATTGGAGTTTAAAAGTGATTACTAAAGAAAAACTCGTCATTAACGGCGGAAAGAAATTAAAGGGAGAAGTCAGTATACATGGATCAAAGAATGCGGCTGTTGCATTGGTTGCGGCAGCTATTCTTGTGGAAGGTAAGGTTATAATTGAAAATCTTCCAAAAATTACAGATGTGTGTATTTTACTGGAAACCCTGGAAAACCTTGGTGGTGTAGTAGAACATCTTGGGCATGATACAGTTTCAATAGATTGCACTAATATAGACAAATCAAAGGCAGATAACAATGATTTAAATACGATGAGGGCCTCCTATTATCTCGTAGGATCCCTGCTGGGGAGAAAACGCAGTGCTGAAGTTATTTTTCCCGGCGGATGTAATTTCGGAGCGAGGCCAATTGATCAACATAAAAAAGGATTTGAAGCCCTGGGGGCCAATTTTGCAGCTACCGGAGGATTCATTACCACAAAGGCAAAAAAACTTGTGGGGACCCAAATATATTTTGATAAAATATCTGTTGGGGCAACGATAAATGTAATGCTTGCTGCAACTCTTGCAGAAGGATTGACAGTCTTGGAAAACGCAGCACGTGAGCCACACATCGTCGATTTAGCCAACTTTCTCAACATGATGGGAGCGGATATTAAGGGAGCCGGTACCAGCGTTATAAGGATCAGAGGTGTCGAAAAACTTCTCGGCGGGAAAACCTACTCAGTTGTTCCCGATATGATTGAAGCGGGAACCTTTATGATTGCAGCAGCACTGACCAAGGGAACAATAACTGTAAAGAATGTAATTCCTGAA
The DNA here is from genome assembly GCA_964475455.1 of uncultured Clostridiaceae bacterium. Taxonomy (GTDB): domain Bacteria; phylum Bacillota; class Clostridia; order DUPQ01; family DUPQ01; genus JAFGQE01. The sequence continues at coordinate 4,089 of CAYYXJ010000101.1, read as the reverse complement.
CATATGGAATCACTTACAGTCAAGCTGAATGAAACCGGAGCAGTCAGCATTGAAGAAGGTGATGATTATATTACGGTCAAAGGAAATAAAAGACCCAAGGCTGTGCTTGTTCAAACTCTTGAATATCCGGGATTTCCCACTGACCTGCAACCGCAGATGGTCAGCCTTATGGCAATAGCCGAAGGCCAGGGTACAGTAGTTGAAGGTATATTTGACAATAGATTTCAGTATGTCGACCAGCTTTTACAGATGGGAGCTCAAATCAGAGTAGAAGGAAGAACCGCACTTATCACAGGTGTCAGCAAGCTGATAGGGTCTCCCATACGTGCGATGGACTTAAGGGCGGCTGCCGCACTTATACTTTCCGGTCTGGCGGCAGAAGGAACAACAACAGTTTATAATCTTGAGTATCTCGACAGGGGATATGAAGGATTTGTCCAAAAACTTGCAGAACTTGGTGCAGATATCAAGAGAATTAAGGAGTAAACATGACTGACAAACTTGCATTGATACGTGACCTTACAAACGCCAATGGAATTTCAGGATTCGAAGATGAAGTTGTTGATGTAGTAAAGAGATATGCATCACGGGACCTGGAACTCAGGGTAGACCCCATGCGTAATGTTTATCTTTCCCTCGAAGGCAATACCGGGAAGCGGCCTATGGTAATGATAGATTCACATTCTGATGAAATAGGCTTTATGGTCCAGACCATAACCGGAAACGGTCTGATCAAGTTCATAGCCATAGGCGGATGGCAGGGCAGCAACATTCCTGCACATAAAGTCAGGATAAGAAACTCCAGGGGAGAATATGTGTATGGTATAACAACATCCAAGCCTCCTCATTTTATGTCAGCTGCAGAAAAAACCGCAGCTCCGGTCATTGAAAATCTATATATAGATATCGGTGCAACAAGCAGGGAAGAGGTTGTTGATGTCTTTGGAATAGAAGTGGCAAACCCGGTTATACCTGATGTTGAATTCTCAATCAATGAAAAAAATGGAATAATGTGTGCCAAGGCATTTGACAATAGAATAGGATGTGCCTGCGAAGTTGCATTGATGAATCAGCTGGCAGGAGAAAATCTGAAAGTCGATGTAGTAGGTGCAGTATCCACTCAGGAAGAAGTTGGCCTGAGGGGAGCGGGTGTTACATCAAATGTAATAAAACCGGATCTTGCCATCGTATTTGAAGGTACCCCTGCGGATGATGTTTATACAGATAAATATTCCTGCCAGGCGGGTCTCAAGAAGGGTCCTCAGGTAAGACACAGGGATGGAAGCATGATAACTCATCCGGGATTTCTGGCATATGCTCGATCCGTTGCTGAAAAAGCAGGTATTCCTTTTCAGGATGCTGTTCGAACCGGCGGTGGAACAAATGCAGGTGCAATACATCTTGCACACCATGGAGTTCCTACTGTTGTTATTGGGGTTCCTGCAAGATATATTCACAGCCATTATGGATACTGTGCATTTGAGGATTATGAAAACGCAATCAAATGGGCATATGAAATAGTAAAAAGCCTGGATGTCGCAACAATAAAATCATTATAAAGCCGGGGGTAAGAAATGAATAATTTCAAATGGTATGAAAAGCCCATGGTATTATCGGCTGTCCAATGCAATTACGGCGAGGACAGCTTTGATATTATGAGCAATCATGTATTGAAGAATGACTTCAACGGGGAGCAGCTTCTGCACATAAATGCAACGGGGCATGTTTCTTCATACAATGAAGAGCGAGATGGCAAAAAACTTGACAAGTATCTGGTCGAAGCCAGGAAAAACGGTCTGAGGGAAATTCTTTACTGGAATGTACACTGTGTCTATGAAGAAACAATACTTGAACATCCTGAATGGAAACAAAAGGATAAAACCGGAAACCATATTCCCGCTTATGGAAATCAATACTTAATATGCATTAATTCACCCTGGATGGATGAATATCTTAAAAATCTTGAAAAACTATGTGCGCATAAATTGGATGGTTTATTTCTGGATGGTCCGGTATTCTTGAGAAATGGGTGCTACTGCGAGTACTGTCAGAAAAAATTCCAAGAAGAGTATGGAAAAAGTATCTTTGATGCAAAGTACAGTGAGTTCCTGGAGTTTCGGACAAACTCAGTCACCGGTATGATTAAAAACACCTATGAAATGAAGCAAAAGATTAATCCTGACATCATGCTATATATCAATAACTCTGCATTGAGAGCTGATGTAACAGGCAGCAACACATCAAAGGTTTACCCATATGTTGATTTTCTTGGTACTGAAGGCGGTTTTTGTTGGATTAACAAGGCTTTTGATTATACACATACCTCAAGCCATGCAAAATACATTGAAACCAAGGCAAATGGCAAACCATATGTAGTATTCATTGCCGGTGACGCCAAGCCCTATTCCTACTGCATGTACACAGGGGCAGAGACAGAACGTCTTTATGCGCTCTCCCTTGCCCAGGGTGCAAATATATGGTATGGAATTCATGGTCCGACGAAAATGTTTAAAAGTGAAGCCGGCAGGGTTTCAGCTAAATTCAATAAGTATATCAAGAATAATGAACAGCATCTTACAAACACCAAATCATGTGCAAGGATTGCGCTGATGTGGTCGGATTCAACATCAAACTATTATGCTTCCAGCGTAATTAAAACAGATTTCACTGATAGTCAGCAGATCGGCGGTAAAGGGAAAAACGGGAATCACCATGAAGCACTTACAGGGTTTGCCGATATACTTACAAGAAGTCATGTGCAGTTTGATATTGCAGACCAGGACTGTATTCATGACAGAAGGATATTCAATTATGATTTGTTGATTTTACCTACCTATGCATGTATATCAGAAAAAGAAGCGGAAATCCTGAAGGAATATGTAAGAGGCGGAGGTAATATTATTGCAACCTTTGATACCGGTATGTACGATGAATCCGGCAATCAAAGGGAAGTTGGAATACTTGATGATGTATTCGGAATAAAACGCGGAAAACAAGTTGAATATACAGATGTTGGAATTGGATATACTGAATTGCTTGAAGATATTGAAGAAAAAATAATTCCAATGAGCGGTTTCGCATGGGAAACAGAACCGGAAGACGGGGCAGAATTGCTTGCCAGAAGTTTTTATCCCATTGCAGGCAGGTATGTTGCATTCCCCACAAAAAGCTATGGATATATTACAAGAAACAAGTATGGCAAGGGAAGCAGTGTATATATTTCCGGAACCATCGGCGAAGTTTACAATGTCTGGTGCAATCCGGATAACAGAAAAATGATTTCAAGGAGACTTTCTGAAACCGCTGATCCCATGACTGTTACCAATGCACCGCAGAGTATTGAAATCAGTTTGAGGAAACAGCTGCACACCGGCAATCTGCAGGTACATCTTGTGAATATGACACGGGGTCCAGGGAGGCCAATGGAGGAAACCATAAGGGTTTCTGATATAACCGTGGAATTAACCGGTGTAAAAGGCACAAAAGCATATGGAATATATACTGGCAGGGAGTATAATGTCTTTAAGGTTAATAATGGAAACGGTATCAAGGTGCCATTCCTGGACGAATATGAAGTAATTGTTGTAGAACAGGAGGAAGAATAATGTTAAAAGGCGGAATACTAGGATGTGGATCGATATGTCAAAAAAGACATGCCATAGAATTGGCGGCAAATAAAAATTGCGAACTTTATGGTGTGTATGACCCAATTTCAGAGCGTGCCGTTGATGTATCAAAGAAATATGGTTGCAAGGTTTATGAAAGTGCAGAGGATTTGTGTACTGACCCTGAACTTGATTTTGTTGTTGTTGCAACTCCTAATAAGTATCATGCCCAGTATTCCATTAAGGCCATGGAAAATGGGAAGCATGTTCTTTGTGAAAAGCCAATGGCAGGAACCCTTGAGGAAGCTAAAGCCATGATTGATACTGCAGCAAAAACCGGAATGAAATTGATGATAGGTCAGAACCAACGCCTGGCTCCGGCGCATATGATGGCCAAGGAAATAGTGCAAAGCGGGAAAATCGGAAAAGCTCTCACCTTTACAACAACATTCGGACATCGTGGAGCAGAAGGATGGAGCATTAC
>CAYYXJ010000100.1:0-10470 GCA_964475455.1 uncultured Clostridiaceae bacterium | reverse complement strand
CAGTAAGTTTTATCAAGGGCAGCTGTGGAATTAAAGAACCGGTAGAACTATATTATTCGACACTTGATGTTATTGATGTAATCAAGGAAATTGAAGATGTATATAATGTTTCATTACTGCTGGCACTTTGTGTGCTGTTTGTAATTTTTCCTTACAATCACCAGAAAAAAAATATATATATACAATTATTCACCGGTTTGATAGTCGGTATAATCGGCGTTGGAATAATGGCTAATCCCTTTACGTTGCTGGCCGGGGTTGTCTTTGATGTAAGGTCTGTGCTAATGGTGGTTTCCGGCATGTTCTTCGGACTCGTACCAACTGCAGTCGGTGGTTCATTTCTTATAGCCTTCAGGATATTTGAAGGAGGAGCAGGAACCATTCCGGGAATAATCGTTATAGTTAGTTCAATAATAATTGGTGTTGTCTGGAGAAAATTCAGGTTCCAAAAAGCTATCAATGACAAAAGACGAAGGTTTGCAGAGTACTATATTGTCGGGGTTATTGCACACATAACAATGTTATTGGTCATGTTCATGTTGCCATGGGATACAGCTTTGTATACTCTTAGGAATATCAGCCTGCCGGTTATGATTATCTATCCTGTCGGAACTCTTCTTATAAGTGTTGTCCTTTCAATCCAAATTGACATTTATGATTATAACTTCCGTCTTTCAGAAAGTGAAAACAGATACCGGGCAATATTTGACAACGCTTCAGTAGGAATATGCAATACTGCCTTGGACGGTACCATATTGAACTCCAACCAACGTTTCGGCGAAATCATAGGGTACAGCCTGGATGAAATGAAATCAATGAATTTCTCTGATTTTACACATCCTGAAGACATTGAAAAGAGCAGAGGCTACCTAAATACTCTCATTCAAGACAAGAATGCAGTTATTTTTGATGAAAAAAGATACATCCACAAGGATGGTTCAATTATAAATGTGCTTATATCTGCAGTGATGCTCTGGGGTAAAGATAATAAACCATTGTATACAGTAACAAATATCTTGGATATTACAAAGATGTATAAACTGGAGCAGAATTATTCCACCCTTATTAAAAGTATTATGAGCGGATTGTGCATTTTGAACGAAAATGGTAATTTCATTGAAGCCAATGAACAGTTCTGTCAGCTGGTTGGATTTGATAAAAGTGAAATCCAATCAATGAATATAAGGGATATTGCTATTCTGCAGAGTGATTCCAAGGTCATGGAAAAGTTGAGTGCAGTAAGAAAATCCGGAAATGAAAGATTTATTGACCTTTACAGGCGGAAGGTTGGTTCAACTGTTTCCGTAGAAGTCAATCTGGTGCCAATGCCTGAGACTAACAACCGGTTTTATGTGCTTGTCAGGGACATGTCAAAGGAAAAGAGGCTGGAGGATGAAAAGCTTCAGATGGAAGCCCATATAAGAAACCAACAGAAGCTGGAATCAATTGGAACCCTTGCCAGCGGGGTTGCCCATGAGATAAACAATCCGATCAATGGAATAATGAATTATGCACAAATTATACTGGATAATGACCTGGATGACGAAACTTCAGAATATGCAAGGGAAATCATTGAGGAAACAAACAGGGTGGCTTCAATAGTAAAGAATCTTCTTCAATTCTCAAGACAGACTGAACAAAACTATCTACCGGTGGATATCAATGATATTATCAATGAGACAATGTCATTGATAAAAACTATAATACTCAAGGACAATATAAACATTACTTATGATATAAGCAATGATCTGCCGTTGTTAAACTGCAGGAAACAGGAAATTAGACAAGTACTTATGAACTTGATTACCAATTCAAGGGATGCCTTGTCTTTGAAAGAGGGTGAAAAAAATATCGGTATTTCTGCTCGTTTGATTGAAACAGAAGATGGCAGGTGGCTGAGACTTGCGGTAAGGGACAACGGACCGGGTGTTCCTGCGGATATTCAGCAAAATGTCTTTGATCCATTCTTTACGACAAAGACCAGGGATAAAGGAACCGGATTGGGTCTTTCTATCAGTTATGGCATTATCAAGGAGCACGGGGGGAATTTGCGCCTTAACCCCGATTACAGCAACGGAGCTGAATTTATCATTGAACTGCCTTGCTGACTATTATTGAGTTGGTTGCTGTTTTTAAAGGACACAGTAAACTGAATCATTTATATATACTTGATCAAAATAAATAATTGGGGGTTATATGTTCAAATTTGACATGGCAGCTTCGTTGTTAACAGTTATGATTGCCTTCTCCCTGGGATTTTTCATTATGCTGTTTATATGGTTCAAGTATAGAAGAAATTTTTCAGGGATAACGCTTTATGTACACTTCTTTCTATTTATGACGGTGGGGATTTCATTAATAATTTTCAGAGCTTCTTTGCCTACATTCATTAGTGTAATTTTAGCAAACAGTCTTCTGGTAACGGGTAGAATGATGTTGCTATACGGTGTATCTATCTTTTATAAAATTAAGATAAGACCTATTATTCTGATCACATATCTGTTTATATTCATTCTATTCTTTGTCATATTTACTTACATAGAACCAAATGTTACAGCAAGGATAATAGCATATGCTGTTTCCTCTGCACTAATACATCTCGGAATAGCTATAGTTATTAATAAAAACTACAAATTAACAAAAATCCGAACCCTTATGGTACCGGTAAATATTATTTATGGTATTTATTTTGTAATACGGATTTTTGTCATGTTCATTACAAAAGAATCATTTGGGAGTTTATTTGATTATAATTACGATGCATTCATAATACTTACGGAAGGGCTACTTGGACTGTTATTGCTGGTAGGTATATACGATATGATCAGCAATACATTTTCCAGAGAGGTCATTGAAGCTGAGAAAAGTAAAAACAGATTATTGGACAACATTCCCGGTTTTGCATACAGATGCCTTTTTGACAAAGACTGGACAATGCTGCTTATAAGCAAGGCATTTGAGGATATTACCGGATACTCCACTGCTGAAGTTATAAGAAATAAAGAGATTTCATATAACAATATAATTGCAAAAGAGTATCGTGAAAAAATATGGGAAGGGTTCAGGCTAAGCATCAGTGAATTCAAGGAGTTCGCCGGTGAATATGAAATTATTAAAAAGAACGGGGAAAGAATTTGGGTTTGGGAACAAGGAAAGGGTGTATATGACGAAAAAGGAAAACTATTATTCATCGAAGGTCTGATTACGGACATTACTAAAAGAAAGCAAGATGAGGCGGAATTGAGTAAAATAACCGAAGAAAATAAATTTCTTGAAGAAAATATAAGAAATCAACAGCGGATTGAGGCAGTTGCCGTACTGGCAGGTGGTGTTGCACATGAAATCAACAACCCAATCAATGGCATTATGAATTATGGTCAGCTGATTGTTGATTCCGCATCTCCGAATTCAGCAATAAAGGAATATGCAAGCGAAATAATCCAGGAAACAGATAGGGTTTCAAAGATTGTAAAAAACCTTTTGAAATTTGCAGGCAAGGATTTGTACACGATTTCAAGTATTACTGCAGAGGATATAATAAATTCAACTTTATCACTTATAAAAAGTATAATGAAAAAAGAAAATATTTCATTAAAGGTCAAAATTGAAAGAAATTTACCGGAAATATCATGTAATTCACAACAGATTCAACAAGTACTGATGAGTATACTGATAAACTCCAGGGAGAACCTGAGCATTAAGGAAGACGGGCAATTTAAAAATAAAAAAATTAACATCACCTGTGAAAAAATAGAAGTTGATACGGGCGAATTCATTAAAATAATGATTGAGGATAACGGCAGCGGTATTCCTGAGTCAATTCATGATAGGATTTTCAATCCGTTTTTTACAACCAAGAGCAGAGCTGTAGCAATGGGTTTGGGGCTTTCCACCAGCTATAAAATTATAAAGAATCATAACGGCAATATATATTTTGAAACAAAGGAAAATGAATATACGAGATTTTTTATAGAATTGCCGATAAAATCCTAGTGTTAACATAAACGTTCTTTGAAATAGAAAATCTGCAAAAGTGATTACATAAAACCTTCAACAGAAATATTTATGGGGACAGGTCTGTACTTCTTCTTGTTAATATGCCATTTCATGGGGTAAAAGTAAGGCAAAGTTAAAAGGAGGAGACTCATGAAAACTATATTCAGATTATTATCTTTAACATTAGCAGTATTATTAGTTATAACCGTTTTACCAACCAATACAGTTTTGGCAAATGGAAACGGCGAAGTATTAAGGGAGCTTGGCATCCTAAAAGGGGACCTCGAAGGAAACCTTTTGCTGGACCAGCCTCTCAAGCGACAGGATGCAATAGTATTGCTATCACGATTGCTCGGGGTTGAGGAACTGGCGGAAACGTTTCCCGGGGAACACAGTTTCACAGATGTAACAAATGCATATTATGATCCGTTCATAGCCTGGGCCCAGGACAGCGGATTGACAGAAGGAATAGGGAATGGACTATTTGGATTTGACCAGTACCTCAAGAACCAGCAGCTGCTGGCTTTTTTATTAAGGGCACTTGGTTATGAATACTATGGCGCAGAATACGGTCTGGTTCCGGGAAAATCGGTGGAGCTTGAAATTTCACCTTCTGACGAGAACTGGAATGAAACAACATCAAGGCAGCTTATGGCCGACAGAACGGTGGCCTTATTAAGAAAAGGCCGTGTCAAATACGGTAATATCACCCTGGAAAGAAGCCTGGCACTTGGTGATGAATCCGTTCCATCCGATGGACAGCTCTTTGAGCTGGAGGATTTTAAATACAAGAAGGGAAGTGTTGTTTTAACATTTACAAGCCCATCAACTGATCATAACAGTACAAGAAGCAATGTTCTTCGGGCGATGATTGAAAACGGACCTTCTGTGGAAGACTTGGAAATGACTTATTCAATATCGGGGTCGGGTCATGTTACAGTGCTTAAACTCACTGAACAGTTCTATGACTCCACAACGGGACAGATGCTGGTTACTTTCCCGGTTCCGGATATACCTGATGGAAGCACAGTGGAGGTTTTTGCAAGCTATATAGAAAACCGTCAGTTGATACTTCAGGACGGTGAAGACATAATTCTAAGGAAGAGACCGGGTAGAACAACTTATTCTTCGGGTCAGGCAAAACTCATACTTGAAGAAATTTTAAGAGACATTCTACCGGCATTTTCAGGCAGTTTTTCTTCAGCTGAATTCAATAATGATGAATTGAAACAACTTACAAAAGCAAGTGTCAGCCCATTGTATGAACCAAATACAACAATGGGAGACAATCCGTTATACAGCCGTATAGACAGCTTCTTTGACATTTGGACAGAAGTTATGATTACGGACACTACTGTTGCACCGGATCCCGACAATCTATTTGTGTATTTATTCTTAGATGGTGAACAACTTGATATTGAAAGCAACCTTATGGTAACCAAGACCAATGGGAAGTTTGAAGTAGAAATAAAAGATGTTGAAGCACCTGACGGATCTGACCTTAAGGTAGTTTCAGGTTACATAAAGATAGATGATATCAAAGGAGAACTGATGTCAAGATATGATTTGTCAGATGAAGAATTCAGGGAGTTTTTGGATGCCCTGATTCTCAACCTGCACTTATCAACCAAACCTGATTCTCTTACGGCAACCAATGTATTCGGGAAGGTTACTTTGAATCTTGATTCATACAGAATCAGACCGCTTGACGGGAAAAATGAAGTCGGGGTAATAGTAGCAAACTCCATTACAAATCCGTAACTTGCTGATGACGTTGTTGTGGCAGCTCAAGACGATGGCGAAGTTGTATTGAAGACATTCAAAGTACATAATTACAGTGGTCAATTCAAGGATGAAGCAAGTGCAGCTGCATATTTCGGAAGACATCTGGATGATGACTCCGATGGTGATGGCCTTTTGGACCTTGTTTTCAAACAGGGTGTAAAACCAGTGGTTGTAACTAAACCTATAGACAAGGCAACACCATTGCTGCTTGTTGCAGGCGGAGGTCTTGGTGACCATGTGACACTGCATCTTGAAAACGGGGAAGTAATGTTCTGGTACGATGGTGTGGATGATGACTGTGATGGTATGGCAGATGATGATCATCTTCATACCACAACTTACCTGGACACTGTAACAGTTAATGAGGATACATCGTCCCTCAGAACGGGTAGAAACCCTCAGACAGGAAAAGAGATAAAGATAGCAGCGTCTACAACAGTTGTCGTAACTGGGGCAGATGGCAGCGTTTCAACTATATCACCGGAAAAGTTCCTTCAAGATTTCAGCGGGGATGGAAAACCGGATTTGGTTAAAGTTGTTGCCGGCAATGACGGGAATGCAATACTGATTCATGTAATGCAGGATGCAGTCGTAACATTCGTGGACAGAACTGAACTGGCCGCAGGTGGACCAACGGTTGTTTACACTAATGCAGAAGAACTCACACAGGATGACATTGATTATCTGATAAGTGACGAACATGAAATAGAACTGTTTGTATTCAGGCAGGAATTCGGACCTGTTGCAGGAACTTCCTACCGCCTGTGGAACAACAGAAAACTGGCTGAGGTGGTTGAATACATCCAAGAGGGTACAATGTCCAAAAAGGTTGCAAAATTTAAAGCCGGGAAAGCCCTTGCAGATACAGTGAAAAGTAATGCCGGAAGCGACACAACTTGCAATGAAGTTTCAATCGGCGAAGCTCCTGACATGCATAGCTATTTCATTAAATTCGATGGAATAGACGGAGAAACAAAAGCGGTAATTGTTACTGATTCGTTCTTTGATATCTTTACTGAACTCAGTGTTGATTTCAGAGGGCACGTAACGGTTCTCAAGTAGAATAAAACCATCAATCAGACCAATCATCTCCGGATGGTTGGTCTTTTTGTATGCCGGGGGACAGGTGTGGTATCACACAATAATGAACATAAATGATATGGCTGAAGCAGTATTCATTTTTATCAAACCCTTTTTTCACAAAAACAGTTATAGTATAATTCATATAAAGGTCTGATGGAGAGCATTTGTTTTTGTTTTTTACGGATAATTCAGACCCGGGGGGAATAAGACATGAAAAAGGTCGCAAGGTATACTACCTTCATACTGTCAGGAGCACTTCTGTATTTTATTTTGATAGCTATGCTGGTATCTTTTGAACGGGATGCCTCGGGCAGTTCAATTAAAAATTTCATAGATGCAATCTGGTATTCGCTTGTAACCATTTCAACGGTTGGATATGGTGACTATACACCTGTAAGTACAGGTGGGAGGGTAATCGGTATTGTATTTATTCTATTTGCAATTGCTGCACTTGGATTGATAATCGGGGAAATGACTAATTCATTTCAGAGGATGTCAGAAAAAAGGAGATTGGGTATGTTGGGAACAAGTTTTGAAAACCATACAATAATACTGGGCTGGGACAGTTTTTCAGAGAATGTTGTGATTCAGCTGCAAAATGCTGATAAAAAAGTAGCAATAATGACCGATGTTAAGGATCATGTGGATCTAATATACCAGGAATTCGGTTCCAAGGATGTTTTTGTCTGCTTTGCCGATCTAAAAAATTACAGTGCAATGAACCTGGTCAATCTCAATGAAGCAAAGACTGTTTTCCTTAACAACGGAACCGACACTGATAAACTCATTTCGATACTGAATATTAAAAAGGTGTGTCCATCTGTTGGGTATGTAGTTATACTGGATGATTTCAACCTGCGTGAGACATTTATAAATGCCGGTGTTACATATGTTCTTTCAAAAAATGAAATTGCATCGAGGCTGGTAGCCAGTTATATTTTTGAGCCCGCAGTTGCTGAATACACAAAGGATTTGATTACATCTACAAACAATGTGCATGAATATGATGTCCAGCAGTACCAAGTTTTAAAGAATAACCAATATGCCGGCAAAGAGTATGGATATGTCTTCATGGATCTAAAAGAAAAGCATGGTGTTCTGGCCATAGGTCTGCAGAAAAACAGTAATGCTGGCCGGGAGTTACTTAAATTACCTGATGACGGAGAAATGATTGAAGCAGGCGATTATCTGATTGTCATTGCCAACGGAGCAACCGAGAAAAAAATGCAGACTGTTTTCGGTGTAAATGAGGGAATCTAGTCTTTGTTTTTACTTTCAATTAGAATTTTTGAAACAACTGGTTTAATTTGTGTCAGCCATTTTGCATAACCTTTGCCATTTAGATGCAGCTTATCCTGTAAGAACAGGCTCTCATCGGGCAGACCGTCTTTCAAAAAGGATTCAACTGTATCTATAAAGATAAAATCTTCTGATTTTAAAGATAGATTCCTGATTAATTCATTGGCTTTCCTTATCTCATCTTGAGCTCCGAAACGTAACCTGGTTATATTGATTGAAATATAGCAGAACAGGGTGTCAGGGAGTTGAGTTTTGGTCTTTTCATAAAGCTTTTTTACGGAGTCCAATGCTTTTGCGGCTGCATTTATTTCCAAAGGACTTCCGGTTATGTCATTGGAACCACTGTAAACTATAAGTATACGTGGATTGAATGGCGTAACAAGTCTTTCAAAAAAATACAGGGCATCTGACAACCCCGAACCACCAAAACCATGATTTAAGATTTTGAAGGGTTTGAAATCATCCTCCATTGATGACCAGATTGTAAAGCTGCTGGAACCAAGGAAAACCATGTCCGCATCATATATGCCTTTGCTTCTTTTTTCCAGTTCCAATATATCGTTTTCCCAATGGTTGCCCATAATATGCTGTCTCCAAAATCATATTTAAAATATCCGCTTAAAAGTATATACTTTTTACAGGGGAGAACACAATGAATAATATTAATATAGCATTGTTGCAGCTGTTGCCTTTGGATACAGTTGAGGATAATCTTAACAAGGGAATTGATTATTGCGTTAGAGCAAAGGCGATGGGTGCCGATATTGCCTTGTTCCCGGAGATGTGGAGCAATGGATATAAAATCGATGAGGCGGATTCTGTGGCTGCCGACAGCAGCTTTGTAAAAGCATTTGGTAAACTTGCACATGATTTGGATATGGCCATAGGGATAACTTATCTGGAAAAGTACATACCAATGCCACGCAACACTCTGTCACTTTTTGATCGTTTTGGGAACAATGTACTTACTTATGCAAAATTGCATACATGTGACTTTGATGAAGAGTGCAAACTGACTCCCGGAGATGATTTTTATGTTGCTGACCTTGATATCGGGGGAAGCAATGTTAAAATCGGAGCTATGATTTGTTATGACAGGGAATTCCCTGAAAGCGCAAGGATTCTTATGCTAAAAGGAGCTGAGATAATATTGGTTCCCAATGCATGTCCAATGGAAATAAACAGAATTTCCCAGTTGAGGGCCAGGGCCTATGAAAACATGGTTGGCATTGTTACAGTGAACTATCCCCGGGGAATGCCGGATTGCAACGGACATTCAAATGCTTTTGATGGAATAGCATATAAACCGGGGGAACCTGAATCGAGGGATACATTGATAATTGAAGCTGACGAAAAAGAAGGTATCTTTATGGCGCAGATACCCATAGATGAAATCAGGGATTACAGAAGCAGGGAAGTTCATGGAAATGCATACAGGCATCCTTGTAAATACAAGTTACTTGTTGCGAAAAACATAGAACCGCCGTTTATTAGAAAAGATTACAGAAAATAAATCATTATGAAAACGAGGAACACATGAATTATAAAAAGGCACTTAAATATGCAACGAAAATGCATAAGATAACACCTCCCAGGAAAGGGACAGGACTTCCATATATTACTCATCCCGTAGCTGTATCAGAAATTCTCAGGGAAAAAGGTTTCGGGATTGATATTCAGATTATGGGATTGTTCCATGATCTGCTTGAAGATACCAATGCGACTAAAAGAGATATTTTATTTTATGGTAATTCAGAAATATATGAAGCTGTTGTATTAATGACAAAGGAGGATGATGACACCGGAAAATATATAAGCAATATAAACAAAAATAAGAAAGCCTCCGCAGTGAAAATTGCTGACAGAATACATAATCTTCGGGACTCAATACAACATCCGGATCCTAATTGGAAAATCAGGTATTACAAGGAATCAGACCGGTTTCATAGAAAACTTGCTGAATTAAGCTATGATTTCGACCAAGCAAAAGGATATGTTTTTCTTGAGGATTTCAATAAAGCGCATATGAAATTAGGTAAACATCTGGGTTTAATCTAAAAAGGAGAATACCAATGAATAAAAAACATAAAATACTTATAATCGGAGGAAGTGGTTTTTTAAGCGGGAATCTGGCTTTAACTGCAGTCGCCCAGGGACATGATGTGTATATTGTAACAAGAGGGCAAAAACCGGTTCCGGGAGGAGTGACTGCACTAGTTGCAGACCGCCATGATGCGGCGGACTTTGAAAAAGCAGTTAAAGAAGCTAAATGCTATTGGGATGCTGTTTTTGACTGTATATGTTATA
>CAYYXJ010000099.1:0-10592 GCA_964475455.1 uncultured Clostridiaceae bacterium | reverse complement strand
AAAAGCCACCACGCTTAGAAAAACCAAGACGGACAAATCCGATGCGAAATTAATCACAAGGATGCTTCTGACTGATGTCAAGGGTCCGACCCCAATGAAATCGTATCACATCCCTGAACTTAAATCACTCTGCCGGCATAGGTTCCGCCTCATTGGCTACCAGTCAAAACTCAAGATTTCCATCAGAAGGATTCTTGATATGGTCTTCCCAGAGCTAAGAAGTTCTGTGTGGTCAGTGCATCAGAAGTCTTGTTATCAGCTGCTTTTGGAGTATCCCGGGGCACATTTCCTTGCTTCTGCCCACCTGACTCACTTGACCAACCTGATTGCATCCGGTTCAAAAGGGAAATATGGAAAATCAAAAGCCATTGAACTAAGGGAACTCGCCAGGAACTCAATAGGTATTGAAAGCGCCGCTCTTTCTACTGAGCTTCAGCAGACAATACTTCTTGTGCTTTCAGTCAGGGAACAACTCGCTGTCTCAGAAAAGCAAATCAAGAGTATTGTACGTTCCCTTGAATCCCCATTGCTTACCATACCTGGCATATCCTTCATCCTAAGTGGAATCATTCTGTCTGAAATCACCGACATAAACCTGTTTCCAGATCTGTCAACGCCGGAGATAAAATGTAAGAAATCGCCGGATAAATCTTGTAAGTTATTGGCGAAATCAAAACATCAGTATAGACTCATTAAAAATACTTAGTGAGGAGATACTTAAGATGAAGGGAGACAACTGGATGAACATTAGAGCTGAATTCAAGAAAGGCTTGAACTACACAGAGATAGGCAAAAAATATGGGATAGATCCCAGAACAGTAAAAAAATATTCACACTCAGAGAAGAAACCTGAATACCCAAAAGGAACAAAAAGAGAATCAAAAATTGAAAAGTATAAAGGAATGATTGATGAGTTGCTTTGTGAGGCACCGTATAGTGCCTTAAGAATATTGGAAATCATCACAGAGCAGGGCTTCGACGGCAAATATACAATTGTCAAAGATTATGTTAAGCGCAAAAAGGATGACTTGAATAAACAAGCTACGGTACGCTTTGAGACAATACCCGGACTACAAGGACAGGTCGACTGGGCACACTTCCCGGATCATCGGGTATTTGAAGATGGCAAATACAAGAAGCTGTATAGTTTTTTGATGATTCTCGGTTACTCAAGGAACAGATACATTGAATTTGTAACTGACATGAGCACAGACACACTGCTTCGCTGTCACATAAATGCATTCAGGTATTTCAAGGGATATCCTGACGAGATACTGTATGACAATATGAAGCAGGTTGTCGTAAAAAGACTTCTTAGGCAAAAAGACTCAACACTGAACCCACAGTTTGAGGACTTTGCAGGTTTCTATGGATTCAAGCCGGTATTGTGCCGGCCATACAGGGGGCAGACAAAAGGAAAGATTGAACGAACAGTTTCATTTGTCAGAAACAATCTGATGATCGGCATCAAGTATGATAACTTGACTGATTTAAACATACAGGCTTTGGCTTGGTGTAATAAAGTCAATTCAAAAAAGCATGCTACTACGGATAAGATACCAATACAGGAGCTGTCAAAGGAGAATCTCAATCCTCTGGTCAGGGAATTCATGCTCGACAATGTCTGTTTTAGGAAAATAGGCAAGGACTGCTTAATCTCATTTAATGGTAATAAATACTCAGTTCCCAGTAAATATGCAGAAAAAGAGTGTTTTTTACGTGTTACGGGCAGCATATTGACGATTTTCCACCAAAGTGAACTGATAGCTCAGCACAGACTTGATACCGGTAAAAACAACATGAACATCAATCCTGAGCATTACAGGGAGTTGCTGAACAGGCAGACTTTTTCAATTGAAAATACCATCTTTAACGCCCCGGATGAAATCCATTCATATGTGCCGGAGATTGATCTGAGCATTTATGATCAGGAGGCTCTCCATGAGTGAACTTATGTATGAAAGGATAAAGGAAAACCTTCTTGCTTTAAAAATGCCCAATACATTGGAAACCATCGATAACTACCTGGAACAAGCCATTAAGGATAAAACCAGCGTAGTTGAGATTCTAGACCATATATTCACCCAGGAGGCGAAGCACAGAAAACAAAGAACTGCAAATACGAGGATTCAAATGGCGGGATTTCCTTTTAGAAAAACCCTTGATGATTTTGATTTCAGTTTCCAGGCGTCTATAGACAAGGGACAGATTATGGATTTGGCCACTCTAAGGTTTGCTCACAATACGGAAAACGTAGTCTTTCTTGGGCCTCCGGGAGTCGGGAAAACACATCTGGCTGTTGCACTGGGAATGATAGCGGCAAGCAGCAGGATGAGGGCATATTACATCAGTTGTCATAAGTTGATCGAACAATTGAACGAAGCACACTATGAAAACAGACTGGCTGAAAAAATCAAGAACCTATCAAAGTTTTCCATCCTTATCATTGATGAAATTGGTTATCTTCCAATGGATATCCAAGGAGCTAATTTGTTTTTTCAGCTGATAGCAAAGAGATATGAGAAGAGTTCAACGATATTCACTTCAAACAAACCATTTTCGCAATGGAATGAAATATTCTCTGATACTACCATTGCCGCGGCTATACTTGACAGGGTTTTACACCACTGTAATGTTGTGAATATCAAGGGTGAAAGTTACAGACTGAAGGAGAGAAAGGAGCATATGATGGCAACAAAAAGGGTTAATACATTATTCGCAGAAGACTAGAGGAGATTCCGGCTTAAAACTACATTTTTTATCCGACTTTTTCTTACAAAATTAAACCGCTATTGACAGTACTGTTAGGAGAATTTACAGAAAGCAACCACTATTTGATTTAGAAATCAAATTGGGACGGGTTGCTTTTTTTATTGAAATAGACTGCTTCAACAAGTTGGAGTTTTGCACTCTAAATATGAGAAGGAGGTATACAAATTGAGTTGTTGTTGTGGTTTATAATATAATTTTAAGGAGAATATAATGAAAAAGTTTAAAGTTTCAGGTATTATTATTTGTATTTTATTATTGATTAGCTTTGTGGCATCTGCGGACACATGCAATCATAATATGCAAGGACCTTTCTACCTCATCATGCCAGAACATCCAGAAATGTGTAATTATCATGTAACATATGATAAGTGTTCACTTTGTGGATTTGAGGACAATTTCTCGAACTTAATAATTTGTAATTCACAATACGACAGAACCGTCCCTATGATTGCGGGGTGTCATTGTGATATTTACGAATGTGTATGTGGTAGGACAACTTATATAAATGACTATACTCATAGTTATTACTATGAGTATGAAGATTTTGGAGATCCTCAAAAGCATGATAAAATAACAAGATGCAATGATTGTGCATATAGTTCCACTCAGGTAGATTCTCACGTAGATTCAAATTTTGATTACTATTGTGACTTATGTGGTGCTGATTTATATTAAAGATGGGAGGGGGGACCTCCGGGTCCCCATTTGTTTTATGAAGAAAATTTCAAAATTACTAACGATGCTAGTATTAATGAGCATCTTGTGTGCTTGTAATTACAGTTTGAGAGATGAAAAAAATGAAACTGAACCTCCACAACAGGGATTAATAGAAAACAAAGCCCATGTTCAGCTTGATGATATGTTTAAAATAGCGGTATTAAAGTATGAGGATAATAACGAGTTTATACCGTGTTTCTCAATGGAGTATTCTTGTTATAATGATATTCTTTTATATTCTTATACACATGATGAAAATATAACAAAATATGGATTTATGGATACGAAATTCAATATACTAACAAATCCAATATCTGATACTCCAAGTATTTTTTTGAATGATTTAGCTTATTTATTCGAAAATGGCGAATATAAAATCATCAATAAAAATATGGAAATAACCGAAATGGAAAACATAAATTTGCCTTTTGAATATATGGGTCATTGGTATGAAATCTTTAGTATTGAACAGAATATTTATAGCATGGATGATATAAAAACATATTATATGTGCATAAGAGAAATCGAAACTGAATCAGGCTCAAATATCCTAATACCACAAAAGAGTAACTCTACTAACAATAATAGTTTTTGGGGTTATACTTCGATAGCTAATATAATTAGTGGTAATTATATTGACTTTGAAATTGAGCCAGTATTTGAAAAAGTCAAACCATTTTCAAGCGGACTTGCAGCTATAAAAAATAATGGTAAATGGGGATTTATTGATTCAAATGGGCAGATAATTATTCCTTGTGAATTCACTAGTGTAAGCGACTTTTATGACGGATTGTCTATTGTTTCGATGGGAGATTATAACATAGAAACTGGTGACAACAATATAAGATATGGAGTAATTGATAAGTTCGGGAGTTTAATAGTTGAAAGTTCATACTATTATATTGATGAGTATAGAAACGGGTATGCGAAAGCATGTACGGGGAAAGATGAGTGGACATTTTTGGACAAATCGGGAAAAGAAATTAGCTTAAATAGATATTACTCTATTAATGACTTCAGTGAAGGTTATGCGTTAGTTTTAACTTCTAAAGGATATGGTTTTTTAAATGAAAATGGGAGCATACTGGGTGAACAGTACTATGAATTAGCAAAACCATTTCATAATGATTATGCACCGGTAAAAATAGATGGGAGATGGGGATTCATTGATAAGTTAGGGAGTTTAGTAATTGAACCTGAATATCATGAGGCTTTTCATTTTAGCGAAGGACTGGCTTTTGTTAGCAAGAAAATTAATGGTACTAAGCAAAGTTTCCTGATTGATATTAATAATAAAAAATATCTAGAAAACTTTAATTTTTCCCTAGTTTCTTATGTTAACAGTGGAGGAAATGCTTTAGCTTATACTCAAGATGAGGATGGGATCAGAACATTTTATATTATTAGCATTCAATAGTATTATTAGCTGACGAGTTCAATCGGGGTTATTTAGCATTAAATATATTCAATTAGCACTAGTATTTATTCCTAGCAGAACTGGAGAAATAATCAAATAAATTTCTCAATAGTTTCATTTGTATATTTAAACAACTTACAGAAAAACGAGAGAAGTCCTTTTAAACACCTTTAAATTAGCACTAGTTTACCGTGTCCTCATGCTAAGGAAGACTGAAGTATTTTTAACAACAAATTATATATTTAGAAATATTATTCATGTAAGTGCTACCATCAATTTGCTAGTATTTTATAATGAGCTAGAACTATACGGAATTCATTATGAAGGGTTTAGAGAAAGAAATATAGGTTTTCAGAAAACACACAACATTAATTGGTAAACAAGTTGATTATTATTAGAAAAGCAAACCCAGATGATGCTAACGAACTTACAAAAATTTGTTACAAGGCAAAAAACTATTGGTAATATTCACCAGAATACTTTGATGTTTGGAAAGAAGAGTTAACCATTAGTCCAAACTACATTGAATCCAATATAGTATATGTGGTAGAAACTGGTGACACTATTGTAGTATTCTACTCAATAGTTACAATTAGCTCAGATTTCTGTATAAAGGGAGAAATTATTAATAAGGGAAATTATTTGGAGCACATGTTTGTTTTACCTCAATATATTATGCAATGAATAGGACACTTACTGATGGAACATGCGCATAAGCTATGTAAGAGTAATCAAATTAGTACTATATATATCATGGTTGATCCAAATGCCAGAGGATTTTATGAAAAAATGGGTGGCTGCTTTCTAAGAGAAATTCCATCTAATATTACCAACCACAAAATACCTCTTTACAAAATATGCATATTTTAATTAAAATATTTGCACACGATTTTTACACTCGAGATATGAGAAGAGGAGAGAGTATTGCTTTGGTTAATAGTATTAATGAGACTTAAGCTTTTTATAATAAAAGATTTTTAGTTAAGACAGCTTTTTCTGAAAAAGTAGAGGAGAAAGCAGGAAATCTGTAACCTAGAATTCAATGGCACGAAAATGGCACACGAGAGTTGAGCAATACTGATATTCACTGATTTATTATGACCTTTCATTTTTCGTAAAGCCTTTATATAAAGATGTTTTGAGTACATATGATTATGGATAATATCAATGATGGCATTCTGTAAATCTGTTGTCTCTCGACTTCGATGGTTCGAATCCATCTCCCTCCACCAATCAGAAACCAGCTATTTAAAGGCATTTGCGCCGTTTAGCTGGTTTCTTTTTATGTGTATGGATTTGTGCCCGGCATACAAAATCCACTGACTTTTGGCAAACAATTATCTGTTCGACATTCTAACCAGTTTTGCTAATGTGAGAGGCTCGCGTGAAAAACACCGCTTAGAAAACGGGAAGAGGCTTGATTTACGGTAGTGATGAATTATGTTACAATGTAAAAAAGACTGCTTGGAAAGTTGTGAGAGGTGATTTTTACATAGTGGAGATTGAAAAATATAAGAAAATTTTTGATAATCATAATGGTATTGTAAAGCTTGCGGATTTCACAGAAGCTGGTTTTCATAATACTGTAATGTATAATCTTATCAATGAGGGTTATGTTAACAAGATAAAAACCGGATATTACGAATGGCTGTATGATAAACCAGTCGCCGAAGCTATTATTATCTCCAAGCTGTTCCCGGAGGGAATAGTATGCATGAACTCGGCACTATATATATACGGGTATACTGATAGAACTCCAATGGCATGGCATATGGCGGTTAGCAAAGATAAGAGCAAGAAAAAATATCAGATTGAGTATCCGCCGGTAAAAATATATTTCCTTATTAATGATTATCTGTCAATTGGGCAAACAACAATAACCTATGATAATACGAGTCTAAAAATATTTGACAGGAACAGAACTATTTGTGATGTCATTAGATACGAGAAGAAAATGGATAAGGAGATATTCAATAAGGCTATAATGGCTTATGTCAATGATTCAGCTAAAAGCATTGCTAAGCTGCTTGAATACTCTAAAAAAATGAATATTAATAATAAAGTTAAATCAATAATGGGGATGTATATGTAATGGCGATTGAGGATTCTATTCTACAGAAATTAAGAAATAAGGCTATAGAAAGAGGGGTGCCTTTTCAGCTTGTACTGCAGTTGTTTTGTCAGGAAGAATTTCTCAGGAGATTGTCAAAATCAGAATACAGGAATAATCTTATATTCAAAGGCGGGTTGTTGTTATTCTCCATCAGTGACTTTGAAGGCAGACCTACATTGGACATTGATTTTTTAGGGAAAGATATTTCCAATGATCAATCGAATTTACTGAATATCATTTCATCGGTTATTGACACGCCTTCTGAGTATAGCTTCATCAGTTTTGAAATCATAGGAAGCGAAAATATAGCTGAAAGTAAAAACTATTCTGGTGTAAGGGTAAAAGTGATTGGTCACATATCAAATACAAAGACGCCGTTCAAAATCGACATAGGTATTGGTGATGTTGTATTTCCCGCTGCTCAATATATTGCACTCACATCTCAACTTGAAAACTTTCCAAAAACAGAACTTCTTTCATACTCCCTGGAATCTGTTATTGCAGAAAAATGGGAAACTATCATAAGTAGGCTGGAAACTTCAAGCAGGATGAAAGATTATTATGATATTTATTATCTGGCCTGTTCTTTCGATTTTGACGGAGAAATCCTAAAAAAAGCGATAAGTGAAACACTCTTGAACAGAGGGGCGTCATTTGATATTTCAACCATAGAAAAAATTGCTATGTTCCATAAGGACCAGGACATGAAGAAAAAATGGTCAGCATTTACACATAAAACACTGGGTATTGAACTTAAATTTCAAGATGTTCTAAAAACCATCATCGCATTGCTATATAAGCCGACAGAAGCATTCTTATCAGGGAAAGCGTTTCATGGTAAATGGTCAGCAAAGAAGTTAAAGTATTGATGGGTTATGTTTGAAACAGAAGTATAGGTTGTATCCGAGTTAAACTGAATAATTCTCATGTAAAAGAGTTTGTTGTCATTTGCATGATTTTCAGCTTAAGGAAAAACCCAAATTTTTGCACAACTTTTGCACACGAGATATGGAAACATATGATTTTATATGACTTCAGATGACTAGCAGAGGTCTCGGAAAGAACTACAGATAAGCACTTTTAGCGTAATCTGACTAGGTATGAATATGCTCCAATTGAAACTGTAAATCTGTTGTCTCTCGACTTCGATGGTTCGAATCCATCTCCCTCCGCCACAATTTGTCCGAAAACCCTGGAAATGAGTACGCCGGTGCGATAGTGCACTCAAACCGGTCAATTTGAGCACTTTAACCGCCAAACCAGTGCACCCCTTCCGGCAGCAGTGCATTTACAAAAATATCGTGTGCTATGGGGCTTTGCCCCAAACCCCATCCTCGGCGGAGCCAGGTCAGCAGTTATGCTGACCAAAAAATAGGATAATGTGTGCTTAAGGTAGTCAAGGGTCATGATAAACGCGCTACGCACGCCCTTGACTACCTAGAAATTCGTAGCAGGGTTATAGTGCACTCTGTCCGGATAAAGTGATCTCGATTGTCGGAGGCTGTGCTTAAAACGAGCGATCAACCTGCACTTTCGGGTCGGTATATTCAGGAAAAACCAAGGGCACTGAATAACCCACTGATTCGCTTTGAAAACAGTGGGTTTTTCAGTGCCCTAATATTATAGGCATTTCAGCCGATTGGGTGTTTTTTGTATGTTTAGGACAAGTCGTAACTTTTGCAAAACTTTTGCACACGAGAAAAAGTTTTTTCTAAAGAAAAGGCTCGTTACACGTAAAGTCTGTTGTCATTTGCACGTGAAAAGAGTGTTTTGTGCAAAAGTATGTTAATTCTTTCACTGTAAAATTAAGGAAAAAATAGGAACCTTAGAATGTTTCTTTACTTTTCATTCTTTACCAACAATACAGAATGTAACTTATTGTAAGATTGGCTATATATTGAATGAAGATGGATATATAGAAAATATTAATAAATAGTAAAAAAAATTAATTTGACACAGGAGATTTATAGTAGTAATCTAAAAAAGGTTTGAAATATTGCTGAAGTTAAACAGCAAAGCAAACAAGGAGTTCTCATAGTAACCTGATAATAAAGAGAATGAGAACTCTTGGAATAATGAACACACATAAATCCTATATATGTTGTTTGTTTCTATGTTAGGAGGTTGAATTTGCAGGCTTTGAGAAGGAGGATGAATATGATAAAAAAAAGTTTTATAGTGTCAGTAGCATTGACTATGATGCTTCTTTCCCTTGCGCCGGTTTCGGCAAATGAAAACATAGGTCAGAGTATACAAATCGACAAAAAAGTCAAAGAGATAGTTGTCGATCAAGAAATGGTAGCTAAATGTTCAGACATATCAAATATGAAAAAGTTCAATGAAAAAATATTAGATTGTTTGGCAGAAGACTTTACTATTAGTGAATCTGTTAAAACAGATGGCATGTTAGAATATACTTTCAAAAGTAAAAAACCAATCGAAGCAATACTTTATGAAGATGGTACAACTGATCAAGTCATGTCATTATCGTCAGTAACCGTTAGTAGAACTGATTCGGATTTTTATGTAGTCATGTATTATAGATTGGATTACCAAGAGATTACATTCGGAAATATAGCATATGGTAAACCTACAAGAGCATATTCAAAAGTTGTAACTTTAATGGAAAATGGCATGAGAAATCTTTGGATTAGAACTGGTGTTGTAGGATCATACGCAGATTCAAACGGTCCAGTGGGTTATATTGGAACTGGAATAATAAGATCTGCTATTGCATATAGTCCTATTGAAGGTCAACTATACTATTTTGACCCATCATACTCATATTATTATTGTCTTGATGAGATTGGCGGTGGTGGTATAGGTTGCGGCACATCTGTTGAGTGGACACATAATGGAACAACATATTATACCAGTTCGTTTGAAAACATAAGAATTGGTCCTTTTGGATTTCCATTGTTTTAGTACACAAAGCAGGGTTTTTAACCCTGCTTTTTAGATTTGTTATAAGGAGAAATTTGGTTATGAAATATGCATTATTAACAGTAATACTAGTATTAGTACTTAGTAGCTGTTCAACGAATGTGGAAAACGAAGAAATTGATAATACTGTAAACCTAAGTCCAACAATTAGTAACGTAAAAATAAAGACCGAAGACGATGATGTATTAGCTGTCTTACTGACAAACACGATGTATGGCATATTTGAGTTCAATAATTGCGATTTTACTAAGATTGATTTTTTAGTAACCATATATGCTGAAGGTGAATTGATAGAAAATGTATATTATGATGGAGTTCACAAATATAATGAGCCATTAAATAGTGGTAAGATTGCCGTTAAAATTCTTAATGATAATGATATAGAGTTGATTATAAATAATGATGGAGAAAATAGAAGCAGATCCCTACCAGAGAATTTCATTGAAACTCCAAAGGATTGTTTGGGTATGATGAGCTTTATTGAGTTTGCGGATTTAGCAATAGAGGAAGGTAGCGAAATACCGATTTTTGTTTTTGTATGCTCAGAGGAAAGCACTTTTCCGAATTTAAACTTAAATCAATATTCAGATGAAGAATTGGCTCAAAGTAAATACTGCTATATCATTAAAT
>CAYYXJ010000098.1:8246-10665 GCA_964475455.1 uncultured Clostridiaceae bacterium | reverse complement strand
AGGAATAATTGAATCATAAACCCCCGGGCTCAACCCCATTTTTCTGATCATATCCTCATCAACCATCTTATTAATAAAGTTAAGAGCATTTGAAGCATCCGGTGAAAGCAGTGAATCCTCTATTGTTCCTGTATTGGGATTATATGCCATAAATGAGGTCGTACCATTATAAAGGCCATATGCCTTAAGTACATCATTGAGTGAATATTTGAAATCATATGGACCATAGTGACCAAAGGTATCATCTACGCCATTCCCGTCAGGATCATCATATGTAAATGCTCTCATTACCTCATAAAACTCATCAACAGTACTCGGAACATTGAGGTTTAGGTTTTCCAACCAACTTTTCCTATACCCTCTTGCATCATATATTGGGTGTGCAGAATCAATTGGGATGCCCCAGATATCTCCATCTTCATCTTTCAGTAAATTGAGCAAATCATTGTCGAAGACACTATAATACGGACTTGATTCGATGTAATCAGTTACAGGCAGAATCGCCTTGTCATCCATTAGCTTTTTCATTATGTAATAGGATACATCGATATCACTCAGGTCATGAAGAAGCAGACCCTCCTGTGGATTTACCCTGATGTGGTCATAAATATATAATTGCTCCGGTGTTTCCTTCATAACTTTATACAAAGGAAAGAAGCTTATCTTAACATCTACTCCAAATCTGTCATAGACAACATCACTCCATGTCTCCAGATATGGATATTCATCATCAACAAGGTTAATATCCGGATTGACTGCTCTTATAAGAATCTCTGCATCCAGCTCAGGAAGACCATCATCTATTACCGGTATAGGTGTTCTGACCGGTTCCTGGGATTCTTCAACAACTTTATTATTGCATGCAACAAGAGAAATCACCAAAACCACAGACAAAAAAACCATTGCCACTCTTCTTTTCATTTATATCACCAGTCTCCTCATTTATATGTAATTTTTACGGTCCCCAATTTCTAAGACCATTTTACCACTGCAAACACCATGAAACATGATATTCACAAAACGTTTATATATTTTTTACAATTTGTTCATTATTTGTATGGATCATACCTGACATCGAGAATTTTTTCACCTTTATTATAAACACTGACAACATGTACATTCCATTCAGGCATCCTGGGTATTTCTCCATCAGGAATACAAGTTTCATCAACTGATAATTCTTTGATGAAATTCTCTGCTTCTTCATTAGTCATATAGCGGTCTATATAATGAAAAAGCCATCCTGCACTTAAACGATTATTATAAAGAGTCTTAAGTTCACCGGAATACATTGTTTGAACAAGCCTGAGCCCATCGTCATCTTCTACTAAATCAATCTCCAAAAGAGTTGTTGGGTTTTTATTCCCCTTTTCATCTATAAAGGTTTTTTCACCGGCAGCAGGATTCCCTAATAAAGCAGAGGCAAAGATGACAGCTTTATCATAGAATAAAGCAATCCATTTCCTTTCTTTTGCAAAGAAGGTCTTACACTCACCGGTAAATCCGGGAACATCATAAGAATCCATTATATGTGAAACCTTGTTTCTAAGATTGTTGATACTTCGAAAAACCACCAGTGTTTGCCCATTTTGCCTGCAGGCTGTCTTGACCTCAGGATAATATGATTCACTGAACAAAGAAGGGTCGAGAAATGCTGAATGTTTGTCCTTATGAGGGTGACACCGTATTCTTTCTCCTTCGTCTACATAAAACCGTAGAAACGAAACCTGGTTATCATAAACTATAATACTTGCAGGAAAACACTGCCAGCCAAGGCCCCATGTTTTGTGTTGATATGAACCCTCAATAATCGGAAATTCATTAATTGACCCAATACCACCATTTCTGCCAAGCCATGTATATGATTTTTTATCATCCATTATCTTGAATTCACCGATTCTTGGAACATTCTGATTGTTTGACAATTCTCTTTTTAAATAATCATCATCATTCATATAAATTCTGTCGCCATAAATCATATAATCTGCAATAAGCCTGTAATTTGCGTCGTTTTTACCACTACCGAAGGATTCTTGGTTTCCATCTAAAAACCCATACCCTCTGACTCCTGCCAAATTATATACAAGGGTCCAGGGTTTTGGATTTCCTAAAACATTATAGCTTCTTATTGTAGGAACAAACTCATAACCATTATGGAATCTAAAAATATCCAGGATACCATTTTCTAGTCGTTTGAATCTGGATTTTATTTCCTCACTGTGAATTGCCTTAAATATGATATTAAAAGCCCTTAAAATAACTGAATTGTAACCAAGACTCAGGTTTTCACCCCATCCATAACCTCTGGTTTCAGTATATTTCAACCATTTTTCAAGGAAGTTTTCTGCAATTTTATAAACTCCTTCATCACCAGTAATACAACCGATAGCTGCTAGCATAGCTCCATCGCTGATTATTT
>CAYYXJ010000098.1:0-8190 GCA_964475455.1 uncultured Clostridiaceae bacterium | reverse complement strand
CACTCACGGGTGAACCATTTTATTGAAATTTTCAACATTTCATCAATTAGATTCTTTTCTTTTTCAAGAAGACTTGTGGGATGGAATAATCTGGCAACAATCAATGGTTCCAGAGTAAAAAAAGCAGCATTTGTATCATTGACCTTTGTTTCTTCCCTATACCATCTGAAACAACCATAAAAAGCACTTGCCGGATCAATTATCTGAAGTCTGCATATTTCGTTTAAAATTTCAATTCCTTCTGCCTGACTAATGTTGTTGGTAAAACGCCCTGAAGCATATGCAAGTGCAGATGTTCTGCCATCATGAACGAAATCCAGTTGAGCAACTTCTTTTGTATGACCGGGTCCTTCTTTACGAATAAGGTTATCGTCCCAAGTGTATACAGCTTCACTATATACTCTTTTCAACAAATCACTTTTACCAGACATTATGCCCCCTTTAAGAAGATTACTAATTTACTTTGAAATCTCCACTTATCCCGATTATAATATCATAGAGGGTAAGCACATGACAAAACCAAAATTGGGTATACGACTTCATCGAAATAAGAGAACACCGGCTTTTTTAAGAAAGCTGCTTCACCTAAGATGGGAATACAACGGTAACAAGCTTGAACAAAAATACCGCAGCGAAAATCCAGGAACCATTTTTTCAATTCCTTTCAGTGACAGTGAACATGTGCTTTTTGACCTGCCTGATGTCGGAGACTTGATTTCCCGAGATTTAATTGTTCAAAAGCGATTTTTTGAACTGCACTATTTAAATGCAGTAAAAAAGCTTATTATAAATCCAACCTGCATTATCGATGTTGGTGCCAATATAGGAAACCACTCAATATTCTTTAAAAAGTGTTGGCCTCGGGCCGCTGTTTATTCCTTTGAACCTCAGGTATATATTTTCGACCAATTGGAACGCAATCTAGAAATCAATGGACTGCCTTTAGATGGTTGCTTTAACGTGGCTGTGGGCAATAAAAAAGGCCGGGGCAAAGTAGTATTTGATGGACGTATTCAGAAAAATATGGGTGCCACCAGAATTGATTATGATGATTCAGGCTCCTTTTATGTAATATCTCTTGATGAATTCATCAAAAACCATCCCCATGAGAAAATTGACTTGATTAAGATAGATGTTGAAGGATTTGAACTAAAGGTTTTAGATGGAATGAGGCAGCTTATAGAAATTTATAAACCTTTGATTTGGATTGAAGTACTTGATAATAACAAAGATGCTGCACTATTGATGTTTGAGCAACTAAACCTTGAATTTGTTGATTGTTTTCCATTTAATACAGAACACGACTTTTTGTTAAGTAAAAAATAAATTAGCATTCATTTACTCAGCAGGATAACTACCGAATAGCGCCTTTAACCAGCTGATACTCATATAAAACCACTTTGACAATCTTGGATTGATAAATTCCTCTCGCCCTGCACATGTATGGTCTTTTGCCAGCGAAAACCCATGAGGTCCTGACTGGAATATATGTGCTTCATATGGAACTTTGACTTTATCAAGAGCATTAATAAATGCCAGGGTGTTTTCTGCAGGAACCACTATGTCGTCACTGGTTGTAAATAGAAAAGTCGGCGGATTTTCTGAAGTCACCTTATCATCAAGACCCGGTTTAGGTGTACATAAGCGGTTGCATCGTTCTTCTACAATACAAGGATAACCCAGAATTGTTGCATTAGGCTTGTTTTTTCCGATAGTTGAAATAGCTGCCGCAAGATGACCGCCGGCTGAGAATCCAATGACTGCGATTCTTTCTGTATCAATCATCCATTGATCACTATTCCCTCTGATGTACTCCATTGCTTTTTCAGCATCTTCAAGAGGAACCGGCCAAACAGACTCGGGTCCGACTGTATATCTTAAAATAAATGCGTGATAGCCTTCACTAAGATAAGCCATTGCAATGGGTTCTGCTTCTCTATCTGAGCAAAATCGATAACCACCACCCGGGAATATCAATACAGCAGGTCTTTTATCTATATTGGAAAATTCTTTGGAAGCATCCAGAAGATAACAGGTTATTGTAGTATTTTTGGTTTTATCCAATGTAGTTTTTTGGTAAATCATAATATGCTCCTGACATTATTTTAATAATTATATAATTTTTTTCGACATAAACAACATAATCTACATCTTTATTTCTTATCATCTATTTGTCAACAATTTACAATTCATTAATTTTAATCAATCCAGATTTCGTTACCCCATTCAACACTGACCATTCTTTCAAATGTTACCATCCGGGTTATTTCGGTTGTACTGAAAACCTTTGTGTCTCCATTAGCATATATGTACTTAATTATCATAGTTTCACTGTCTATTTTATAAAGCCACATGGTATCGCCGTTACCAAAATCAAGGTACATTTCATCAATGGCATCAAACTTTTTTCTATAAAACTTAAATCGGCTTAAGTCAATTGCACTGGCAATATTAAAAGCATTATCTTCAGTTATCCTTGTAGATTCTCCATTATATACTGCTCTAATTGAATTAGCTGATGTACCGTCTTTAATACTTTGATATAAATCTGTAGTGAAATCCCTGTAGCTTTTACCAACAATAAAACCGTTGGTTATAATTGCTGCAACAACAATAAATGGAACTATAGCTATAAGTAAATAAACCCAAAGTCTGTGGTATAGTCCATTTTTCTTTTCTTCACCATAAAAAGTTAATTTCATATACAAATATTAACAGTATGAAACCCAACAATCAAGGATAGGCTGCTATGCTTATTCAGTGAAGTGCTTGCTTTGCTGCCCTTTACTTTTGTTCTCTTTGCCCATAGGTGTAATCCTTTTATTGGAATTTTCATCAACTTACTGATTCCTGGGAAGCGAATTCCCTATAATATAGTTCTGAGTACAACCCTTTTGCAGCCAGTAGTTCATCATGAGTTCCCTCTTCAACAACCTTTCCGTCTTTGATGTAATAAATAATATCCGCCTTTTCTATGGTCGAAAGCCTGTGTGCTGCCACGATGCATGTTCGATTTACCATTAGCTTGTCAAGTGCATCCTGAACCAGTTCTTCTGATCCTGAATCCAGACTTGATGTGGCTTCATCCAATAATAGAATCGGAGAATTCTTTAAAATAGCCCTGGCAATTGCAATACGCTGTCTCTGACCACCGGACAATCTTATCCCGCGCTCTCCGACAAGTGTTTCATACTTGTCAGCCTGCTGTTCAATGAATTCATGAGCATTTGACAACCTTGCCGCTTCTAAAACCTCATCTTCCGAAGCCTCAACCCTGCCATACCGGATATTCTCCATGATAGTTCCATCAAAAATGTATGCATCCTGTGGAACGTAGGCTGCCAGGCTTCTCATTTCTTCAAGTGTATAATCCTTCACAGGTTTACCGTCAAGAACCATTTCACCTTCCCATAATTCATACATTCCCATTGCCAGTTTTATGATGGTGCTTTTACCACCTCCGCTGTCTCCAACCAAAGCTGCAGTTTTCCCTTTTAACACATTGATATTTAATTCATTGATAACCGGAACATCTTCATCGTATCCATAAACTGCATTCTTCATCTGTATACCGGCAAGTGGGTTATGCCCGTCTGTCTTATATGAAATCGGTTCTTGTTCAACATCAAATAACTCTTTTAGTCTGTCAGTACCTGCAAAGTGTCGCTGCACTGTGTTCAAATTTCTGGTGAAGCTTACTATGTACCATGTTATTCTGGTAATAACCGGAAGCGTTCCTACCAAAACTCCGACTTCAATCATACCTTTGAAAACCATATATACACCAACTATTGCAAGCAGTCCGGAGTTTGCCCACCCTATTAGAATATTTGATGTGTATACGATTGCAGCTACCTTAACCCTGCTGAACTGATAGCCCATGACCTCATCAAGTTTCTCGAAGAACTTTTTCATGAATAGGCCCTTCAAACCATACATCTTAATTACATTAAAGCCTGTTACGTTATCAGTAATAGTCTCAGTCATAACTGCAGTTTTTTCATGGATTTTCCTGCTTTTTTCCCTCATCGGAATTATGAATTTTACATTTACTATAGTTACTATAATACTGGCACCTAAACCTATAAGACCAAAACGCCAGTCCATAACCATGATATAGGGAATTACAGTCAGCATTCCGATGATTCCCCAGGCCATTCCTGAAATTATACCTACCGCTGATCTAAGTGAATCAGTATCTTTGTTTACTCTTGAAAGAATATTCCCACTATGGTTCTTTTCAAAATAGCTGACCGGAAGTTTCTGGAGATGCATGAATAATTGAATTCTTACATCTTTCATGATTTTCTCAATTCGCTTTTCTCTAATATATATCATAATGGGGAGATAGATACAGCCTACTAATGTTACTAGTATTGCCAGATATACTGCTACAGTTAATGAGCTTTTTGAATCTTTGATAAAGTAGTCTGCAATCTGTTTCATTGCAAGGGCTATTCCTATATCAATAAAACTTCCCCCTAACTCTTCCATAACAGTGTACAACAGATATATTCTGGTATGCTTTCCCATCAGCCCGAAAACCGTCTTATAATCATTGAAAAACTTTATCTTTTTCACATTGCACCTCCTGCAGCTTCCAGCACCTGACGTTTGTAGAGTGAAATGTATTTTTCATTCCCTGCTATCAACTCTTTATGTGACCCTGTTCCCAGTACTCTGCCTTCATCAAGAACTATGATTTTATCGGCACTTTCAATTGTTGAAAGCCTATGGGCAATAATGAAGACCGTTCTTCCCTCCTCAAGCTTCTCAATGGCCTTTTGTACATGGTATTCCGACCTTGTATCCAGTGCACTGGTTGGTTCATCAAGTAATATTATAGGGGAATCCTTCAAAAGAGCCCTTGCAACGGCTATGCGTTGCCTCTGCCCACCTGACAATCCAACACCTCTTTCCCCTAATATGGTTTCATATCCGTTTTCAAGTTCACTTATAAACTCATGTGCATAGGCCTTTTGGGCAGCTTCGACGACTTCTTCATTAGAAGCTGTGGGTTTACCGAATCTTATGTTCTCCATAACACTCTCGCTGAACAGATATATGTCCTGATTCACCGCCGCAATATTATTTCTCAATGACTCAAGATTCCATTCAGAAAGCTCATGTCCCATGATATAGACTTCGCCATTGTATGTATCGTAATGACCTGCAAGCATCTTGTGGATTGTAGACTTTCCGCTTCCGCTTACTCCTACAAGAGCTGTTTTCTTTCCCTTTTCAACAACAAAGCTTACCGTTTCTAAAACCCTGACACTATCGGTATATGCGAATCTTACATTGCGGAATTCAATTATGGGATCCATACTGGTGTCCGTGAAGTCCCCGCCGTCGGTTCTTTCAGGTACCGAATCATATAATGTAAACAAATGCTCAGCTTTACCTGAGGTCTCAATAAGATCTGCCCAACCTCTGGAAACCTGCCTGAAGATAGATACAAAGGGCCACAATACATTAGTAAAAACAAATAGTTCAGGCACAGTCAGCTGTCCCCGGATAACAAATACACTGCCTACGGCAAGAGCAATGACTTGTGGAATTACCATACCGAAAATCATTAATCCGATTGACAGAGCACGCCTTCTGGCCATACGAAATGACGCCTCTGCATAATCATCACACGATTTTTCAAATTTATGGCCATGGCTTTTCTCCATGCTGAATGACTTGTAAATATGTACGCCCTCAGCAAAATCCCTGAGATAGGAATTGAAGGAAGCCGCATGCTCCTGCCGCTCCTTGCTTGCTTTTCCTATGGGAATACTGATTTTATTCATTATAATAGCGAAAACAGGAATTATCGTTCCACAGATTAATGTTAGCTGAACATTTGTATTTAAAAGAACAGCAAGAGAAAATCCAAAGGAAGCAGGCACCCAGCTCCATATTCCTGCAATTGAATTACCGTAAAATTCCTGAAGAACCTCGATATCACTGGCAAGCTTCGATATGGTTTCACCTGAATGCTGGTTCTCATAATATGCTATTGGAAGGTTGTTGATTTTTTCCATAGCCATAACACGCAGCTTCTTGCCGGAGTTGATGTTGTAATATGCACTGGAATATTCGTTTGCCAGCCCGAGGATTGTCCTTAAGATTACTGCACCTGTCAAAATTGCGGCATACCTGATGAGTTCATTCATATTGCCGCTCAGAGCAATCCCCACCATTCTTCCGGCAAGATATGCATTCAGAACTTCCATTCCTCCACTGGCGACACCACCGAACCATCTGTATATGCCATATTTAAAGAAATATTCCCTTGTTGTCCAATAATATCTGAAGAGGCTTTTAAAAACCTTCTTTACAGATGGTTTGGATTCTTTTTGCTCAGTCATGTTAAACTCCCGTTCAAATTACCCCGATTTAGCGTCAAAATATAATTATAATACAAATGATACTGTTATATCCAATTTCATTTAATTATATTTGTTTTTTACCAAACCAGCCTACCCAACGATACGACCAAAGAACACATGTTCTTATTGTAACAGATGATTTTCCTGTATGCAATACCCTTTTATTTATTACTATCCATATTGGTATAATTCATATTGCAGGTAAACTCTGCTATATCCTTTTGTAATGATGACATAATAAATACTTCCTACAATAATAGTAAGAGGTGTATTGGTGTTAATCCAGATACCACCAGTATAAATTTATGTAGAAAATTGCTACTTAGTTTAAATTTTGGGGGCATCGCCATTGTCTCAGTTATGTTTTATGCCATGGGCAGTAATAATTCTTCTTCTATAATAGAAGGAAAGAGACAGCGAACTAGGTAATAACGTCTTTGAAATACTGACCAGGGTATTCATTAATACCTTATATAGAATCTACCAAACTACCCCTATGTCTTCTTTGCTCCACAACCACATGTACCAACATAACTAGCATTTATTGCTCCACACTTTATACATGTCCAGCTTGGTTGTTTATTCATTGAAGCATTCACTTTAGTTTCTGTTTCTTTCGCCCTTTTGGCATATCTGTCTAAAAGACTATTATTATCCCCTTCCTGAGATTCATTACCTTCATTAGATTGATTTTCAATATGATATAGTTTTTTATACATAGAGTCCAATTTTTCCCGAACTTCTAAATCTGGTAAACAAGCAACAATTATTAAACCCAGTACACTTAGAAATACTCCAAGCATTGTAAATCGCCAACCATCGTCGTAACCTTTTATGTCTGCCATTTTATAGCATATCCATCCGAAGAATATTGCGTTTAATATAATTCCTAAAATACCCCAAAACATAACAACCCCCATATTTAAATTTCATTTTAACATCTTGATAACTAACTATATTAATTCTACTACTTTGCTAGTTTTTGTCAATTCAATTGCAATCATTCATGTTATAATAAAGATAAGGGACGGCAGAACTACTACTCGTACCGTCCCGACTTATTCAAGGCCGTTTGATTATTTCAGACGGCTTTACTTTACTACTACAAAGGAGAAGTTTACGCCGAAAGTTTTGCCCTTTCCTCCACCAGTTATATTCTCAAGTATAGGCAGTACCCTTACTCCTTCTTCATCCATCAAATAAGCCAATCCTTCTGCCAGCTGCTTTGAAACGTATCCCAGGCATGCTGTTCCTTTTCCTTTGACCGAAGCATATATCTCTATTGCATGTCTGTCATATGGATTATCGTACTCTCTGCATGCAATCAGTTTTATCTCTTCTTCCCTATAACAGGAAAGCCTCTTCAACAGCTTTTGTCTTTTTCCGTAAGTCACTCCACGGATTTTCGATCTGTGAACCACTAAGCGACTGGTCACCCTTAACCAGGCTATTCTCATCGCCAAAGCCAGATTATCTACTACTGTATTCCGCATATAACGCCAAGCCTGCAAGCAAACACAACGGGCTTTCACTCTTCTTTGGCGCTCTTTCTCACTTATATTCATATTCTTTCACCTCCTTAAAATAGAGTCCTCTAAGCCCTTCTGAGAGCCTCAGATGAGACCGTTTTCTTTAAATGAGAAGATATTTTCCCCACCTATAATTACATGGTCAAGAATCGGTATGCCTATCAGTTTTCCTGCCTCAATCAGCCGTTCAGTTGTTTTCTTATCGTTGCCTGAGGGATTACAGCATGTGCTAATATGGTTATGAATTAGCACAAGAGAAGCTGATGACGCTAATATTGCTG
>CAYYXJ010000097.1:9850-10721 GCA_964475455.1 uncultured Clostridiaceae bacterium | reverse complement strand
GGCACTGTCGGTGACAGTGCCCTTTTTTTATCTTTTTTCAAGCGGTGTATATTCCATTGTGTCAACTACACTCTTGTATGCAGGTCTTATTATTCGTCCTCCGTTTATAACCTCTTCTATTACATGGGCAGTCCAGCCGGTTATCCTGGAAGCGGCAAACAGTGGTGTGAACAAGTCCTTTGGTATTCCAAGCATCTCATATACAAATCCGGAATAGAAGTCCACATTGGCACATAGATCCTTGGAGTTCTTTTTAACATCCCGGAAAACTTCCGGTGACAGTCTCTCAACTGATTCGTACAAAGAGAATTCTTCCATCCTTCCCTTTGTTTTGGCAAGTTCCCCGGCTTTTTTCTTCAGGATTTCACATCTTGGGTCTGATTTGGTATAAACTGCATGGCCTATACCATAAATCAACCCCGATCTGTCATAGGCGTCCTTATTCAATATCCGGGTCAAGTAATCACTTACTTCATTGTCACTTGACCAGTTCTTGACATTTGATTTGATTTCACTCATCATTCCGTTGACCTTTATATTGGCTCCGCCATGTCTGGGCCCTTTCAATGAGCCTATGGCAGCGGCAATTGAAGAGTAAATGTCAGTTCCGGACGAAGCAACAACATGTGCTGCAAAAGCGGAATTATTACCACCGCCGTGCTCAGCATGTACTACAAGCAGTAAATCGAGGATTTCAGCCTCAAGCTTTGTGTATTCTCCCGAATCCCTTGACATCAGAAGAATATTCTCTGCTGTTGATAATTCCGGGTCTGGATTTCTTATTACCAGACTCTTGTTAAGCATATTATATGTCTTTGCCTGATAACCGTATGCAATAAGCGCAGGAAATCTTGCAATTAGTTCAATACCC
>CAYYXJ010000097.1:7812-9840 GCA_964475455.1 uncultured Clostridiaceae bacterium | reverse complement strand
ATGATATTGACTATGCTTGTATCATCAGGATTATCATCATATGAATACAATACAAGGACGCTTCTTGCCAGCTTGTTCATAATATCATTGCTGGGAGCTTTCAAAATCATATCCTCGAGGAAGGACTGCGGAAGACTTCTGCAAAGACCCAGCAAACCATTGAACTTTGCCAGTTCATTTTTATCGGGCAGCTTTCCGAACATAAGAAGATATGAAACTTCCTCAAATCCAAATCTTCCTTCGGAAAGAAAGCCATTTGAAATCTCCTCAACATCTATTCCCCTGTACCTCAGACGTCCCTCAACAGGCACCTTTTCATTTTCATCCATGATGTAACCATGCACATCACCTATCTCTGTCAGGCCAACGAGAACACCGGTTCCATTTGCATTACGAAGGCCTCTCTTGACCTCATATTTGCTGTAATATGCAGGTGAAATGATATTGTTCTTTTCAGCCAGCGCTCCGAGTTCCATTATATAATTTGATTTCATAGTCTCCTCACTTTCCCAGTACCCTTAATCTTGCATTCTTGACGTGTATAAGCATATGGTGTTCTGCCCGTATATTGTCACTTGCTTCGATTGCTTCAAATATTGCCTTATGTTCTTCCAGGACTGCCTTGGCCCGGGCCGGTTTTCCAAAACTGTCACTTCTGGCCTTCTTTAAATTATGGTGGAAGGTGCTTAAAATATTCTTCAGTGTCTTGCTGCCAGAAGCCTTGAATATAGTTTCATGGAAATCTCCGTCGATTTTCACAAGATGGTTCATATCTTTCCTATTTGTATAAAATTCCTGTAAATCTACAATTTCCCTTAATCTCTCTAGATTTTCATCTGTTATGTTCTTTGCAGCTCTTCTGGCAGCCAGCCCTTCAATCGAAATTCTAATTTCATATATATCTTCTATATCCTGGCTGGTTATTCCGGTTACAATGATAGCCTTGTTCGGAATGGTTTCCACCAACCCCTCAAGTTCAAGCTGACGGATTGCTTCTCTTACCGGGGTCCTGCTTACCTTGAGTTGTAAGGAAAGCATGCTTTCTGTAAGTTTCTGACCCTCTTGGTATTTACCGCTGATTATATCCTCTTCAAGTTGTGCAAATACCTTTTCCCTGAGAGAACCTTGAAATTCATCATTCAAATCCATCACCCCTGTATCATTGTATAATTGTATACAATTATACATCTACAGATTGTAATGTCAACAATTCTTTTGAATTTCAACATTATCTTTTTCCGGATTTGATTTCCCTGGCTCTTTTCAACAAATAATTTGAATGGTTGTGCTCGGGCGTTTCCAAAACATCATCAAGGAGTTCGTCCATTATATGTTTCATGGTTCTGCCCTCTTCTGCAATACCTGCATTTATGATTTCATTGCCGTCAATCTGTAAATCTGACATTGATGTGCAATCCCCTGCCTCAATGATGGAATTATATATATTAAGATTTGATTTTCCAAGCAGGAGCACTCTTTTTGCATCCACTATTCCAATGGCTGACATCAGCTTCCTTACTTGATATTTGGTGGAATACGGACCCTGTGACAGTTTTTCCATTATAGCTGTGACACTTGTCTTGGTCTTTCCATCAACCTTCAGGAAATTAAGTACTCGTACTGCATATTCAGGTTTATATAAAAAGTAACACAATCTCAGTATATAGTCGTTCTGAAAAGGAATTCCCTTGTACCGGAGCAGTCTGAAATCAGGATGTATACTGCTTCCCAGATTGGTGTCCCTGAGATATAGTATTTTCTCGGCAAACCTGCCCTTCAGCATTTTTGAAAATTCGTTGTATATCCGCTCCATTGAAATGGACTTTATACCTGCTACATTACTCATTATGCCTTTTTTCGTCCTGGGCTCAATATCAAATCCCAGCTCGCAGGCAAATCTTATAGCCCTCATCATACGAAGGGCATCTTCCTCAAACCTGTCCCCTGGTTTTCCCACCGCCCTGATTACCTTCTTACCCAGGTCTTTTGCACCATTGAATAAATCTATCAAACCCGTATCAAAACCAT
>CAYYXJ010000097.1:5591-7802 GCA_964475455.1 uncultured Clostridiaceae bacterium | reverse complement strand
ATCTCTTCTTTCAAGGTCCTTTTCTATGCTTCCTGCATGCTCCAGCTTATCCGGATGCCTGTTGTCAGAATATCCATCTTCCCTTCGATAGGTTGTTATATCATAAAAGAAACCATTGTAATTGACTCTTATGGAACCATACTTGAGTCCCACATCATAAGTATCCCTGAAAATACCCTTGATTTGATCCGGTGTGGCGTCGGTCGCCAAATCAATGTCACTAAAAGGCCTGTCAAGCAATGAATCTCTGACACAACCGCCGACAAAATATGCATCAAAGCCATTTTGTTTCAAAACATCCCAGACTCCCCTGTGGACCACCAGATAATCCCTGATCATAGTTTCTCTCCTGTTTCTGTATCCGATACAATTATAATCCTGTAAAAAAAAATGGGCAACTCGTGTGAGCTGCCCATTGAATTTATTCTTCAGAAATTACGCATCAGATCTTCCAGGGTATCCCTGCGTCTTATTAGTTCAGTAGATCCATCTGTTTTTATCAGAACTTCTGCAGGTCTGAGTCTGTTATTGTAATTTGAGCTCATTGAATATCCGTAAGCGCCAGCATCCATGACACCCAGAACATCACCTTCTTGGATTTCAGGCATATGTCGCTCATGAGCCATTATATCCCCTGACTCACATATATTGCCTACAATATCAACGGTTTCACAGGCTTCCCCTTTTAAAAGTTTTCCATTCCTGTAAACTTCGATATCATGGTGGGAATCATACATGGCAGGTCTTACCAATGTATTGAAGCCCATGTCAGTTCCTATGAATATTCTGTCATAATTGGACTTTCTTGCATGAACGGTTCCAAGAAGTATACAGCTTTCTGCACTTATATATCTGCCCGGTTCACTTCTGAAAAGAATTTTTTTACCGTAAGAATCAGTCCACTCATTCAGAATTTTTGCGAATTGCTTACCGAAAGCCTCCAGCTCAAGACGCGGTTGTCCCTCCTGCTTTTTATACGGGATCCCAAAACCACCGCCGAAATCAACAAATTCCAAGTCCATGAATTGCCCGGCTGTCTCAAGAACACTTTCAACTCCTTTAAGGTAGTTCTCGCCATCCATGAAAAGTGACCCGATGTGCTGATTGATTCCAACAAGTTTCAGGTTATATTTTTCAAGTATTTCCAAAACCCGGTCTGCCTTGTCCAGATTTATGCCGAATTTGGTTTTTTTACCTGCAGTAACAACTTTTTTATGATGACCAGCCCCCAGTCCGGGATTGAATCTGACACTGACATTTCCACCCGGATTCAGCTTTCCAAATTTTTCAAGCTGGGAAAGACTGTCCACGCTAACGGCTATACCTCTTTCAATGGCAAACATCATCTCTTCATCAGAAACATTGTTGCTAATATAAAATATCTCATCAGGCGCAAAACCTGCCTTTTCAAGCACATATATTTCACCGGGCGACATTGCATCTGCATGAAGCCCTTCCTCATGTGCTATCTTTAAAAGTGTTAGATTTGAATTGGCTTTGATTGAATAAGTAACCTGGAAATTATCATATGGTACCATTGTGGTCATTTCATGGCATCTTTGCCTGAAAATTTCCTCACTATAAATAAACAAGGGAGAACCGAACCGGCTTAAAAGTCCGTCCGGTGTGTTTCCCTTGTAAAAATCCGTTGATTCGCTGAAATAATATGTCACTGCAATGCCTCCGATTGATTTTCTAAGATTTTATTCAATGCAGGCGTTGCTGTCAATCTTTTTTATTATGTCTTTTTATCTTCCTGGTTGTTGTTTTTTCAAATTCGTCTTCCTTGATATGGAAAATCTTAATCTTTTTGAATGTTGGCAATCTCTTGTTTATCTTCTTGATTTCATCGCCGATGATTTTTTTGATTTCATCCATACTCGGTAATCTATCGGAAACAGCATCCTTCAAATTTTCAAAATTCGGAACTATATGTGCCTGTATGAAATTTTCCTTTGTAATATCTTCCTCACCGTCTGTAACCAAGGATTCAAGTATGAAAGGGCTTTCATTCAAAATTTCCTCGAGCTCCTCAGGAAAGATGTTTTTACCCGTCTTTGTAACGATTAGATTTTTCTTTCGTCCGGTAATGGTATAAAATCCGTCCTTATTATATTAGAATCTACTTTCAATATTGCTAAGTCTAGAGGTCTATCTAATTTTTTTACTATAGTTGCTTCTCCACTCCAGTCAAAGAACTCAACATTGATT
>CAYYXJ010000097.1:0-5581 GCA_964475455.1 uncultured Clostridiaceae bacterium | reverse complement strand
TTCCGTAATCCCCTGAATGCAGCCAACCGTCAAATATGGTTTTTGCCGTTTCTTCAGGCATATTGTAATACCCTAGCATAACATGGGGTCCCTTTATCAGAATTTCACCGATGCCGTCTTTATCAGGATTGTCAATTTTCATTTCATAACCGGGCAAGGCCATTCCAAGAGCTCCGTGTTTATAGAATTTTTCAGGATTTCCAGCTGTACACGGCGAACATTCAGTCATACCATAACCCTGAAGGATGGGAAGACCCATTTTATCCAGGGACCTTGATACACTGGGACTAAGTGCTGAGGCACCGCTTATAATGTGATGAACCCTGCCGCCGAGACTTGCATGGACTGTTTTGAATATCTTTCGTCTTGACTTTACACCCAGGAGTGATGATATGCCGAGTAAAATATTGAAAACAATTTTTTTAACTAAAGAAGCTTCAGCTTTCTTCATTATCTTACTGTGCACATTTTCTATGATCAAGGGAACTACAACCAGTATAGTAGGCTTCGTTTCCCTGATGTTTTCTGCTAAAAACTTCAATCCTTCGCAGAATGCCACTGTGCCACCTGAACCAATAATTGTAAGAAATCCGCAAGTGCATTCAAATGTGTGATGAATGGGAAGAATTGACAATGAAAGATCACCGGGAACTATTTTTAGGATACCTTTCATAGCAGCCACGTTGGATGTTATATTCCTGTGGCAAAGCATGACACCCTTTGAAATTCCGGTAGTTCCCGATGTAAAAAGCAACATGCTCATGGCATCCGGGTCAATCTCCGCATCAAGAAAGTCCCTGTTTCCTTTTTCAAGCAATGAGCGTCCTTTTTCAATCAGGCTTCCGTATGATAATGAATCATTTCCATCCATGGATACTGAATACTTCAAAAACTCACAGGCCTCGGCTATTTTCTTAATCTTACCTTCCTGTTTTTTTGAATAGACCAGTGCCTTTATCTGCGAAGTCTTTGACAGATAAATCAGTTCCTCTGAACTTAATTCCTTGTCAAGGGGTACAATGATGCCTGTGCCGTTTACTGCAGCCATATATGTGACACACCACTCGTAGCGGTTTTCGCCTATTACACCAATTTTTTCTCCCTTTAAACCCATATCAATGAAAGCGGTTCCAAGTGCATTCACATCATCCTGAAACTCCCTGTATGTAGTAGGTTCATATTTCCCGTTGATTTTACTGAGAAATGCATGTTCAGACGGATTGGCTGATACCACATCTCCCAGAAACTCCCTGAGATCCCTCTTGGGAATCTCGTCATAAAATATATTCTTTTTCAACTTTCTATCTTATCCTTTCCGAGCCACTTTACAAGTACCGGTGGCACAAGTATACTTCCGTCGGCTTGCTGATATTGTTCAATTATTGCCGGGAATATCCTTGATGTTGCCAGCCCCGATGCATTAAGTGTATGAAGAAAATCATTTTTTCCTGTTTCTGAATTTCTATACCGTATTTTTCCCCGTCTTGCCTGATAATCCCTGGCATTTGATGCAGAACTTACTTCTTTATATATACCCATACTTGGTATCCATACCTCAATATCATATGTTTTAGCCATTGAATGACTCACATCACCTGCTGCCAGTTTGGTGGTTCTATAATGCAGACCAAGTCCCTGCATAAGTCTTTCAGCCTTGCCAACCAGTTCTTCAAGGGCTTCGTCACTTTTTTCAGGAACAGTGTACTGGAACATTTCAATTTTATTGAACTGATGCCCCCTGATCATTCCGCGCTCTTCTGCCCTGTAGCTTCCTGCTTCCTTTCTATAGCATGGGGTATATGCAAAATATTTTCTGGGAAGAGTTTCTTCAGGAAGAATTTCATCCCTGTGAACATTTATAAGGGCTGTTTCAGCAGTTGGCAGAAGAAACTGAAATTCATCCTTGTCCTTTTCTGCTTCCACTGCAAAAACATCTTCTGCAAATTTAGGAAACTGACCTGCTGTATATCCGCAGGCATGACCCAGAATATGCGGGGGCAATATGAATTCATATCCGTCTTTTTGATGTTCTTCTATGAAATAGTTCAGCAGTGCCCACTCAAGCATGGCACCAACCCCCCTGTACAGCCAGAAACCATTCCCTGAGATTTTAGTGCCTCTTTTGTAATCTATGAGACCAAGATTTTCACAAAGATCGACATGGTTTTTAATTTCAAAATCAAACTCCGGTTTACTTCCCCAGCTTCTGATTACTTCATTTGCCGATGCGTCTCCCGCTATGACATCTTCATCAGGAATATTCGGCAAAACTTCCATGAAATCCTGTATTCTATTAAGACATTCAGTGGTTTTGGATTCCATTTCCTTTACCAGGATTGAAAGTTCCTTCATTCTTTCAAGGGTTTTTGTTACATCCTCTCCCTTTTTTTTAAGCTTGGGAATTTCAGAAGACACAGCATTTTTTTCGGCTTTCATTTGCTCTGTTTCAAATATCAGCGATTTTCTTTCATCATCCCACTCAATCAGTTGTCTGAAGTCAACTTTAAAACCTCTTTTTGCAAGGGCTTCTGTGACCTCCCCTGTATTTTCCCTGATTCTCCTGATGTCTAGCATCACACACCTCCATAGTATTTTTCAGTGGTTTTTGCGCACAAAAAACCGTCCCCTACATGGGACGGAAATATCCGC
This sequence comes from uncultured Clostridiaceae bacterium, assembly GCA_964475455.1. GTDB lineage: Bacteria > Bacillota > Clostridia > DUPQ01 > DUPQ01 > JAFGQE01. Next base: position 2,932 of record CAYYXJ010000097.1, on the reverse strand, counting down.
GGTGCCACCCAATTTAATCAATGATTCCCTCAAACATGATAACCGTTTGTACGGCCGGTCATTTCAACCGGATTCTCAGGGAACGGATTCACATAACAGGTGTCTGCGACTTCCACCAAACGCCGCCTCTCTTTGCACACTGTGTCAGGTTACTTTTTCCCTTCAAGGAATTAAGGTAAAGTATACAGCAGCCTTTTTTATTCGTCAATTATTGTTATGGACGAAAACCTCACCCTAAAGGCCCATATAACATACAACTTACGGGTGAATCTGCATTTAACAGTCACTCTCGTAAGGAGGAGGGGTTGTTATCTTCGATTTTTGTTATTGATACGGGTAATAAAAGCTTTTATAATAATCTCAGGTGGATGATTATATGAAAAAGGTATTTTGGTTAACTTTAGTACTTTCAATTGTCACCGGGATATCATCAACAGTCTTTTCTTCATCCGGCAACTTTGAAACAATATATGAGTTTAATCCTGTTAGCAGATTCAGGGCAACTGGTATTGTAATGGACAATACTGAAAATCCCTATATAAGACTGCAGAACATGATGGATTTTGAGTTCATCGAGGATGATTATACTGTCAGGTCTTATTCAGTCACTGAACCTGATGGAACCAACTTCTTTCCTGGTACTTATACTTTTGATTTCAACCTCAATTATTCTGCAAATCTTCTTAAAGCCCTTGACAGCGATTTTATTTTCGGAACATTCTCATATACATTGGTGCAGCAGCGCGCCTCAAAAACAATAGAAGGCAGCGTAACAGGGGTGATTACAACACCGGCCCGATCCGGTATATTTCTGCAGGGCGTGTCTGATGATACTTTATTCATAGTTCTTGATTGCAAAGGTACAGAAGGTTTCTATATTGAATTCTATTTATCAACACCCAATACTCAGCTTGTATCAGCTTATGCCGCACCTTCCAATGATGAAAACGTGCAAACGGATGCAGAAAGGGAAAACAATTCAGACCCATATTATAGTGAAACTGATTTTTCAAGCGAATCAAGTCCTCATTTATCGGGACCTGATACTGTAATGGATCTCGCTGCAGGCGCAGGAATTTCCGTCGCAGTAATATTCATTGCAAATTCCCTGACCAATACATCAGTCTTTGGAACAGCTTCTTTTTCTAATCCGGTTCAATTCAATCAGTCTTTGATTCAACCGGGATCAGGGGCATCAGCTTCCCCTGCTTCTTCCCTTGCTCAATCCTCAAATATCTTCAGATCCCTGGTCAAATTCTTTAAAAATCTATTTGAAGTTTTACGGGATATGCTTACCGATGAAGGAAGAAGCTATGCAAGCGGAAAGATGAACGAAATTTTGTCTGACACGGATTTTCCTGAAAAGGAATAATGGATATTATCATTGGTTTTGCTAAAGTAAGGACAACAAATTAATGCTACATGACATTGCCATAACAATAAATGAACTTTATAATAAAAGTGGGGATGAAAATTATGGATAAAAATGAAAGAAGTTTCAAATTAACTGACGGAACAATCAAGCGGTTCATTTTGTTTGCATTGAATCCTGCTGAAATCGTAAGAAAGAAAAAATCATATAACTGGTTCTTATTTCTCATATATCCGGCTATTGGCTGGATGATATTTTTTCTGCAGGTTGGACTGGACAAGTTTTCAGGCTTCAGGGTATTTATAACGATGCTGCTTGGATTGATCATCGGATATGTTGCTGTGGGAATCATAGGTTTTGTAATCGCCTTTATCCTTGCAAGACTTGGTATGGACATCCGCTCAGACCAAGTCATAACACTGATTTCAATGTCACATACCTATATGCTTTTCTCTGTTATCCTGGGTTTGATCTACAGGATTTTCGGCAGCAGCTCAGCTTCAGCATTCGGGATAACCGGACTCTTATGTACACTTCTTCCAATTTATGCCGGGATCAGGATATTGGGCAAGGATAAGGCATTTCTGCCTCCTCTTCTTGCTACTCTAACAGGAATAATGCTGTTATTCTCATGGCAGATGATTATTGCCATAGTTTCTTAGGAGGTTGATATGCCAAAATTAAAATTAACAATAATTTCTTCCATGATTGTGTTGTTTTCTATTTTCAATGGACTGCAGGTAAGGCGAACCACTTATGGACTCAAAGGATTTTTCGGAGTATTCATTGTTACACTGATTTTTTTCAGCTTTGTATTTTTGTTTCAGACACTATATTACATAGCAGTATCTAAAAAGCTGGTAGCAAAAGGTGAGCTTAAACTGTCAGAATATCAAAGTCCCCTGGATGTTTGGCTGATCTCAATACCATTTTGTGTTCTCATGCTTATATCATATCTGTTCATGAACTGGAATGTTGTACAGGTATTTATTTGTACAACATTTGCACTGATCGGAATGTTACTGGGCAATGCACTTGGAAGAGGGGCAAAAAAGTGGAGTTTAAAAAAATCAATGCCTTTTTTTACTGGAGTCATTGCTTCGACGCTGTTTGCTGTGATTATGGGATGGATGGTGTAATATGAAAAGAATTTTATTCATGGCACTTGCTGTATCAATACTGCTGGGTTCGGTTTCAGTCTTTGCAATGGACAGCTATTACCCCGACTATGAAATAACGGCAGCTGATGAATTCCGTGCTGTCGGTTTACAAATTTCACAAATTGCGAATCCTACAGACAAACTGCAGAATATGATGGATTTCACATTTATTCACGGCGAACCTGTTTATAGAAAATATGTTTCCGGTGCGTATTCTCCCGGTACAGTCGACCTTGGAAAGAGCAGCATAGAGATGACCTTGGTTTACGATAAGGATAAACTTGAAAATAAAGAGGATTCATTTATTTCCGGCTCATTTAAATATACCCTGGAAAATGATTACGGACTAATGGAAACAAGCGGTGAAGTCATAGGTAAACTGGTTAATCTAAATGTGGTT
>CAYYXJ010000096.1:1172-10780 GCA_964475455.1 uncultured Clostridiaceae bacterium | reverse complement strand
GGTTGTGACTGGAAATAAGCTGTATCAGTTAGAATAACACTCAAAGTGGCTGGAGCTGATCCATTATTCTGAGCTTTGTATACTTCAATCTGAGAGAGTATTGTCCTGATATTAGCATCACATGCACGTTGTTGTGCACTAGCTTGAATATTATTGTAAACCGGTATTGCAATAGCAATCAAGATACCGATGATTACAACAACAATCATCAATTCGACAAGGGTAAAACCTTTGTCATCCTTTTTCATCTTCCTCATTAAGTTCTGTAGCATTCTGTGACCCTCCAAAAAATTTTTTGCCTTAAATAAAGACTTATTTAAGATTTATCTGTGCTAACATACCCCGATATCTGTATTTAATTATTACACCAAAACAAATAAAATGCAATAATAACTGCTCAAATTTAGCATAAATTGTAAAAATAACCTTTTTAATGCTTATTGCCCTCTTGTAATATTTGGGCATAAACCACAATTTATGGGGTTTTAACTGCTTACAAACAACAATATATACAATTTTTCGTATTAAATCGCATAACATTACAATTTTGTAACAACTCTTAATTTAACCTGTTTTTGATGATTTCAAAGCCGAAATATAAGCTTTTCATTTTTTATTATGTTTCATTATTGCCTGCGACATCATTATCAGACTCTTCATATCGATATAATCCCTGCTTTGATTTCTGAATGAAATAAACGGTCTCGACCCCATATTGACAACAATTCTCCCGGGTGAAACCTGAGCAATTTCCGAAAGTGCCTTTGCTTCCGGAAAGGCACCGGACATGAACTCAAATCTCACTTCAAGCCCATTCCTGGTCACCTTTTCGACCCCTCCTTCTGAGGCCAGATTTTTAAGCAACGCAATGTCCAGAAGTGCCGAAGTCTCCTCGGGAATATCCCCGAAGCGGTCCTTGAGTTCCTTAATCAAATCAGACCTTTCACTGTTGTCTGAAATCAATGCTATCTTCTTGTACATTTCCATCCTTGCCATGTCTCCGGAAATATATTCATTGCTGATATAAGCATTTACATTCAAATCAATGGAGCAGTCAGGTTTTTCTTCAGGCGCTTCTTCCCTTTTTCCCGTTAGTCTTGAAATTGCCTTGTTGAGTATTCTCACATAAAGGTCATAGCCTACCTGTCCCATATGCCCGTGCTGACTGGCACCAAGCAGATTTCCGGCCCCTCTTATTTCCAAGTCCCTCATGGCTATCTTGAAACCGGAACCAAATTCCGTGAATTCCCTGATCGCCTCCAACCTTTTTGCCGCCGTTTCAGTTATAACCTTTCCGTGGCGGTGGGTTATATATGCATAAGCAACCTTGTCGGACCTTCCGACCCTTCCCCTGATCTGGTATAACTGGGCAAGTCCCATTCTGTCGGCATCTTCGATTATCATTGTATTAACATTGGATATGTCGAGACCTGATTCAATTATTGTGGTGCACAAAAGCACATCATATTTCCCGTCAACAAAGTCGACCATGGCGGATTCAAGCTTGTTTTCATCCATCTGCCCATGGGCAATGCCGATTCTTATTTCATCTCCCAGAATGGAAGTCAGTTTAGCAAGCTTGCTCTCCATGTCGCGGACCCTGTTATATAAGTAAAAGACCTGTCCGCCTCTTGCCACTTCCCTGTCGACGGCATCCCGTACTACATCCTCATCATATTCCATTACATATGTCTGAACCGGAAATCTTTCAGCGGGCGGCTCTTCTATAAGGCTTATGTCCCTGATTCCCGAAAGAGACATATGGAGGGTTCTGGGTATTGGTGTGGCAGTAAGGGTAAGCACATCAATGGTGCTTTTAAATGCCTTTATCTTTTCCTTGTGTTCTACACCGAATCTCTGTTCTTCATCCACAACAAGGAGGCCCAGATTTTTGAAAACGATATCCTTTTGAAGCAATCTATGTGTTCCAACCACAATATCAACGCTTCCCGCCCTGAGTCCTGCGACTGTCCTTTTCTGCTGCTCCTTGCTTCTGAACCTGCACATAAGTTCGATTGAAACAGGAAAGTTTTTAAGTCTTTCAGTAAAAGTCATGAAATGCTGGTATGCAAGAACCGTTGTAGGAACAAGGAAAGCAACCTGTTTTCCATCCATAACAGCCTTGAAAGCAGCTCTTAGTGCTACTTCGGTTTTTCCGTAACCCACATCGCCGCACAGGAGCCTTTCCATTATGTGGTCGGATTCCATGTCTTCTTTAATTTCATCTATGCATTTAAGTTGGTCCTGTGTTTCTTCATATGGAAACTCTTCCTCAAATGAAACCTGCCAGATTGTATCAGGCGAATACCTGAAACCTTTCTCAGCTTTTCTTTTTGCATATAATTCAACAAGATCCCTGGCAATGGCATCAACAGATTTTTTAACCTTTGCCTTGGTGGTCTCCCATTCGCGCCCCCCCATCTTTGACAAACGAGGAGCACTTCCACCTGACCCGATATATTTTTGAATAGAATCCAGCTTGGATACAGGAATATACACAGCATCGCCATTCCTGTATTCCACCTTCATATAGTCACTTCTAATACCAGCTGCCTTAATGTTCTCGATTCCGGTAAATTTACCGATTCCATGGACATCATGGACAACGTAGTCACCTTTTTTCAAATCAGAAAAGAATTCACTGCCCGCAGGCTTGCCGGTCTTCTTTTCTTTCTTCCTGCTTTTTCTGAAAATCTTTCCACTGCCGATTACACTTAATGCCGATTCCAGGATTTCAAACCCCTCTGCAGGACCATCAAGCAAAATCGAAACCGTTCCCGGTATCAAATCTTCATCATACTTTTCTATAACTGAGGGAATTATACCGTTGCTTTCAAGATATTCAGAAATTATCCCGCTGCTTCTTTTAGACGGAGCAACAATTGCCACTCTTCTGCCGATTCCACGCCACTTTCGTATATCCTGCAAAAGCAGGTCCATTCTTCCGCCATATGAAGGATTTTCCCTGGTAAGAATACTGAAGCTCCTGTAAATTCCGGTTTCTTCATCTGCTCCTGTTATATCAGGAAGCACAATTGATATTTTTCTACCGGCCAGAATTTCATAATATCCAGCAACCATGTTTGCAGATTCAGGAAGAGCACTTTTGGTTTCAAGCAATTTCTCATATGTTTTTCCATACTCTGCCTGGGCAGCATCCATTTTTCTGACTGCCCTTTTGTCATTGTCCATTACAATTATTGTGTCTCCATCTATGTATGAAAGAGCCAGAGCAGTATCCCCTTCTAGGCCAAAATACTTGTCCATGGGAAAATGCATGAGTCCATTGCTGATTCTTTCATAGTCCCTTTGCACATTTGCAGGAAGTGACTTCTGCTTTTTCAGATATCCTGTGATTCCTTCAGTACTACCGCATTGCTCGTTACAGGGCAGGATTATAAATGTATCTTCTTCATTGTCCGACAGCTGGGATTCAGCATCAAACTCCTTTATTCTTTCAACCTCATCACCAAAGAAATCAATTCTTCTGGGGTTTTCACTGCCGGGGGAAAATATATCAAGGATATCTCCTCTTACTGAGAACATTCCCTCACTTTCCACACGATCACTTTTTTCGTAACCGAGTACAATGAGTTTTTCAAGAAGCTCCGCCCGTTTGTATTCTTTTCCCTTTTCTAATCTTTGGATGTTTGAAAGAAAGCTTTTTTTGTTTCTGAGTCTGATTGAAAGCGCTTCAATCGGAGCTACTGCAATTGCAAAATCATTGGTCGCAAACTTAAAAAGCGCATTAACCCTGGCACTTTCATATCCATGACTTTTGGCTTCAATGTTAAATGGCATTATTTCCCTTGCAGGGAAGTACACCAGGTCATCATTCCTGTATGTTTTTAAAGCACCGTATAATTTCCCTGCCCTCATTCTGCTGTGGGTAACCAAGAGGCAGCGTTTACCGGTCTCCTTTGCAAGAGCATGCATAAAAAGTGCACAGGCAGAATCCACCATTCCGTTGACCCCGACGGGGCCCCGGTTCATGGACATGGTTTCAAGTATTCCCCTGAACTGGGGAAGTTCTGTCAATGGTCTTGTTAATACTTCCATGTTACCCGTTAAATTTATTCATTGCAGCATCTATTCCGTTTTGCATTATTTCAAGAACAGAGTCGGCTGCTTTTTCTATTCCTTCGAAGGCTTCTTTATATTCAGCTTTACTGAACTTTCCCAGTACATAACTAATGGCATCCCTGTCGCCACCGGGGCTTATTCCAACCCGTATTCTTATGAATTCTTCATCCTGAAGATGATAAAGCATTGACTTCATGCCGTTGTGGGTACCTGAACCACCCTTTTTCCTAATCCGGATTTTTCCTATATCCACATCCATGTCATCATAAATGACAATCAGATTCTCAAGCTCCAGGTTATAGTATTCCAAAAGTTCTCTTGCAGCCTCACCACTATTGTTCATATATGTCTGAGGTTTTGCAAGAATAAACTTGCGGCCTTTATAAATTGTCTCTCCGACATGGGCGCGGCACATTGATTTCTTTACAGTACAAGACAGTTTTTCAGACAAATAGTCAATGACCATAAAGCCCATGTTATGGCGGGTTTTCCTGTATTTCAACCCTGGGTTACCAAGACCGATGACTAAATATGGTTTCATTGGCATTATAATTCCTTCCCGGCAATTATATCACAGTGTCCTAACCGGTTTTGAACAAATCATCATGCATTTGTCAATTTGAGATACTCTTCAAGTTCCTTGAGCCTGTGGGTTACATTGAACATCTCGCTGAGGGAAATATTATAGTTGAGCCTGTCTATTACATCAGAAATCATATCTGACATATCAACTTCCACAAACCAAGGTTTTTCCCTGATGTTATCCGGTATATATGAAAGATTTGATGAGTATATTTTCTTTATTATTCCATCTTCGTATGCCTTGTCAAATTTTTCAACACCTTCGGTGAAGAATGCAAAGGTTACCGCCACATACACATCCCCGGCATTTCTTTGCTTTGCCTGATAAGCTATATCCATTATGGAATCCCCGGATGAAAGCATGTCATCGACTATAAGGAGATTGTTGTTTTCAAGGGGACCTCCCATGTAGGCATGTTCAATTATGGGGTTTTTACCATTTACAATCCTTGTGTAATCCCGCCTTTTATAGAATACCCCTACATCGCTGCCTATTGCCTGGGCATAGTACAATGCCCTGTTCATAGCTCCTGTATCAGGGCTTATTATCTTTAGGTTGCTGATATCACCTTCGACCTTGTTCTCACTCATGATGATTGATGACAGCATATAGAATGTGGGATATAGGTTTTCAAATCCTATCAATGGAATTGCATTTTCAACCCTTGGTTCATGGGCGTCTACTGTTATGATGTTATCAACACCCAGTGCCCTTAGTTCCTGCAAGGCAATGGCACAGTCCAGCGATTCCCTGGTTTTACGTGCGTCCTGACGTCCGGCATACAGCAAAGGCATTATGACATTTATCCTTGATGCATTACCTCCGATTGCTGACACAACTCTCTTTATGCTTTGAAAATGTTCATCAGGACCCATACGGTTTTCATATCCGAACATATTATATGTGCAGCTGTAGTTTCCAACGTCCGCCAGTATATAGATATCCTTGCCCCTGACGGTTTCCTTCAGGACAACCTTTCCTTCACCATTAGAAAACCGCACATCGCTGATATTGATAACATAGGTTTTCTTTTCACCGCGCCTCTTGAATACAAGATCTTCATCTACAAGTCGTCCAAATCCATTGCTGCCCCGCAACAGAACAAGACCCAGATCTCCTGCACTTGAATTGTTTACTCTCATTTAATGGTCCCCCTGCTAATAAATTATATCAAATAATTCCTCGGTGTGCCCTGCATATATATCTATTTTCTAAGGTTTTTCAACCCTTTTTCTACCTTTTTCAATTACCCAGTTCTCTTTTATAATTTGCCTCTGTCTTGCTATGGCCAGGTCTCCTTCACCCACATCATCAGTAATCGTTGAGCCGGCTGCAATATAAGCATCATTTGCAATTGTTACGGGTGCTATCAAAGTTGAATTGCATCCGACAAATGCATTGTCTCCTATTATAGTCCTGCTCTTGACCCTGCCGTCATAATTTGCAGTTATAACCCCGCATGAAAGATTGCAGTTTCTTCCAACGTCAGAATCACCGATGTAAACAAGATGCGCCAGATTTGTCTTGTCCTGTATAACAGAATTCTTTACCTCAGCATATGCCCCGATTTTTACATTGTTTCCGATGTCATTACCGGGTCTGACATGAGAAAACGGTCCTACCATACAATTTTTGCCTAGCTTGCTTTGCTTCACAACAGATTTCAGTATTTCGCTGCCATCACCTATTTCACTGTCTTCAATGATTGAATCGGGTCCGATTAAACAGTTTTCACCTATAATTGTATTTCCTCTCAGATGTGTGTTGGGTTGAACTACGGTGCCCGGAGCTATGCTTACCGTTACATCTATATATGTGTCATGGATATTTAAGATATCCACCCCTTTGTTAATGAGTTCTGTATTTATTTCCCTTTTCACGGAAAGCCTGGCATTGTGATACTGATGGCCCGAGTGTATTTCGTAATGCATATCCCTGGATACTGTAGCCCCTTTCTGGAGAATGAACACATCCAGGTAGAACATATCGTCATTGAAAATCACCGAGGCGTTTTCATCAATCTCATAACCTATTTCCTTGAGTTTTTTTTCAAGATGCTCAAGTGGAGTCAACCCGAAAACCTTCTTTGCTGCAAATTTTGCGAAATAATCCATCTGCTCAATTCTGCATTTCATAATGTGCCTCTTTCGAATATATTTTTACCGAGGATTTTATCCCGGGTTGAATGCGTTGTTCCTTTGAAGTGTATGTAAGCTCCTGAAAAATCAAACATCGGATAAAAGGATCCGAAAACCATTTTCCCTTCAAGTCCTTCAGTAACAATATCCTCAATTGCAAACATACTGTGTTTCAACTCTGACATATCAAAGTATATATCATCTGAATTTCTAAACACATCACCCAATTGTCTGATTTCATTTATTCTCAGGTTACAAAATACAATCCTGGTTCCCTCGGCTTTTTTTATGAGACCACTTATCTTCATGATATCAGCAGGCTTTTGCTTCATGAGATAATCCATCCTGATATCACCAAAGGTAGTCTGGATGAAAACAGCTTTGTTTCTTTCGACTGCAATTGCAATCAAATGCTCAAGTTCCATGGAATCATAATCATATCCGTGGATGGTTGGATATACGCGCACTGCCTTATAATCAAAGCTCTCATCAGAAATCCTGAAATCCCTTTCGATGTTGGGAAGCAGTGGATTGAATGAAGGAACAATATCATAATCAGTTGATTTCAGCATAGCAGCCAGTTGCAGATTTTCTTCCATGGGGTCATTGCAAAGAATTGATTCAAGACTGCTGACAAATCCGTGTGTTATACCGTGCGCTTCGTGGATTTTAACCAGGCAGTCAAAATCTGCATTCCTGGATTTAGAGAATGGCCATCGGCCTATATAGCAATTGTAGTCAAAATTACTCAATTCCCAACACCTTGAGTGCATTTTTGTAATACACTTTTTCCTTATCTTTATCAGACAGACATGAATCTTCAATCTGAGCTATGCACTGTCTTCCGCCATAAGGCATATCTGTTCCGAAAAGCAACCTGTCTGCTCCTATTTGGGTTACCGCATAATCTATTTCCCCCTTGCCGATCGGGGTTCCTGAGATATCAGGAAATACATTCGGAAGGTCTGAAATACACCTCAGCCCATGGTATGTGTTGCCACCCATATGAGCCATGATTATTCTGAGTTCAGGAAATCTAACAGCCAGATTCCTGACATTTTCCGACGTTGATTCATTTTCCAGCTGACCTGTTGCCTTGTGGAATGAATGTACAAGCATCGGCACATTAAAATCAATGCACTGCTTTGCTATTGGATCAACACTGTGGTCATCACAAAGCACAGAAACCCATAATTTAACCCCGCTCATACCTGCATCAATGTATTTTTTCATTATTTCAATTGAATTTTCATGGTTAGGATTCAAGTAAACAAATCCACCTATGAGTTCCGGTTCTTCTTTCATGAAACTACCGGTAAGGTCATTTAGAAACTGTATTTCCGCTTCATCGGGGTTGTAGGATAACAAGGATGATATAAAGACTCTGTTGAAACCAAAGAGTTTGGATGACTTGATTATTTGTCTTTTGTTTTCTTCATACGCCTCGCCCCAGAGATGGGCGTGGATGTCAATTATCATGTGTCCTCCGCAACACAATTATATATTCAAGTGCATAAATTCACAACATAAACAATATTTTTTTCCCGGGAAAAATAATCATAAAAAAACCGCAAGAACCCGCTTACGGCATATAATGCAATATTAACGACTAACCGCTGTATTCACTTGTCTGTGAAAATTATTTCTCTTTATTCCACAGGTTCCGGCTCATCCTCTACTTCCCTGTATTTTTCAAGGATAAGTTCTTCAAGCATTTTTCTGGTTTCTGAGTTAATTGGGTGTGCAATGTCCTTGAATTGTCCATCCGGAGTTTTTCTACTAGGCATTGCAATAAATAGCCCATTCTGACTTTCAATTACTTTGATGTCATGAATCGCGAAGCACTCATCGATTGTCAGGGAAACCACAGCTTTCATTTTGCCGCCGGTTGCAATTTTCCTGATGCGTACGTCTGTAACCTGCATCTTATGCCCACCTCCCTTTTAAGTCCAAAATGCTTAGACAGTCAACTTTTATATATCTAACCTGTCAATGACATTATACCCAATTACATCCAAATATACAAATCTTACAATGTATATGCATAACCAACCAATTATGGGACATTTTCGGTTGGCACTATTTATAATAATAATTACCCGATTTAAATCATGTTTGCCGGCTTTTTCTGTTATATTAATATTAACATGGGGGGAATACTATGAAAAAACCAAAACTTGACAGAAAAACAATATTTGAATTGATTCCGATAATCATTTTCTCATCCATTGTTCCCTTGATAGTCTATAACAAGTTTATCAATTTAAGTGAAACCGTCTCCAAGGCATCTTTAAACCTGTCTTTTTCAGCAGACCCTTTCACTTTTTATAAGATGATACTGATACTTGCCTGTGCGTTGTCTGCTTTAATAATTTTAGGAATTAAAGTAATAAAAAAGCAAATTAAGTTTAAATTTAATTTTATAATATCGGCGGTGATAATTTATGCACTTCTCACATTATTATCTGCCATACTATCCAAATACCCGCAGGTTGCATTCTTGGGCGGGCCTGAGAGAAACGAAGGAACATTGGTAATTATTTCATATTGTATTATGTTCATTTATTCAGTCAATATAATTGATACAAAAGAAAAGGTAAAAGCAGTTTTCTATCCACTGATGGTATCTGCGGCAATAATTACACTAATTGGGGTTGTTCAATTCTTTGGGCTTGATCCATATAAATCACAATTCATTAAAAAAGTTCTTAATATGCTTCCAACTGAAAAATTCCCATATGAAATAAATACGACACAGGGGCTCAATACATCATACTCAACATTGGCCAGCACAAACTATATGG
>CAYYXJ010000096.1:0-1162 GCA_964475455.1 uncultured Clostridiaceae bacterium | reverse complement strand
ACTGTTTGCTACAGTCAAGAGCAACAGCAGCAGAGCAGTAGCAAGTCTTTTGATATATACAATGTTACTGTGTGTGATTGGAAGTGCTTCAGGCGGAGCATATTATGCAGTAAGCATTTCGCTTATACTGCTCTTTTTCTTTTCGATTCCATATATCAAAAGAAATGTAATTAATGTGGTTATGATGGCAGTAATAGTCATTGGTCTTTTATTTCTCACAAATATATTTACTGGTAATCTTGTTGCAGAAAGACTTAACATAAGTAATCTGTCCAGGGAAATGGTAATCGGCACAGGTGAAGATACATCAATCTACATCAATGATCTCATTCTGAACCAAAATGATGTCTACATAGATACAACCGACAAGGATTTCAGAGTAATAAACACCGGTTCTACCATTTTGGTGGAAAATCCGGATGGAGAGAATATTCCGCTCACACAATATGATGAAGGGGAAAATGATATTCCAGGTCATTTTTACTATTTCAGTGATGAAGGTTATGAAAACTACTTAATAAAGGCTGATGATGAGTTTCAGGTTTTCGGTGTCAAAGCAGGCATAAGAGAAATGCTCTTTTCAATGACCGAAAATGGAATAATGGTCCCTGGTATGGCTGGTGAACTTCAAAAGATTATGCCCGTCGACAGAAATGAATTCATATACGAAAATGTCAGGACATTCCATGGCAGAGGATATATATGGGCTGCTTCTCTGCCGCTGCTAAAGGAAACCATTTTCATTGGAAATGGCCCCGATACTTTTTTCCTTCATTTTCCACAATATGACGTTATTGGCAAAATTAACATGACCGGAAGATTTAATGTAGTTATTGGGAAACCGCATAATTACTTTATCCAAGTAGCCCACGATTCCGGAATAATCGCATTGATTATCCTTATTCTTGCCTTTGCTTACTTCCTAATAGATTCTTTGATTCTGTTAATTAAGGATAATGGTTTATCAGGAACACGGGTATTGCGTACAGCTCTGTTTTGCGGAATCATTGGATACTTTATAAGTTGTCTGGTTTTTGATAGTAATGTTAATACAGCTCCTGTTTTTTGGACATTATTTGCTATTGGAGTAACTTTGAATATTAGCTTCCGGAATCATAATTAACCGCTTAATACATATCTATATATGACACGTTCTTTGCTA
>CAYYXJ010000095.1:0-10956 GCA_964475455.1 uncultured Clostridiaceae bacterium | reverse complement strand
AAATAGCTATTCATTTAATTTGGACCATAATTCACTGCGCTTGTCTACTTCAAGTTTCTCAAATATGGATTTTAAATGCGCTTTTACGGTGTTTGAAGATATACCCAGTGCATTTGCAATATCGCAATTTCTCATGCCCTTTGATGCTAAACCTGCAACATCCTTTTCTCTATTGGTAAGAATATCCGGTAATTCCACTTCAATCAATTCCAGTTTAATAAGATTGATTCCGCTGATAAACACTTTACTGATATGGCGGAGGTTCTTTAAATCATCTGTATCCCGGTTTTTTAAGCAGTTTTCAACCAGTCCGTCCAAAGAAGCTGAAAAATAAACCAACAGCATGTAAAAACCGTCGGGAAGAGCTAGTTCAATTGCCCTTTCAACTAAGGGTATTGCCTTTTCTCTTTCGCCAAACTTCACATAGCAGCTGGCTGTCATCAACACAAAATAGCATTCAAGAATAAATACATTATTAACTTCGCCAAGTGCTTTCTGCATGAGGTCAGCTACTGCAAAAGCCCTTGAGTATTGTCTGCTCTCAAAAAGATAAATTGTATGATACCAGCATGATAAAGAAAAGTAAGCCGGAGCATAATGTTCATTTCCTGCTACATTTTTATCGTTGTACGGACCTGTTCCATATTTGCCTTTTACAATATCAAAAGACTTTATCCAGTCTTCTGTCTGAAGGCATCCGCCTATTTTGCTTAAAAGTCCGCATTTAATAAGTTCTGTTATACCTTGACAGGGGATAGGATTTTTGCTGTTTTTTGTTACATTGGTAAGATAATCGATCGCTTCTTCAAAGCAGTTTGAATCTCCCATACACATCGCAATAAGAGCTAAAAGTTCTCCGGCACTGATTTGTAAAATATCTTGTTTTGTTTTTTCTAACATATAAGAAGCTTTATATGCCAATTTCTGTGCTTCAGCAAAATTACCTCTATAATAGGCAACCGACGCTTTATACAGTACATCCATACCAATAAGTGGTTCTCCAGTAAACCCGGAATACAAATCAGCAATTCGTGATATCAGTGGTTCAATTTCTTCAGTGGTTCCGGGTGTTAATAAATAGTAACCCAGGATACCATGTCCGGTTATAATGGAGTCTGCGGCATCAATCACGGATGATTTACCATTCATAAGTTCAGCTGCTCTTTCGTATTTTTCTACAACAACCTGAATGTTGCGGGAATCAGGTAAAGCTGAAATAATTGTCCATTCGCCCAGTAAATGCTGTTTTTCACTTTCTGATAATGACAAAGAAGGTATCATAGTCTTAATTTCGTCCATAAGCCCAGAGTATTCGACAGCTAAACCACCTGAATATAATTCAAAAGCAAGCCGAAGAAATTTTGCAGGATATTTGCATTTAATTTCATAAGGACATTTTGATACTATTTCGGCTGCAATAAGTTCAAATGGAATATCATTAATACGGACCATAGTCATATGGCGCAGATCGAGTGAAAGGATACCTTCATAATCCCAAACCTTTAAGTATTCTGAAAACTTGGCATACTCATTCTGAGCGGCTGTTTCCAGATTGCTGTCTATGGCACTGGAATCTGACAAGTCATTGATTTGTTTTATGCTCATAGTTTCTCTTTCATGTTAATCAGGCGCTATAAAAGTCATTTTTTAATCTTAAGTAATTCCATTTTTTTCAACCCTAAATATACCATTGTAAAAGCCTGAGCAATAATGATTATTAAACATATAACTCATGAAGAAGTTATATGCTAATGAAATAATTGCCTGATTATGTATAAATGCTTGTATTTCTCTGTTCATAAAAAACTTTTTCATACCAAATTATTTTCTTAAACAAAATATAAATTATGCAGTAGACGACTATCTCAATCATTATATTACATAGAGTATAAGGTGACAATTATTTGTTATACTTTTTTACAAAAAGACTACCCGTTATGGGTGATATCACAATTACAAGCTTTGAAATATAATAGATATAAGGCGTAATTGTCATGGTTATTTTTGCGGAATTATGCTGGAAATAACAGCAATTTAGCTATTGAATAAGAGAACTGCATCCCAAAATGAAAGTAACTGAAGTTATATGATCAATTCAGGAACCAGTCAACAATAATTCTATAAATCATCGCATTAGGAGGGCAAGTCATGTTATTTGAAAAGAAAAAGGGTATGAAAATATGGATAATCACTGGTGCCTCTATATTAGTAGTAATAGGCATTGTGCTGTCTATTGTGGTGCTGCTTAATGATGGTGTGCCTGCCAATGCAGTGTTGAAACCAACCGGACCAATTACTGTTTCATTTAATACAGCCGGAGGTGATCCTGTTGAAAGTGTGATGATTGACAGCGGTGCATCCCTGACAAAGGAGAATTATCCTATTGCCTTCAAGAATGGGTTTCAGTTTGTGGGTTGGTATTATGATGAAGAATGTTCTGCAGCCTATGAAGGCGAAGCTTTATTGTTGGATATAACACTCCATGCAAAATATATTGAACCTGTTGTCATAGATAATTCAACAGGTACTTTGGGTTTTTGCGCAAAAGACATTTCTTTTAGGATTTCATCGACAGAGGAGCTCACTGATTCAAACTGGCAAGAGTATATAGTTTTTAATGACTTCTGTAATACAGAAGCTGAACTTAAAATTTCAAATGAAGGGGATGGATTATATAAGCTCTATTCAGAACAGGAGTGTATTGAAGTCGGAGTGTACAGTGTTTCCCTCGTCGATGATAAAATTACCCGGTTTATGACGGCAGGGGATGAAGATGTGTCTATGGAAGGGATAAATGAGTATACATTCCAAATAGCCATTCCAAATGTAAACAATATACAAAAAGTTGATGATATCATAATTGTTAAAACTGATAATCTGATTGACAGAGCATACAACATACATAAATATTCAGATGATGAAGGTATATATTTAGATAAGGATGTTGATACGATTATTGTTGCAGAGAAACCTGATATTTTGATGCTTGGTTCAGTTATTGCATTGACAAACACTGCTGATGTTGTCATTCAGTATTATAAAGTTATTGATTTTACAATGGATGAAAAAACCGGTGTTGTTACATTAGAAGTGATAGAACCTATTATGTCTGATATTTTTAATGAATTTGAACTTAGTTTTAACGGTGGGGATAATGCGGTTATTTTGTTGTCTGATGAAGTAGCTCTGATTAATAATATAAGGAATGTTATTTATAATGATACAGAGTTTAAGGATTATGCAACAAGATTGTTTGAGAATACAAAAAAAACACCAACAGTACAAAACTTATTGAAAATTGTGACTGAGGAAGCGCGGCAGGAATTCTTATCTTTGGAATTTGATATTAATGGTATTACGATAACACCGGAATTTTCAATAGAGGAAACAGAAGTAGGCGGAGCTGAGATTTTATTTGGAATAACTTTCAGTGATATGAAACTTCCAATAGGCTCTTATGCAGAGGTAAGCTTATCAATTAATTTTACTCAGGAAACAATTATTACCCCTTCGGGAAATACAATTCTATACAATGCAGAAAACAAGTATCTTGGTAATCAATTTGTTATTGATTATTTAGGTAAAGAAGGTGGTGAATATACTTACCAGGATACCAGAATGGAAAAAACTTCAAAGACTGGGTTTGGGTTTGAGGTAACCGTTGCCTTTACAGGGAAAAAGCCAGTTGCTGACAATGATGATGAGCAAAGTGCATCACCTAATCCCAGTAATGCACCCAATTCTTCGGAAAGTGACAGCCCATCTTTGGAATTCAGTGTTAATGAGTCAGCATTAGCCAAAGATCTTGTCAAAGAATTGATTGAAATAAGCAGTACAGATGATTATATTGATGATGTTGAAGAGAGCGGGATGTTTACCGGGGATAAACTAAGCTATGAAGATATAGCAGAAATCCCACTGGGCAGCATAATTTTCAATGTTGGCGGAGTAGTTGATATATCAATAGAAATAAAAGCACATTTGAAAATTGGTGCTCAGGCCACTTTGGCTGCAAATTTTACAGTAACGAATTCAACGCTTACCATAACAAGAAACGCAGCTATGGATATTGATACTTATAATTCTACAAAGAAAGCATATTTAGCTGTAGTTCCTATTGCCAAAGAAGCAGATTATGAAAATTATAATTTTAAACTAATGTCTAAATTTGAATATGATATTACTCTGAAAGGTAAAGTAGGAGTGCGCATGGGGTTGTCCATTTCTCTGGGAATAAGTCCTACCGGCCTTAGTAAAGTTCTGTATGTGGGTATACGGGCAGAAGCCGGTGTATATGTAGAGCTAAGTGGTTATGTGCAGATTGCAGGAAGGGTAATTGAAAATTTGGATGGTGTTACCAAGAGTTTTGCTATAAGGGGAGGGATATATCTGGAGTCAGGTATATACTTAGACGTCAGTTTTGTTTGGAGAGCCTTTAAGTGGGATGGGAGCGTCCCTATTTATAATAAAACCTGGCCGCTGTTTTCTATGGGAAGCGCTGAAAAAATTGTCGATTTTGTTGATGATTATAACTCGGTTGCTTTTAGTGGTAATAAGCTGAATTTATTTGCAGAAAACGTTAAAACCTTAGAATATGAAGGCGATGAAAAAAACCATGTTGTAACAGTTGCTAAAGTCAATCTGGTTAGCGGACTGGCAAATAGATCAACAATGCTTACCCAGGATAAATATCGGGTTGTTAAGTTGGGGAAATATGTGGCAAAAGAGTATATAAAAAATGGAGCAACATATTACAGCACCGAATTTGTGTATCCTTATGCAGAGTATATAACTATAGATACGGACGGTATCATAACAGTGGATACAGTTAATTGTCCGGATGCTATGCAATTTGAGGTGGTAATCGAGGTTAAAGATGCATTGTCTCTTATTAGTAGTGAACCAATGCATAAAACTGTAAATTGTATCTACGTTAAGAATGAACAGGATTTGAAGGATTTTAAATTATATGAGGTATCATTCTTTGATCAACGAGGAGAGCTGATTGAGAGTCAATCCGTCTATAAATCTTTTATACCAATTGAACCAAGTCTTATTGCCTGGAAGCAAGATCCTAAAAATGCAGTGTATGAGTATGATGCCAACGCACCCAAATGGTGTATTTCAAAAGATGGTGAACCTGCCGATCTAGGGCCAATATATGAAAATACATCTTATTTCTTAGATGCCAATCCTATTAAAGTGCCTATTAACTTTTATTATTATAACTATGATGAAAATGGTAAAGAATATCAAGACAAGATAACTGTAGATGCCTATCCGCTTGTTACAGAGGCTCCATATAATGGTATGGCGCCTTATGACGGAATGGTCACTCCACCAAATACAGAAAATTTCCCCGCCCGTACTTTCAGAGATCTAAACGGCAGGTTGTATTACTCCTATGAATTTGCATACTGGCAGTCTTATGGCAGTGGGTATATCAGTGATGACAGTAAGATAGATTTTAAGAAAACACCTGTTATAACAATTGGAGAATATGGTATTTTTGCAAAGCAGGACATTTATGCCTATTATTATTCGGCTCCTACAGTATCGCGTTTCGGCGGTATACCCTACTATTTTTATAAGAATAATGAAACTGACTATGTAGCACCGGATTTTCCGGCAAATAATTTCCCGGATGAATATTTTTCGTCATTATATTGGATGGGTGAAAATGAGAACGGTGAGTGGATTAAGCTACAACCAGGTGATGTATATGACCCATTCTCAAAACAATATTGTGAAATCTTCTATTTTTGTGATCAGCGCCAATCCAATTCGGTTGTTTATGTAGATTATTACAACAAATATGTAATGTCTAAAATCGTTAAAAGTGGTGATGAAACCTTAATGAGTGTTGGTCCGGAGCTAAGTGATGTCCTGATAGATGGTGTAAATTACCGGCATACTGGTTGGGATGTTACCGATTTTGATAATGCTAGTAATGAATATATGGGTTACCAAAGACTCTGCTATCCTGTTTATACAAAATTTACAGGAGAAGTAGAAACAACTATTTTTGAAACTAATGGCTGGGATTGTAAGAATAATGCGCCTAAAGAATACAAGGGTGTCAATTTTGAAATAGAAAATGATAAATATATGATTGAAGTCCCGGGTTTAGTAGGTGCAGATGGCAAAGAATTAGAATTTCTCTGGAAATCTACGGAAATGGTCAATGGGTTTTATCAATACTGTTATCCTGGTGAGAAAATCTATTATAAGAACATAACATACGTCCCTGACATCACCTATGAAATTAATATATCCGGTACGGGTGAAGTTTATATTTACAAAGGCAGATATGGAGAAACATTTGATATATCCAAGATGAAGGAAGATATACCACTGTTGTTTTCTCCAAGCAACAATTCTCCGGATGGATTCGCATATGAAATTACCGATTGGGTAGTTCCGGAAGGTTATAAATTCGGTGATACGAAAGACAGCAGCGGATACCCGGTTTTAACCACATGGTTTGCTCTTAAAACGGGAGCGCACATCGGAGAATCAACAGTAACATTTGATGTTAACGGCGGAAATTTCGGTGTGGAGTTACAGACTGTATTTTCAGGTACTAACAATACAAATATCGGCTTTTTGTCAGAACCGACAAAAACAAACTACATAGATGATACCGGAAGCGAACACAGATTTACCTTCTACGGATGGAATGCTGATAGTAATGCGGATACTACCCAATATGGTTACAAAGGCAGTGAGCTAAAATATGGACAGGAAACCGATCAATTGGGAGTAATTTTAAAAGATGTAACCTATTATGCCATTTACAGTGAAAAAGTATTCCACCCCATAACATACGTTTCCGATGGGGGAATCTTTGCTGACGGGACTTTAATTAATAAGGTTTTCTATGTAGAACATGGAAAAGAGCTGCCACATAATCAAAAACCGGCTTTAGTCACAGCTCCTAAAAAGGCAGATGCGGTGAATACAACTTATAAGTTCATTGGATGGACGTCATCAGCCGGTAACTCACTTGCGTTTGCTGTGGATACCCTGACTGCAGAATACAAAGAAACACCGATTAATTGTACTGTTACATATAAGGCAAACGGAGGCACTTTTTCTGATGGAACAACGATTAAAACGACGACTGTCAAGTATTCAGAAGCACTGCCGGCATTTGAAGAAATAGAACCGGGGATTGCTAACCCGACAAAGATTGACGCTAACCATATATACAGTTATGAGTTCAGCGGATGGTCAAGAAATAATGGTATGATGAGTGATTTAGTTTATGAAGACACAATACTCAAAGCTCAGTATACAGAAAGTTCAGTCAACTATACAGTGACATTTAATGCAGGGGCCGGTTCTTATAGTAATGTGAATTTGACCGGCTCAGGATTTTCGCTTTCAGGGACTAATATAAATAAAACCTATCATTACAATGATTTTGCATACTATCCGCCTGATCCAAATCCGGCAGACGGACAGTTCTTTGCCGGTTGGAGTGCAGCAATACAAAACAAGATAACAAGCTCTGTAACCTATACAGCCATTTACACCGGTGACACAGACAGTGTAAAGACGATTACATTCAATGCAGCAGGGGGAGTCTTTGCCAACGGTAATCAAACCATTGCATTTAAGGGTATGACTGGTGAGAATGTAAGTTTCATGATTAAGCCAACCAAGGCAGGCGCAGAGTTCTCAAACTGGAATCCGGCAGCTGCAGTATTTGGTGTGTCTAACGAGGAAGTGATGGCAGTTTATTCTGAAAATATAGTAAAGATTACCTTTGATTCCAATGGCGGAAGTTTTTCATCGAATGTAATTGCAGGCACAGGCGTGGTATTTGAAAGAGAAGGTAATGACCTTTATAGAAACACCTTTATTGGAGACGGCATAGCTTATCCGGTTGACCCAACACCTCCTGCAAACATGTTTTTTGCAGGTTGGGATACGACAATGTTTGATATCGCTGTACAGAACACTACATTTAAGGCTGTTTATGTCAGCGATTCATCAAGTGTGGCTTCTGTTACATTTAATGCAGGTATAAATCCTTATTCCACAACTCCCGACGATGAGTATTTAACTTTCAGTTATGGTGAAACAAAAATCATTGTTAAGGGAATAGTAGGGCAGCCAATCCTTTTTGAACGAATTCCTACAGGGTACTACGATAGCTCTGAATTCCACATCTTCAATAGCTGGAGCCCGGCAACAGGCACACCTGGTCTTCCGGCAAACTTTGTAGATGGTTATGAATATATAGCACAATATATGCTGGAGTGATAAAGCTTGATTGCTGAGGATAATTAGTTAAAGACTTTTAAAAGTATAAGAAAGCCTCTGATACGGTGTATAGGATGCATCATAGCAGAGGCTTTTTGGATTTCTGGAGACTATCCCTGATTTCTTGTAAACCTCCGAAGTGGTGTAAAATATTAATACTGAACAACCCCCAATCCTTATACCGGTTCGAATGTTAGTAAATCGATGATTTACTAACAAAAAGTAGAAATGAACTTGGCAAAGAAAATGTACACCCCGGAACGCAAAAATTATTCGGTTTGCTTGGGCGAGCAGTTTCCGAATTAAACGACCTGCCTAAGGAGTTATGATTTTGTTGAAAACAAGACATTGGTCCCGAATTTACTGACATAAATGTTGTAGCAAGGGTTGGGGCAGACCGGGTGTAAGGCATTATAAGTCTACCGGAAGTTGATTATTATTAGATTTTAGTACCTGCTTATAAAAACTATTTAATTTTAAGTTGTAACATGATATTATTAACTGGAAATAATTTTATATGCACACAAAGCATAAACAGGGGGACATCATGACTAATGGCTGGGACGGAGTAATGCAGTTTGTTTACCTATTTGTATTAATGGGAGCGGCATTGTTGATTAAAAATAGTTTTAAGCTATTTAAGAAACATTTGGTGCCATTGTCTATATTGGCAGGAATTTTCGGTCTTCTACTGGGACCTGAAGTTCTGAAGATTATTCCGTTTGATACGGATATTTTAACAAAAGCGGTGTATCATATGCTGGCTATAGGCTTCATTGCACTGGGGCTTAAGGAAAGACGAAGCAAAACCAGTGAAGATATCGTTAATACCGGTCTTCTGACAGTTACAACCTATGCAGTTCAGGCAATAGTAGGACTTTCAGTAACTTTGATTCTTGCCGGATTGTTTTACCCTGACTTATTTAAAAGTCTTGGTATGCTATTACCACTTGGGTTTGCACAGGGGCCAGGACAGGCAGTTGCCACCGGGTTACAGTGGGAAAATGAAGTCGGGTTTGCAAATGGTGGAAACATAGGCCTGTCAATTGCAACAATAGGTTTTCTTTGGGCATTGCTGGGAGGGGTTCCTTTTATGAATTTCCTTGTCAGAAAGCAGCGAAAGGTTCGCATGCGCGACACACGTCCTGACCTTGAAACAATTGATAATATATCACCGGACACAGAAGAACATACGGTTAAACTGAAGAAAACCGTATATATTGATGAACTGGCTATACAGCTGGTGTTGATAGGAACTGTTTATGCAATAACTTATGGATTCATGGCGGTTCTGGATAGCTTGATTAGACCTTTGGGGTCTTTCGGCAGCACCATGGCTGGACTCCTGTGGGGATTCAGTTTCCTCTGGGGAGCAATATTCGCAATGGGTGTAAGAAAAATATTAACTTTCCTAAGGGAAAAAGGTGTTGTAAAGCAGCATTATTCAGATAATTTCATGCTCCAGCGAATTTCTTCCACGGTTTTTGATTTAATGATTACAGCCTCGATTTCAGCAGTATCAATCGCTGTTTTAAAAGAGTATTTCGGACCCATTATTACACTTACAACAATCGGTGGTGTTTTCATGATGTTCTATTCATACTTCATGTGTAAGTGGATATACAAGACAGATACAATCGAGCATATAGTAACAATATACGGAACCTGGACAGGAACTATTACAACAGGTATGGCATTACTCAAGGAACTTGATCCGAATGGAAAAACAAATGTACCGGAGAACATGGTTATTGGCAGCGGGATAGCAGCAGCTCCGGCAATTTTTCTTATGATGATTCTGGGACTTTCAACCCAGGCGGAAGTGACAGGAAACGGGATATTCTATGTTTGGACATTTGTAGCCCTGACAGTTTATGCAGGTGCAGCAATCCTGGGTATAGTATTGGTAAAAAGAAAGTATAGGAAGAAAAGGGCAGAATAAATTATTCAAATGGTTATATGAAAAAATTGATTAAGATATTTATAATGAAAAGAGAGGCTGTGTTGTTTGATGCACCTCTCTTTGTGTTGAAGACATTCATTGCACTGTTTGTCGGTTATGCATTATTCAGAAATCACAACTTTATCAGCAAGGGTATGATATCTTTGATGCTTGGGACTGTCCTCACATTGGAACCGGTTAATATTTCAGGACTTAAAAATGGTCTTAATCAGATAACTGCTTCTTTGATAGGTGGAGTAATTACTGTTATTGTTGTTTTAGTAGGCGGAGTAAACCTAATCACAGTTCCTCTGGCTGTAGCAGTTACATTATATGTAACTCTTTTAATTGATTGGCGCAGAATGTCTATAATGGCCGTTTTTACTTCTTTTTATCTGACACAGGCAATAATTTATACAGATTCAGGAAACCCTGATGTGATTTCAACCTTTGCATTGAGGATGCTTGCTCTGGGTTCAGGTGTGCTGATAGCAGTTGTCATGAATTTTTTATTTTCACTGGTATTCTATAAGCGGGTGTTCCGGAAAAGAACGATTTTTGTAGTTGAGCAAACAATCGGTTATTTAAAGGAGTTTACTAGTAATTGCAAGACTGATGGGAATTGCGATCATAAAGATTTAAAAAAGAGAATTATAAATAACTTCAGGGATATAGATGCCGATGGGAAATATTTCCCTAATGATAAGGCAAAGGATATTATAACTGCCGCAACAATCCACCAT